>JBDTUZ010000010.1:0-124189 GCA_040007435.1 Ginsengibacter sp. | reverse complement strand
GACTTTAGAAATACTATGCTTTAAAAATGCATTCTTACTTCTTTTTAGCAGCTTTTTTAGGAGCAGCTTTTTTAACCGCAGCCTTTTTAGGAGCAGCTTTTTTAACCGCAGCTTTTTTAGGAGCAGCTTTCTTAGCAGCAGCCTTTTTAGGAGCAGCTTTTTTTGCAGCAGCCTTTTTAGGAGCAGCTTTTTTTGCCATTGCCATGTTTTTAGAATTTAATTGTTAGTAAATAATAATTAAAAATAAAAACATTTTTTTAACTGCCAAATTTTATTTAAAGAAAATTTGCGTGAAGATCAATTTTGTTTACGCAGATGCTTCGATTGCATTTACCGAAACGAATGTTTTATCACCTCTGGTTTTTCTAAATTCAACCACTCCATCAACGGTTGCAAAAATTGTAAAGTCTTTTCCAAGACCTACATTTTTTCCCGGATGATAAACAGTTCCTCTTTGACGAAGGATAATATTTCCGGCAATTGCTGCCTGGCCTCCAAATATTTTTACACCAAGTCTTTTGCTTTGTGAATCGCGACCATTTTTTACGGAGCCTTCGCCTTTTTTGTGAGCCATAATATGAAGAATTAAAAATTGATAATTAGGATTTAGAAACTAGGCGATGCCTGTAACTTTTATATGAGTGTATTGAGTACGGTGGCCGTGTTTTTTTCTGAAGCCTTTTCTTCTTTTCATTTTAAATGCGATCACCTTATCACCCTTTACAAGCTCATTTATGATTTCAGCTTTCACTATAATTTTTGAATCTGCATTCAAAGAAATCTTGCCTTCATTTTCATGAAAAAGAACTTCAGAAAATTCAACTTTATCACCAGTTTTACCAGTGATGTGAGGTACATATAAATTTTGTCCTTGCTGAACTCTAAACTGCTGGCCGGCTATTTTTACTACTGCGTACATATATTCCAAATTTTTGGAGTGCAAATGTAAGGGATTTAGTATAAAATTGCCTACATCATGGATTAAAAATCTCTAAATAATTTAATTTTAATATGATTTTTATACACAGAGGTCTGTTTCATATCATTTTTACATATTTTTCCGCGATTTTCGTTAGATAACTTAAAGCTTAAAACAGTCTGTTTGCATAAGATTTTGAGGTATTTATTTAGTATTTATGGTTTTTCCATATTTCTTATGCTTATGATTTTGCTCTTCCCTTTGTTCTTATGTTCTTTTTTAATGGGTAAAATAAGAGGTGGAAATCTGCTTTATAGAATATGCCGGTTTTGGGCTGATGGATTTTTTTTTCTCACGGGAATAAGGCATAAAACTATCTATGAAGAAAAGCACGATCCTGAGGAGCAATATATTTTTGTAAGTAATCATATTTCTTACCTTGATATTCCGATGATGATGAAAGTCATACGGCATCAGCATGTAAGAATACTTGGCAAAGCAGAGATGGCAAAAATTCCGCTCTTTGGATTTATATATAAACAGGGCGCTGTTTTAGTAAATCGCGAAAGTCCGAAACAAAGAGTGAAGAGTGTTGAAAACCTGATTTTCTTTTTGCAAAAAAAGATATCGGTATTTATTTGCCCTGAAGGCACATTTAATATATCATCACTTCCTTTAAAAAGTTTTTATGATGGCGCTTTCCGTATTGCAATAGAAACGCAAAAACCTATTCGCCCTATTTTATTTTTAGATACATACGACAGGTTAAACTATAAAAGCATATTCTCGCTAAACCCTGGTAAGTGCCGTGCTGTGTATCTTTCTGCAACAGATACAACGGGATTAACAATGAAGGATGTGCGCTCGTTGAAAGAGAAAATTTATCATCGAATGGAAGAAGGGTTGATACGCTACCATGCTAACTGGATTGATCCCGGCGTTCTTTCAAATGAAGAATATTAATGAACTATAATCAGGGCTTCACGTTCAAAGACTCACTTGATTCATAATCGCAATATAAATCCGGCGGCACATAATATCTTTGTATAGATGAATGAAATTAATGATGAGTCTTTATTATTTACTGAGCCTTTGCGTGAGTCGCATACATGGATTGACGTAATTCTCCCACTCGCAATTCCAAAAACTTACACTTATTCAGTTCCCGGAATACTTCATAAAAAAATAAAAGTTGGTTGCCGGGCAGAAGTTGTATTCGGCAAAAATAAAAAATATGCAGGCATTATAAAGCAGGTAAGCCATAGCCGCCCGCCTTATGAAACCAAGGATATTCTGAATATTATTGACGATGAGCCGATAGTTTACCCACAGCAACTTTTATTGTGGAAGTGGATTAGTGATTACTACATGTGCAGCGAAGGTGAAGTGATGGCTGCAGCGTTACCAACGCATTTAAAACTCAGCAGTGAGGCAATCTTAATTTATAACGAAGAATATGGAGAAGATTTTTCCGAGCTTGATAATGAGGAATACCTCGTTGCTGAAGCGCTACTGATAAAAAAGGAATTGAAACTTACCGAAGTTCAGCAGGTCTCGGACATTATTCATGTTTATCCTTTGGTAAAAAGACTCATTGAAAAAAAAGTTTGCTTTGTATGGGAAGCCTTTAGTGATAAATATAAAGAGAAGAAAGAAAGTTATGTGCTGCTAAATCCTGAGTTTGACACGGATGAAAAGCTGAGCGAACTGCTAAATAATTTTAATAAAGCGCCAAAGCAAATGGAGCTTCTTCTGAGCTTTTTGCACTTCATGAAAACAGAAGGAGAGGTTTCACAAAACCAGCTTCTAAAAAAATCAAGTGCTACTGTTGCCCAATTAAAAGGCCTTGTTGATAAAAATATTCTTTTTATCCAAAAAAGAAATGTTGATCGTTTAAAGAGCCTGCCCAAAAAAATGGAATTTAGTTTTGAGTTGAATGATGCCCAGGCAAAAGCTTATGCAGAGATTGAGGAGGCGTTCAAGGCTAAGGACGTTTGCTTGTTACACGGAGTGACAAGCAGTGGTAAAACACAGGTTTATATAAAGCAAATGGAAAAGTTTGTACGGGAAGGGAAACAAGTTCTCTACCTGCTTCCTGAAATAACGCTAACTGCACAGATTATACGAAGATTACAATTAAATTTTGGCGGAAATATTGCCATTTACCATTCTAAGTTTAATAACAACGAAAGGGTAGAACTTTGGAACAAAATAAAAACCGGGGAATTAAAAATTATACTCGGTGCGAGGAGCGCCTTGTTTCTTCCTTTTAAAAATCTTGGCCTGGTCATAATTGATGAAGAACATGACCCCTCGTTCAAACAACAGGAGCCTGCGCCGCGATATAATGCAAGGGATGCCGCCGTTTTCTATGCATCTCTTTTTAAAGCCAAAGTGTTAATGGGCAGTGCAACTCCATCTGTTGAGAGTTATTATAATGCGTGTAAAAATAAATATGTCCTGGTTTCCATCAATGAAAGGTATGGTGGTGTGCAGCTACCGGAAATGCAGATTATTGATACGCGAACCGTTGCCGCTGCAAAAAAAGGAAAAGTGATGATATCGCCGCAACTGAAGGCAGCGATTGAAACTACTTTGAAAAACGACAGGCAGGTTATACTTTTTCAGAATCGCCGCGGATATTCTCCTTTTTTAATCTGCGGGACCTGCGGTTTTATTCCGCAATGTAAAAACTGTGCGGTTACTTTAACGTTACACAAATATTCAAACAAACTACACTGCCATTATTGTGGTAACACTTACCCCAAGCTTACAACCTGCCCGGCCTGTGGAAGCGTAAACTGGATAGAGAAAAATTTTGGCACTGAAAAAATCGAAGAAGAGCTTATTGAGGATTTTCCCAAAAATAAGATTGCGAGAATGGATGTTGATTCTGTGAAAGGAAAAAATGCCCATGATACTTTAATCAAATTATTTGAACAACACCGGATTGATATTCTGGCAGGAACGCAGATGGTAGTAAAAGGCCTGGACTTTGAAAAAGTAAATCTTATTGGAATTCTTGATGCTGATGGATTGCTAAGCTTTGCGGATTTCAGGGTAAATGAAAGAGCGTTTCAGTTGATGGAACAGGTAAGCGGAAGGTCGGGGCGTAAATCGGAACGAGGCCTGGTGATGATACAGGCCTCGAAAATTAATCACCCTGTTTTGTTATTTGTTCAGCAACACGATTATCAAAAATTTTATGATTACGAGATTGCTACACGAAAGCAATTTTTTTACCCGCCATACAGCAGGCTTATTCGCATTACATTAAAACATAAAATGAAGGAGGTTGTGCAGGAAGCTGCGGATATATTGGGGAATTTATTAAAGAAGGATTTTGCAAACCTTGCAGGCCCGGCAGCCCCCGTGATTAACCGTGTGCGAAATATGTACATTATGGAAATTTTAATTAAACTTACCAGGGATGCAAAACAAATACAGGTTCAAAAAAAAGTGATCAGCAATTCCATAGATCTTTTGAAATCAGAGAAGAGATTCAGGAGCGTAGTGGTTATTCCTGATGTTGATCCGATTTAGATGCATCAATTGGTTCAGTCTAATTTTAAAGAAAATAAAAAAATATTTTTGTAATCGTAAAATCAATCATGAAGCTTACAGAAAACTTCTCTCTTAAAAATTATAACACATTCAGGATAGATGTTTATGCAAAATATTTTGCTGAGTTTTTTTCTGCCGATGATCTTTCTGAAATTTTAGAAAACCGGAAGCAAGATCATAAGATGATTTTAGGCGGCGGCAGCAATATTCTTTTTACAAAAGACTTTGACGGTATTATTTTAAAAAATGAGATTCCGGAAATTAGTCTTGTTGGTGAAGATGATGAATATATTTATGTAATGGTAGGGGCCGGAGTTAACTGGCACCAATTCGTGATGTATTGTGTAAGCAACAATTTCGGTGGTGTGGAAAATCTCTCACTGATTCCCGGAAATATCGGCGCTTCACCAATGCAAAATATTGGCGCATACGGAGTAGAAATAAAAGATGTCTTTTACGAGTTAGAGGCACTGCATATAGGAGAGAATAGCATCGAAAAATTTCAGAATGCTGATTGTGAATTTGGTTATCGCGAAAGCGTGTTCAAAAAAAAATATAAAGGACAATTTGCTATATTGAATGTCACTTTCAGACTACGAAAAAATCCGGTGTTTAATATTTCTTATGGTGCTATAGAGCACGAATTGACAAAAATGAAGGTTGAAAAATTAAGCGTGAAAGCAGTATCTGATGCTGTAATTAATATAAGGAGATCAAAACTGCCAGACCCGAAAGTGATAGGTAACGCCGGAAGCTTTTTTAAGAATCCGGAGATTGAGTCCGATAGACTAAAAGCATTGGCAGAAAAGGAACCGGGCATGCCTTCGTACAAAATCAACGATAATACTTTTAAAATTCCCGCAGGTTTTCTCATAGAAAAATGTGGCTGGAAAGGTTATAGAAAAGGTGATGCAGGTTGCTATGAAAAACAGGCATTGGTGCTAGTTAACTATGGAAAAGCGACGGGTAAAGAAATATATGACTTAAGCGGAGAGATAAAACAAAGTGTTTTGGGAAAATTTGGGGTTGAACTGGAAAGGGAAGTTAACGTGGTTTAAATCGCTTAACGATTAGTGATAAGCATACCTAATTAAGCACTACGTTTACATTTGATGACCTTATATTCACTACCAAATCTTTTTATGAGAATACATTTTAGTTTTATTTTGAGTTTACTGGTGTCCCTTCAGTGCTTTTCACAAGACAGCAATAAGAGTGGCACAGCAAAAGTTGTTTATGGTGAAGTTCTCTCGGTAAGCGGCCCCACAGTTTTTACAGCAAACTTTGACATCAGGTTTAAAGAACAGAAAGGGTTTGGAGCCCATGCGGGCTTTGGATTGTTGGGAAGTGGCGGTGCAGGTTCTATTCTAATATTCCCTATTGGCTTAAATTATTTGGCAGGAAAGGCACCTCATTATTTTGAAGCAGGATTGGGTACTACTATTCTTACAATTGCAAGCAACGATTATTTTGGCGGCGAATCAGTTGCCGTTTTTGTACCATCTGCTGGTTATAGGTACCAACTCTTAGGCAATGGTATTTCCGTTCGGGTTTTCATTTCTCCATGGGTTGTATTCCAGGGAGGCATTGGTGCCGTTTTCGCAGGTGGCCTAAGTCTTGGTTATAAGTTTTAAGAGGGATGATGATAATATTTATTTAAAATCTTCATCATCAAGTTCATCATCGCTGAAAGATTGAGCGCTCATGTTTAGCATGCTTCCCATCAGGTCTTTAAACTCGATTTTACCTTCTACCACTTTTTTGCTTATAAGAGAATAAGTTGATAAACCATGCAACACAAATTCCATGAGCAGCGCATTTTCTTTTGCATTTGAATTGGGAAAATGCTTTTTTACAATACCGTATAAACCATCAACCTTATACAGTAGTTGAACTTTATCTTCGTCTTTTAAGCCAAAGAAAATATTTAAGTGATTACCTGCATCAAACCATTTTGTAATGGCACGATATGGATTTTCATCGGCTGAACTTTCTTTAACTCTTCTTTTTTTATACGTCTCGGGATTGGGAAAATATTTTGCAAACTGCGTCCGTATGGCTTTCTCCATTAAGTTATAAGCAACCTGGTACGGGCCTTCCTGCTCTCCTTCGTACACGAGTTCTATTTTGCCGGTTATTGAGGGAATTATGCCCACAAGATCGCTTATCCACACTTGTGTCTCTTTCTCTTTATTCATGATCGCACGTCGTTCGGCCGCGCTTACAGCGTTCTCGTATGCAGCAATGGTAAGCCTTGCAGAGACGCCACTTTTTTTATCAACATATTCGCTTGCCCGCGCTTCAAAAGAAACCTGTTCAATAAGCCGCTTTACGAGATCACTTACATTTATTTTTTTCAACTGATCTTCATGAATGCCCGCTTCCTGTTCGGTAATTGTGAGGGAGGTTTCTATCGAAGTAGGGTAGTGAGTAAGTATCTGGCTTTCGATCCTGTCTTTAAGCGGCGTTACAATGGCGCCACGGTTCGTGTAGTCTTCGGGGTTAGCGGTAAACACAAACATGATATCAAGCGGCAGCCTCAACTTAAATCCTCTTATTTGAAGGTCGCCTTCTTCAAGTATGTTAAATAGCGAAACCTGTATGCGTGCCTGCAGATCGGGTAATTCATTAATTACAAAAATTCCACGGTTACTCCTCGGAATTATGCCATAATGGATCACTCGTTCATCTGCATAACTTAATTTAAGATTTGCTGCTTTTATCGGGTCAATATCTCCAATAAGATCGGCAACACTTACATCAGGAGTAGCGAGCTTTTCGCCATAGCGCATGCTTCGGTGCAACCAGGTAATGGGAGCATCGTCTCCTTTTTCATTCACAAGGTCTTTGGCATATTTACTCAGAGGATTAAACGGGTCATCATTTACTTCACTGCCTTGTATTATGGGAATATATTCATCCAATAATTCAGTCATTTGTCGTGCCATACGGGTCTTCGCTTGGCCACGTAAGCCAAGGAACAAGATGTTGTGGCGTGATAATAACGCTCTCTCTGTATCCGGAATTACGGAATCTTCATAGCCAATGATGCCGGGAAAAGTAATTTCCTTTTTGCTAATCTTTTTTATGAGGTTTTCTCTTATCTCTTCTTTAATTGATCTCGGTTTGTAATTGCTCGCTGTTAATTCGCCTAATGTTTTTATTTTTTGTATGTCCATTTTTATTTTTCGTTGTAAAATTTGATGCCATCAATAAAGTTGAAATGATTTTTATTATCCGTATAAATAGACAAATCATTTCTTATTGCTGTTGCTGCAATAAGAGAATCTGATATTCTCATTTTACTATTAAATGAATATTTTTTGAATAGTTTAAATGCTATCTCGGATGTTTTTTCATCTACGAAAACAATATAATAATATCGCAATGCTTTATTGAATTCATTGCGTTGATATTTGTTTTTTGACCCGTTTAGCAATTCGCATGCTGTAATCACAGATATGCAATATTTATCTTTGAGCAGCTTTAGATTTTTCTGTTTGAACTTATCACCTCTGTATGCCTTGATCAAGATATCTGTATCTGCCAAAATTGTTTCATGTACTACCATGACTGTTCTCTTAAAGTCTCCGCGTCAATCTCAACATTCTTCCATTTATCAAACAAATAGGTGTGATCGATCTTTTTTTTTGAAGAAGGTTTTTTCTTTTTTGAAGTTGTTTTTTTTACAATCCTTTTTTTGGGCTTAATCTCAATTGTTTTCACGCCAAATTTTTCCATTACTGCAGTCACAATTTCTTCTGAATCATCTGGAATTTTTATTATATACTCTTTCATACTATTGCAAGTTATTAAAGAAGAAATTAATCGTATTCAAAATAAAGAAATTTCTAAAATAAAATCTGAATAGATAATTTTAAACCTTTCAACTTTAGATCCGAGCTGCTTAATAGACTGTCTTTCTTCTTCCGCTTTCAAAGTCTTTAAAAATAAACGCCCCGAGCCTGTCAAGGGATGCGAAGAAAGCTTTGCCATTGTTAGTCTCAGTAAATTCCGTTACAAACTTTTGCAGGTAAGGATCGCTGGCGATCATAAAGGTCGTAATAGGGATTTTCAATTTCTTACACTGCGCTGCGAGGTTCAGGCAACGGCTTAATATTCTCCTGTCAACCCCAAAACTATTTTTATAGTAGCGCCTCCCTATTTTAAGACAAGTAGGCTTTCCATCAGTGATCATGAAAATTTGCTTATTAGGATTTTTTCTTCTTCTTAAAATATCCATTGCAAGTTCCAGCCCGGCAACTGTATTTGTATGATACGGCCCTACCTGTAAATAAGGAAGATCCTTTATCTCAACTGTCCATGCGTCGTTGCCAAAAACAACTATATCCAGCGTGTCCTTTGGATATTTTGTAGTGATAAGTTCACTTAAAGCCATGGCAACTTTTTTTGCCGGCGTTATCCTGTCTTCCCCGTAAAGAATCATGCTATGCGAAATGTCAATCATAAGCACAGTGGATGTCTGCGACTTAAAATCAGTTTCACGAATCTGAAGGTCGTCTTCGTGCATGCTAAAGCTGTCTATTCCATGATTGATTTGGGCATTGCGGATTGATTCGGTAAAATCAATTTGCTCCAAGGTATCGCCAAACTGAAATTGCCTTGTTTCAGGGCTTATCTCATCGCCGCCGCCCGGTTTAAAAGTATTGTGATTACCCGGCTTTGTCTTCTTTAGCTTTCCGAAAATTTCTTCAAGGCTGCGTTTTCTTATTCCCTGTTCTGTTTTTGGGGTGATCTTTATTTCGCCGTTTTGTTTGTTTTCGTCGATATAGCCTTTGTTTTTCAAATCTTCTATAAAATCTCCCATGCCATATTCGTCGTCAGTAAGTTTATATTCTTTATCCAGTTCAGTAAGCCAACTTAGGGCTTCGCCTACATCGCCATTGGTATAGGTAAGCAGTTGCATGAAAATGTCCAGTAGCTTCTCGAAGGAAGATTTTTTATTTTCATTTGGATCGAACTTTGCGAAATTATGTCCAAGCATTTTTCTGTTATTAATTGTCAGCTGATATTTAAAGTTATTAACTTTTTCATGATCCCCTTATCCGCCCTCACCTCCTGCGCAAATTACTAAACAAACTTCCTTTTAAAATGGTTCGGATGTTAAATAAAAAACCCCGCTTCCTTAGTCGGAGCGGGATTGAAATTATTTTTCAAAAAGCCTTCTTGCGTTTTATCATTTCACCTGTGTGTCTTTGGGAGGCCCTGGAACTTTATTAATTACCGGGTTTCCTGCTTCCGGATTTGCCGGAGCAGCCGCTTTAAAATATTGCTCCATTTGCTGTAATTGTTGCAGCAATTGATTTACAATCTGGTTTTCGTAAGAAAGGGAAGCCTGCTTATTTTCATCAAGACTATTGAAATAAGTTACCTGTTGCTCAAGATCCTTACGTAATGCATCAGATACTTTCTTCGCTAATACAGTATCTCCCGCTTTATAGGCAGCTAGTAAAAACTGCCCCGAGATCTGGTCCTGTTGCTGGCGGCGTGAAACAAGCCCATAAGGGAAGTTTTCCTGCAGCATCATCTTATCACATTTTTCAAGCATTTTCTTTGCGTCATCTTTCCTGCCATGTTCTGCAAGATTATTTGCTACCTGCGCATACTGCATCCTTATGGTATTTAAATGCCTCCTGTTTTCTTCATCATAATAAACGCCTGGTTTATCGGCATTCCCAAAAACAAATTTATTCATCATTACATTGTATGCCCAGTCTCGATTTACTTCGCCACTACGCACGGGAACAAACCGGTAAGTAAGCCCATCTGTTCTCAAATAAGGCTGAAAGCCAAGTTCGTCGTAGGGTGATGTGAAATAAATAGGGCGCTTCCACTTATTGGCCGCAATGATGTTAAGTATTGCGGTTTCATTTTTCCCCAATGCATTTTTAGTGATATCAAAATCAACTTCGCTCACTACGCTATCACTTGCATTTACAGTACCATTTTGCTTTACGAGGTTTATGTCCACGGGAATTTTCACCTTTTTAGTAGGATATATATTGAGATAATCATCACCGTTTTGAGCCATCCGCGTAGGATCATCGCTGCCTGCATAATCCTTCAACATTGTGTAAAGATCCATTGGTTGTGATTGATCTACTTTAGCCCCCGGCGCATCAGGGTAATAATAAATTGCATCCCTTTTACTACCCATTATCTGTTCAGGTGTCCATAGTACGTCGATAGGGTCACTTTGGTTTACTTTGTAACGCAGTTGATTTATGTACCAGTCAGTTCCTAACAGGCTTGAGTTAATTACCCTGATGTCTCTTCTTATTCCCTGTACTTCCTGTGCATACCATAATGGGTAAGTATCATTATCGCCAAAAGTGATAAGTATTGCATTGGGAGCACAGCTTTGCAAATAATCAACAGCAAGGTCTCTTGCTAATACTTTGTGACTGCGGTCATGGTCATTCCACTCCTGGCTTGCCATCAATACAGGAACTGCAAGAAGGCATAATCCTCCGGCGGCATAATTTGCGAGGGCCGGTTTCGTAAATTTTTCAAATAGTTCTTTCACATACAAAACCCCAAGCCCGATCCAAATTGCAAATGCATAAAAAGATCCAACGTAAGCATAGTCTCTTTCGCGTGGCTGATTGCCGGCCTGGTTAAGGTAAATGATGATGGCAAAGCCTGTAAAGAAAAATAAAAGTGCCGTTACAAGGGTATCCCTTTTGTCTTTTTTATATTGATATAAAAGCCCGAGAATACCAAGTATTAGCGGCAGGCAAAATAGGGTATTATGTGCTTTGTTGTGTTTAATGGTGTCAGGCATTTTGTTTTGGTCGCCCAGTCTTGCATTATCCCAAAACGAAATGCCGGTGAGCCAGTTGCCATCACGCACATTACCCATGTCTACCCCCTGTATATCATTTTGTTTTCCCGCAAAATTCCACATGAAGTACCTGAAGTACATCCAGTTGAACTGATAGCTAACAAAAAATCTGATGTTGTCGCCCATTGTAGGTTTGTCATAATAGGCGGCTGTTTTTTGATCTTTTCCAATTCCCGCAAAGCTCGCATAGTAATCGGCATGCCCCTGGTCATTGCTATTATCCCACATTCGCGGAAAGAAGTGTTTGTCTTCAGGAGCATATTCTGTTACATATTTCTTACCTTTTTTCTCATATTTATCTTTTCCTTTTACATATACATCTACCGGGTCCTGGGATGTAGGTTGTGCTGTAAAATCTTGCCCATAAAGCACAGGCCAATCTCCATATTGCTCGCGGCTTAAATAACCTACAAGACTCACCGGGTTATCAACGTTAAACATATCGACAGCAGGGTCTGCATTAGAACGAATGAGCGTGGTATAATAGGTTGAAAAGCCTATCAAAACAAAGGCAAAGCTCCACATCGCCAGTTTCAAAAAGTTCCAGTTCTTCTGCCTTGCAACCCTGAGCATGTACCAGATAACTACGGCCAGCAATACAAAGAAGGAAGTAAAACCTGTAAAGAAAGGAAGCCCGAAATCATTGACAAATAAGATATCAAATTGCCCTGCTAGCTTGATTGTCCATTGTATCATAGGAACCTGCACGATGCCGGTCACCAGGCAGCCAATTACAAATGCCCAAAAAGTGCCCCATGTGGTTACATTATATCTTTTAAAATAATAAACCATCACAATGGCTGGAATGGTGAGGATGTTCAGCAGGTGAACCCCCACGGCAAGTCCTATTAAATAAAATATAAGAATGAGCCAGCGATCAGCTCTTGTGAAATGTCCCTTGATTCCATTCAGTTGCTCAGTAGTTACATCTTGTTCCCATTTAAGCACGGCCCAAAAAACTATTGCTGTAAAAAAGGATGAACTGGCGTAAACCTCTGATTCTACCGCGCTATACCAAAATGAATCGCTGAAAGTATAAGCCAATGCGCCAACAACACCTGCGGCCATTATCATGAAAATTTGGCCGTTGCTGAGTACACCCGTAGCATCAGTTTGTTTTTCAACAACTTTTCTGGCGAAGTGGGTAATGCTCCAGAATAAAAATAGAATAGTGAAACCGCTCATTAAAGCGCTCATGCTGTTCAAGCCAAGAATGGCATTATCAGGATTTGAAAAGGGGATCATGAAAATCCTTCCTAACAAAATAAATAGAGGCGCTCCGGGCGGATGCGGAATTTGAAGTTTATAAGCGCTGGAAGCAAATTCACCGCAATCCCAAAAACTGCCGGTTGCTTCCATTGTTAATAAATATACCATACAGGCAATGAAGCAAATAGCCCAGCCTGTAATGTTATTGATGCGTTTAAAGCTCATAATTCCATTTTAATAAAGAGGGGCAAATATAAAACTATGAACGCGACATTTCATAAGGCTATATTTTTTTTGTGCAAAGGAATGTTAATGTTTTTATGTTTTGATATATGATGTTTGATGTACGAGGTTGGACAGACCATCTGTAGAGATCGCCAAGGGGGAAATTGGTAATTGGCAGTATAAAACATACAACGTTCATCAAACATTGTACGTCGTACATTGCCCTCGCATCCTTACATTTGGCTGGTGAAAAAAGCGTTCCTCCAACTTCATGTCGCTGTTGTTTTAGCCGGGTTTACAGCTATCCTTGGGAAACTGATTGATTTAAATGAAGGCATGCTGGTTTTATATAGAATGTTGTTAAGCGCTGTTTTGCTTGGGATGATTTTACTTTGGAGAAAAGAATTTTCAAAAATTCCTTTTCAGGATGTAGTTAAAATGTGTGGAGTAGGAACAATCGTGGCAATGCATTGGGTCACATTTTATGGAAGCATTAAGTATTCTAATGTTTCCGTTTCGGTTACCTGCCTTTCTGCTATAGGATTTTTTACTTCTTTTTTTGAGCCGTTAATTAAAAGAAGAAGAATTGTGATTGTTGAAGTGATTCTTGGCCTCCTTGCCATTGCGGGAATTTACCTCATATTTAATTTTTACCCGGAATATAAAACGGGGATAATCTTCGGGATTATTTCCGCAATGCTTGCAAGTCTTTTTCCTATTTATAATAAAACTTTCCTGAAAAATTTTTCGCCTAAAATAGTGACATTTTATGAGATGTCCGGTGGCTTCATGACGCTCTGTTTAATTGTACCTGTGTATTTACATTTTTTTCCTGCTGAATATCTAATTCCCACATTTTCCGATTGGATATGGCTTTTGGTTTTGGCGGCTTTTTGTACGGTGTTCAGCTTTATACTATCGCTGAATGCGCTCACATTAATTTCAGCATTTACAACCAATCTTACCTATAACCTGGAGCCCATTTATTCTATTATACTGGCTTTCATAATTTTTAAAGAAAATAAATTTCTCGGAAAAGGGTTTTACTTTGGCTTTGCGCTTATTATACTTGCCATAGTTCTTCAAATGGCCAGAGAATGGAAACACAGGAGAGCCAGAAATGGAAAACAAACTTTTGTTTCAGAGATAAATAATCTTGCTGGATAGCTTTGCAAAAGCACGGAACATTTTACTTACGCCACAATAAGTTTCCTGCGAGAGGTCAACAGCTTTTTTAACCTTTTCCTCGTTTTCTTTATCTACTTTGATGGTATAGATTACAATTACATCATCGTAGATTTTCGGGTGCTCTTCTGTTAGGTGAGCCTCTATATTAATACTAAGATCAGAAAAGTTAACCCGCATTTTGTTGAGGATGCCTACCACGTCTACACCGGTGCAACCGGCAAGCGATACAAGCATCAAAATTTTTGGACTGGTACCAAGATTATTGCCACCACCGGCCTTATTCAGGTCAATGGTTATATCATGGCCATTTATTAATGTAGAAAAAGCCATGCCGCCCTGGTAAACAGAATTGATACTATTATTTCCCATAAAAATTATTGAATTACTCTAATGTTCCGGCCAATCAGAGATGTGAATTTACAGCATCAGAAATTTGTTTTGCATTCATAGCCCCGGACTGCCGCCACAGCACCTTTCCGTTTTTAAAAAGTATTAGTGTAGGTACGCCTTGTATATTATAGTGCGAAGCAGTTGGTTGATTTTTGTCAATATCTATTTTTAATACCCTCACAGTGTCTTTATTATTCTGCGCATATTTTTTAAGTTCAGGAGCCATCATTTTACAGGGTCCGCACCATTCCGCATGAAAATCTACCAATACAGGCTTGTCATCACTGATTATTTTGCCAAATGTTTCCATAATTTCATTTTAGGAATAGCCAACATAAAGCATGCCTACACTGGCTATCGTAGCAAATGCGATCATTATGTCAGGATATCTTCGTAAAACTGAAAAATAGTCCATTAATTATTTTTGAGGTAATAATTTCTTCGTTACCTTTGCCGTCCGAAAAAAAGATCATTATGGCCAGAGTATGTCAGGTTACAGGAAAAAGACCCATTACAGGGAATACTGTTTCCCATTCAAATATTAAAACACGCAGGCGCTTTTTACCTAACCTTCAAAAGAAAAGATATTTTCTTGCTGAGGAAGATAAGTGGATAACATTAAAATTATCTACTGAAGCTATTCGTACTATAAATAAGAATGGCCTTTTTCATGTCGTAAAAGAAATGAGAGCACAGGGCGTAAAGATTTAAATGCGCAGGTTTACTTATTGGCTGAGATGTTAACCTGCGGAACCACCAGACTATCACGTTATCAAATTAATAAAATGGCAAAAAAAGGAAACAGGGTACAGGTAATATTAGAATGTACGGAGCACAAAACATCCGGCCTGGCAGGCACGAGCCGCTACATTACTAAAAAGAACAAAAAAAATACCCCTGAAAGATTAGAATTAAAAAAGTTTAACCCTATTCTTAAAAAGGTTACTGTTCATAAAGAAATTAAGTAATGAGCTAATGGTTTCTCATTAGCATATTATCATATTATTAAATAAATTATCATGGCAAAATCTGCTAAAACGGCGATCAAAACCAAAGACCAAAAATCGGCAGCGGAAGCAAAAAACTGGACAAAAGTAGTCCGTACTGTTAGAAGCCCTAAATCTGGTTCTTACACTTTTAAAGAGTCTATCATTCACAAGGACAAGATCAAAGATTTTTTGGCAAGTTAATTTTGATCCATAAATTTTTATAAAGGCTATCCGGCACAAGTTGCGGATAGCTTTATTTATTTTTACCCTTTACTAAAATATTGGAAATGGGCATTTTTGATAAAATTTTCGGGAAAAAGGAACAGAAAGAAAGCCTTGATAAAGGGCTCGAAAAAACGAAGCAGGGATTTCTTGATAAGATTACAAAAGCAATTGCCGGCAAAAGTACCGTGGATGAGGAGGTACTTGATGATCTTGAAAACGCTTTGGTAAGTGCAGATGTAGGTGTTGATACAACCATAAAAATTATTGACGGGATTGAAAAAAGAGTTGCGAAAGATAAATACATCAACACGGCAGAGCTGAATCGCATTCTTAAAGAAGAAATTCAATCAATTCTTATAGACTCACCCGGTGATACTTCTTATAAAAGTTATGAATTGCCGGCTCACAAGCCCCACGTGATTTTAGTAGTGGGGGTAAATGGGGCAGGCAAAACCACAACCATAGGCAAACTGGCGCACAATTTTTCTTTAGCCGGCAAGTCTGTATTATTAGGCGCAGCCGATACCTTCAGAGCTGCTGCCGTGGACCAGTTGAATATATGGAGCCAGCGGGCAAATGTGCCCATTGTAAAACATGCTATGGGCGCAGACCCGAGTGCGGTTGCATTTGATACTGTGCAAAGTGGCATAGCAAGAAATACAGATGTGATAATTATTGACACTGCAGGACGGCTGCATAATAAAATTCATCTTATGGATGAGCTAAGTAAAATAAAGCGCTCTATAAGTAAAGTTTTGCCCAGTGCTCCACACGAAATATTGTTGGTGCTTGACGGAAGTACCGGCCAAAATGCGCTGGAACAGGCAAAACATTTTACAGCGGCTACAGAAGTAACAGCGCTTGCCATTACAAAACTGGACGGAACTGCAAAAGGAGGCGTTGTCCTTGCGGTAGCGGACCAGTTTAAAATACCGGTAAAATTTATTGGTGTAGGAGAAAAAGCGACGGATCTCCTGATTTTTGATAAAAAGGAATTTGTGGATTCGCTCTTCGAGGGGAGTGAAATTGTTAGTTGATTAATTGGTTAAATATATTTTTTAATTCGTGTTAATTCGTGTAATTAGTGGCCAATGAAAACAAAACTGAAAAAAGATAAAGTAAACATCATCACGCTGGGCTGCAGCAAAAATTTGGTTGACAGCGAGGTGCTAAGCGGGCAATTGGCTGCTGCTGATGTGAATGTATTGCATGAAAGTAAGAAGCTTGATCATAATATTGTTGTTGTAAATACCTGCGGATTTATTGATAAAGCAAAGGAAGAAAGTATTAATACGATACTGGAGCAGGTAGAATTAAAAAGGCGTGGCAAGCTTGATAAAGTTTATGTTACGGGCTGCCTTAGCGAACGATACAAGCAAAATCTTGAAGACGAAATTCCGGAAGTTGATGCATTTTTCGGAACAATGGATTTACCTTTTCTTTTGAAAAAATTTGATGTTGACTATAAAGCAGAATTAATTGGTGAAAGGTTACTTGGAACACCGAATCATTACGCCTACCTCAAAATTAGTGAGGGCTGCAACCGCACTTGCGCTTTTTGCGCTATTCCTTTAATGCGTGGTAAACATATAAGCCGCAGTATAGAATCTCTTGTTGATGAAGCAAAAAAATTGGTGGCCAGGGGCGTAAAAGAAATTATGCTGATTGCCCAGGAACTTACTTATTACGGGCTTGATATTTATAAAAAAAGAGAGCTTCCCCGCTTGTTGCACGCCCTGGCTGATATTGAAGGTTTGCAGTGGATAAGGCTCCATTATGCATATCCCTCAAAATTTCCCATGGAAATAATTGATGCTATGAAGGAGCGTGAAAATATTTGCAACTATCTCGATATGCCTTTGCAGCATGCGAGCAACAGAATGCTCAAAGCTATGAAGCGACAGATAAGCAGGGAAGAGATGGAAGATATCATTGCTGAAATAAAATATAAAATTCCAGGTATCTGTCTCAGGACGACTCTTATCGCCGGCTTTCCCGGAGAAACCCAGGATGATGTGGAAGAATTAAAAGCATTTCTTACGAAAATTGAATTTGACCGCGTTGGAATTTTTACCTATTCGCATGAAGAAAATACAACTGCCCACGATCTCGAAGATGATATAAGTGAAGACCTGAAAGAGCAAAGGGCACAGGAGATCATGGGAGTACAGCAGGAAATTTCTTATCGCAAGAATACTGATAAAATTGGTGAGATACTTAAAGTGATCATTGATAAAAAGGAAGCAGGCAAATACCTTGGCCGCACGGAATTTGACAGCGTTGAAGTAGACAACGAGGTAATAGTGAATTCAACAAAAAAATTACATCCCGGCGATTTCGTGCAGGTGAAAATCACGAATGCCTTTGATTACGATCTTGAAGGTGAAGTGGTGGCTTAGTGATATACTTTTTCCTGCCGGAGATTTTATATTAAATACCGTTAATTTTAAATACCATTTTGGAAGAAAATAAAAACACGGTTAGAATATCCGCTGCAGCAATGCAAGAGCGATTCACGGCTATATTGGTACGCGAAGGATTTAGAGATGATAAGGCCTTAAAATGCGCCGAAGCTTTTACTCATAATAGTTTGGATGGAGTTTATACTCACGGAGTTTACCGCTTCCCAAGATTTGTTCAATATATAAAAGGTGGTTTTGTAAAGGTGAATGAAGCACCAACATTGGAAAATAAATTCGGCGGCATCGAGCAATGGAATGGAAATCTTGGTCCGGGAATATTAAATGCGTTTCAGGCAACCGATACCGTTATGGGTCTTGCTAAGCAGAATGGTATAGGTTGCGTAGCATTAAGGAATACCAATCACTGGATGCGGGGGGGAACCTATGGCTGGAAGGCTGCGAAAGCCGGATATGTTTTTATTGGATGGACAAACACAATAGCCAATATGCCTGCATGGGGAGCCAAAGACGCAAGATTGGGCAACAATCCACTTGTAAT
Organism: Ginsengibacter sp.; assembly: GCA_040007435.1. Lineage (GTDB taxonomy): Bacteria > Bacteroidota > Bacteroidia > Chitinophagales > Chitinophagaceae > Ginsengibacter. The sequence goes on along the minus strand of JBDTUZ010000010.1, from coordinate 105,654 downwards.
GGCACTTCCCTATAAAGACGAAGCAATTGTTTTGGATATGGCAATGTCCCAATATTCATTTGGAGCAATGGAGAAGGCAGCCCTTAACAATGAGAAACTTTCCGTGTATGGTGGTTTTGATGAACATGGCGCATTAACCGATGATCCGGGGTTGATACTAGAATCATTAAGGCCATTGCCGGTTGGTTATTGGAAAGGTGCAGGATTATCTTTATTACTTGATTTACTTGCAACAATTTTGTCCGGAGGTTTTGCCACGCATGAAATAAGTAAGAAAGAAGTTGAATATGGCTTGTCGCAAGTATTTATTGCAATTGACGTTTCTAAGTTGGGTAATCACTCTGCTATTGCAAAAGTTATAGAAGCAATATTAAATGATTATCAACAGTCGGTTCCTGTAAGTGAATCAAAAAAAATAATGTACCCCGGTGAAAGAGCCCTGCAAACGCGAAGAACTAATTTGGCGGACGGAATTCCTGTATTAAAAGAAGTTTGGGATGAAATTCTTACCCTATAGACAATGGTTTTATAGTCCCATTAAATCAGCCTATTCTTCTTTTGCAAATGCATCTGCCATTTTATTCAACTCTTCAGGCGATAGTGTTTTATTTCCTTCATCAATTATCATCCTAAAACGGAACGTCACAGACTCTCCTTTTTTCAAATGAAGATTTTTAAATGATTTGCCATTGGTGAATATTTTTTCTCCTAAAGGGTTTGCTGCAAATAAGCCATAGCCCCTTGCATGCCAAAAAGTAGGATAGTTTGGATTTTTTGGATGGTCAATAATGGTAACACTTACAGAGTCATTTCCCATTTTGCCAAACACTTTACACCACCTGCCCCTTGTGCTCCAGGCGTCGTCGCCGGTTTTGCCTTCACTGGTAATATAGTCACCATTGGGCAATTTGTCAGTGCCGGCTTTTATTATGGTTACGTTGCCTTTATCATCCTTAAATTCCTGATCTTTTTTTGCCGGAATTTCTAATGCATGTGCAAGCCTTATTGCATACATGCCGTCTTTAGCATCAGTAAATAAAACACTCGTATCTGCTGTGAGCTTAGTAGTTCTATCTATGATTCTCTGGTGAGCAGTTCCGCTAAATTCCAAACGTGTATTTTCTTCAAGTAATACATTTTTTTGCTGATCGGTCCAATCGGCATGATATGCGATCACCCCTTTCTCTCCACCGGAAATTTCATTCACTTTATCTGTTCTTATCCATCCATACAAATGTTTTTTTTCTGCGGGGATTGCATAAGAATTATTCCAGAAGTCCAGCCCATTTACATTTTCAAAAGTGAACCAAATCCCAAGATGATGCGGATGATCCGTGGGATCTCCGGGCTGTGTGTTTAATGGAAAGCCTCTTGTGACAACGGTGCCGTTGGCAGCATGTACGGGATAAAGTACCGGTTTTTCAAGATTATCGGGATACAAAAAAGTAGTAAATGATTTCCCCCCGATAAGTACATCGATCTTTTTTTGACTAGCGGATTTTACAATCTGTACCATTTCATTTTTTTGTGCGATAAGGGAAGCAGGAACTGAGAGCGTCAAAATGATGCATCCCAAAGATGGTAATAAGAATTTCATATTTATTATTAACTGTTAAAAAAATTACTGCTATTACGATTGCAACATGATTTTTTTTTCAATGTTAACTGAATGATGAACTCAATGGCGCAATCGCTTTATGAACTTCTAAGTTATACCAATCTAAATAAATGGATATTATTGAATAGCTCACTTGAGGATAATGGCAAATTATTTTTAATCTTTATGTAGCTAATTTTGCATAATCAGAAATCAATATTTTTTCTTAAAAAACAAGTATGAAGATCAACAACGATAACATTCAACTAAATGCAGTTGAAGATCACGACGGTATCCTAACAATCCGTGGTGGCGGCGCACGAAGAGATTGGAACGGTATTCACTACAAGCAAGGCATGTCTGCAAAAAATGTAGGAACTACAAAGCTATCTGCTAACATTGCAACCATTCCACCGGGCGGCGTTGCCTATGCTCATATTCATGTTGGGTTCGAATTGATCCTTTATATAATAGAAGGAAAAGTGCGTCACGAATTTGGCGAAGGGCTTAAAAAAGTGTTGGAGAATGAAGCGGGTGATTTTATTTATATAAAACCTGGCGTACCACATGAAGTTTTTAATATGAGTGACACTGAACCGGTTGTTGCTTTTGTGGCCCGTTCATCAGCAGAAGAATGGGATAATATTACTCCGTATGACAGGAATGGTGCTAAAGTGGTGTAACTTTATTTCCACCTAAGTAATCAGGTTTTTGGTTTTGTTTTCTTTGCTGAAGCATTCATGTTAGAATTCCAATCATCCATGGCAACTATTCCTCCATCGACCCAGGTCCATTCTATTTTTTCATAAACGAAACTTACTTCTTCCATTATGGGCATTTTACTATTTTCCGGAATTTTATTGTTCAGCATTGTGCTGAGAATGTCTATGATTTTCGCATTGGTAAGTTTCACTGTATAGTTGTTTACTTCCTGGCCGGTACTTTTTATTGCAAAACATTGCAGTTCCCATATAACAAGCGTTTCATTTGTAATTAGCGCTTTGTAAAGCAATGGGGTTGACTTATCTATTTCTTTTGTAATTACAAAAGGGTGGTGGATCTTTTTTCCAGTAGCATGCCCGGTTGCCGAATCAATTTGGACTTGTACTTCATGATTGAAGGCGATCACCATTATTTTACCTTCACGGCCTTTTTGTGTGACACCGCCTTTTATGTCTCCCTGTACCTGTCCTTTTATTTTGAGAAATGAATTAAGTGCCATCGTAAATATTTAAGAAGATTAAATTAAAAAATGATTCTGACGATTGCAACAATAGAAGCAACATAAAATTCTAAAGAAAGTCCCTTTGCCAATTAATCGGAACTATGTTTCATCCATAAATACCCTGGTAAGTTTCAATTTACTAACGGGGCTCACAATAAGCGGAAACTTTTCAACAACAACATTACTTTGTTCCAGGCCGAAACCTCTTTCCTCATTGAGACTCTTGTCCTTTATCCATAGTTGCAACTTTATTAGAAGTTTCTCCAAAAACGGTAATTCGTTATCCTGCGATAAGAACTTTTCCATTACGATAAATTGAAAGTCGCCTAACACATTGTTGCGTTGCAAACTTTCATAGCGGCTCAATATATTCACTTCTTTATTGGCAACCATATCCTCCACTACTTTTTTAAACATAAGATTGATACGCGGCTCCATTCTAAAGCCCAGCCGGAATTCAATTCTTATAATTTCGTTTGGGATAATTGTTTCAACGGTATAATCTGAAGTATAAGGATCGTCAAGAGTATCTACATGTACGAACCAATAAATATCGGCACGTTTCGGTTTCCGGTTTAGGATAGAATAGATGATCTTATGTTCTATTTCTTTTGGATTATTTGCGCTGGTAAGATAAACAAGGTGAGTAGCATATTTAGGAATTGATTTATCATTACTAAGTTCCTGCAATAGCGGAAGGTATTGCTCCAACCTTACGAATTCAACATAGCGGTTTTTGATTTTTCTTGCCCGGTACCAGATGTACATCACAGCAAATAAAGCGCCGCCCACAAGCACCGTAACAAAACCACCATGCGGAAATTTATTGAGATTGGCAATTAAAAAACTTATTTCAATGGTGATGTAAACGAGAAGATACAAATATATTAAAGGCTTTTTTACCCTTTTTATGACAAGAAAATTTGAAAATAAAATAGAGGTGGCAATCATGCAAAGTGTAATGGCAAGCCCGTAAGCTGCCTCCATATTTGAAGAACTTTTAAAGTAGAGGCTTATGCCGACGCAACCAATAAACAACATGGTATTAATTCCCGGAATAAACAACTGGCCTCTCTCTTCTGTGGGATAATTTATTTTCATTTTTGGCCAAAGGTTCAGGCGCATACTTTCACTTATCAGTGTAAATGATCCGCTTATTAATGCCTGGCTTGCGATGATGGCAGCAACGGTTGCAATTATAATTCCTATTATTTTAAACCAATCGGGCATTACCCCGTAGAATGGATTGAAGCCATCGTCGATAATCGCTTTGGTAAAAATTTTACCGGTATGATGGGAGAGGAGCCAGGCTCCCTGGCCAAGATAATTTAAGATGAGTGCAGATTTTACAAATATCCATGACATGCGGATGTTATCTCTCCCGCAATGCCCAAGGTCACTGTATAATGCCTCCGCACCGGTCGTGCACAAAAACACAGCTCCCAGCAACCAGAAGCCATCGGGGTATTTTGTCAAAATGTGAATGGCGTAATAGGGATTAAAGGCTTTAAAAATATACCATGCATCAAATAGATGAGTAAAGCCTAATGCGGCAAGCATCAAAAACCAGATGAACATAATAGGCCCAAACATTTTTCCTATAGATGCCGTACCAAATTGCTGTGAAAAAAAAAGAAGGATTAAAATTCCAATCACGATATAAACTACCGTTGATTCGCTTATATCGCTAAATAAATCGATTTGATTCAATCCTTCCACCGCAGAGGTTACAGAAATAGGTGGTGTGATGATTCCATCAGCCAATAAAGAAGCGCCTCCTATCATAGCAGGAAACACAAGCCATTTTTTTTGCCTCCTTACAAGTGCATATAAAGAAAATATTCCTCCTTCTCCCCGGTTATCTGCTTTTAAAGTGAGTATCACATACTTCACAGTTGTTTGGAGTGTAAGTGTCCAGATGATGCAGGACAATCCTCCTAGAATAAGTTCAGGTGAAATTACCTTGTCTCTTATGATGGCATTTAAAACGTAGAGTGGTGAAGTCCCTATATCTCCGTAAATAATTCCCAGTGCAATGAGTAAACCAGCTCCGGTTACTTTATTCAGGTCTTTTTTCAAAAAAAAATGTTTAAACTTTTACAATCCTCATATACAATTGCAATAAGTAAAAGTTTTGCAAATTTCGCCCTGTATTCGTTTAGAATCAACAGCAAGAGTAAATCTTTATAAAATCCTTATACATAGTGCCGGTAATTTTATAGTACACTTATGAATAGCACTTTATTTTTGCGTTCTAAATGGAGTTGTTCATAAATAAAATAAGCAAGCCAAGTCAAACGCTAATAAGCACTATTGCTGTTTGCATTGTGTCAGCCTTATGTTATGTAATGTCTGGTTATCACCTGGACTATAAAGTTGTCGCTTTTATTTTACTGCTTACTGTTTCGATAGCCGCAGTTTTATTTGATATTATTCCCGTATTCGCAGCAGCTATATTGAGCGCTTTGATATGGGATTATTTTTTTATTCCTCCGCATTTTACTTTGCAGGTAGGCTCCACCGAAGATTCAATTTTGTTACTAATGTATTTTGTGATTGCATCGGTCAATGCTGTACTTACCTACAAAATACGTCAAATAGAAAAAGTGGCCAGGCTTAAGGAAGAAAAGGCAAATACAGTAAAGTTGTACGACACTTTATTGAATTCTCTTTCTCACGAACTTAGAACACCCATCGCCACTATTATCGGCGCCACTGACAACCTCCAGTCCAATAATCTAAACCTTACAACGGCGAACAAAGATGATCTTATATCAGAAATATCCAAAGCCTCTTTTCGGCTCAATCAGCAAGTGGAAAATCTTTTAAGCATGTCGCGGCTGGAGTCAGGTTTTCTGCAACCAAAAAAGGACTGGTGCGATATTATCGAAGTAGTATATGACGCAGTGAAAAGAATGGAGGAAAATAATATATCCCAGAAGATTGTAATAAATATCAACCCGGATATTCCTTTTTTCAAACTTGACAAGGCAATGCTGGAACAAATAATTTACAATCTTGTAAACAATGCAATCCAATATACCAGGCACGACAGCAGGATAGACATTACTGCTCATTGCCATACTGATATTTTGGAATTAGTTGTAGAAGACAATGGTAAAGGATTCCCCTTAGAGGAAATAGATAATGTATTTAATAAATTTTACCGGCTGAAGAACACAAGAACGGGCGGAACGGGTTTAGGTTTGTCGATCGTAAAAGGGTTTACTGAAGCGATGGGTGGTGCTGTTCATTTGCAAAATCTAAGGACTGGAGGCGCAAGGTTTACAATAAATATTCCCGCAAAAACTTCTAACCTAAAAAGCATAAAAAATGAATAGGGCGGAGATATTAATTATTGATGATGAGGTGCAGATCCGCAGGCTTTTGGAGATAACACTGCAGAGCAATAACTATACAGTAAACCAGGCTGATACTGCAAGAACAGGGTTGATTACAGCGGAAAATCACCCTCCTGATATGATCATTCTTGATCTTGGTTTACCCGATGAAGATGGACAGTCCGTTCTTCGTAAATTAAGGGAGTGGTACACAAATCCCGTGTTGATTCTTTCAGTAAAAAATAGCGAAGACGATATTATTAACGCACTTGATAACGGTGCAAATGATTACCTGGTAAAGCCTTTCCGGACCGGAGAATTATTAGCCCGTATCCGGTCTGCGTTGCGCAATTCAGTTACAGACGAAGGTGGTACTATTATCACCTGCGGCGAAATAGTCATCGACCTTGAGGCAAGAACCATAAAGAAAAATAACGAGTCGATTAAACTTACTGCAACTGAATACAGGTTGCTTTCGGTACTTGCAAAAAATGAAGGCAAGGTGGTAACACATCAATATCTCTTGCGTGAAGTTTGGGGGCCGGGCTACATCAACCAATCCCAGTATTTAAGAGTGTTTATTGCACAGCTTAGAAAAAAAATTGAGACAGATGCCAATCGCCCCGAATACATAGTTACCGAATCCGGGATTGGCTATCGTTTTATAAGTAAAGAAGTTTGAAAACCTACATTTATATCGTCTCCATTATGTAGAAGCCATAGGGCTCAATCATTAAATATTCATTATCGTTTCCTACGGCATAATTTTCTTTAGTCCAGTGATCATATAATTTCTCCGGTACAGCGCCGCTTTCTTTAAAAGCAAACCAGGTAAGTAGTGCCGGGGCATTACTGAAATTAAACAAGCAAAATATTTGCTGGCCCTTTTTAGATCTGATAAATCCAGCTATATGAATATTATGGGCCTTCATCCACACCAGGTTGCTGTTATCTTCAATGGCAGATAATTTTTTTCTAATGCGCAAAAGTTTTTTTGTCCCCGTAAAAATTCGATTTTCTGCTGTCCCCTGTTCATCTCTTAATTTATTTTTATCCCAGTCAATCTTTGGCCTGTGCATCCACCTGTTATCATAATACTGGCTTTCTTCATTTAGATATTCCTGATCATTTGTATACCCAATCTCGTCACCGTAAAATAACATAGGCAATCCTCCAACAAAAAAGCTAAGTGCCTGCATCATTAATATTTTGTTTACTGATAGCTCAATTTTCTTTCCATCATTTTCTTCGAGGGCCTTTTGTAAACCACATAGTGATGCAAGCGTCCCACTAATACGTGCATCTCCTGTTTTTGGATTGAAAGAAAATAAGGCGCCCATGGAAGGCGATCCAATGAAATTTCCTGAATAATAATTTTTTAAATACCGCCTGTGCTGAAATGGGTCGTAACCTGCTTCTACAATCATTGCATCTTCATAACCAAGGCCGATATCATCGTGGCAGCGGGTATAGGTAATCCATGAAGTACCCGGTGGTTTTTCTAATAAAACATGTTGTGCGGCCAGCATCACTTTTGTGTCACCTGTGGCAAGCGCATCCCATTGCAAGGCCATTTGTGTAGCGTTATAGCAAAAATCACATTCCCGTGCTGTGAATGATCCTTTGCCAAAATAAGTCATTATTTGCCTGGGTGCTTGTATGGCTTCACCGAGCAATGCCATACCGGGTGTGGCTACCTGCACACACAACTTTATCAATTGTAAAAGTGTATGCGCCTGGGGTAGATTGGTGCAGGTGGTACCCAATTGTTTCCAAATAAATGCAGGGGCATCTATCCGCAAAATATCGATTCCTATATTGGCATAAAAAAATATGTTTTCAAGCATTGCAATAAATACCTGCGGATTTGAATAATTAAGATCCCATTGATAATTATGAAAAACCGTCATCGCCCATTTATTGCATTCAGGCACCCATGTAAAGTTTCCCGGTGCGGAGGTGGGGAAAATTTCTTTCATCGTTTTTTCAAACTCGTCAGGTATCGTTCTGTCATCATACATATAAAAAAAATCCTGGTATTTTTTATCACCTGCTTTTGCTTTAACGGCCCATTCATGTTGTTGCGAAGTATGGTTAAGTACGATGTCAATCACCAGGTACATATTTTCCTTCGCCATTTTTTTTTGAAGGTGTTTAAGATCCTTGACGGTGCCGAAACGTTCGTCTATTTTTCTGAAATTTGAAACGGCATATCCGCCGTCACTTTCACCGGCAGGGCTTTCGAACAAGGGCATCAGGTGAAGCACATTTATACCCAGTTCTTCAAAGTAATCAATCTTATTTTCAAGCTCAGCAATATTGCCGCAAAATCTGTCCACATAAAGGCTCATGCCTGCCAGTTTGTTGCTTAGAAACCATTGCCCTTTTTCGTATTTATAATTATCTCTTTTTCTCAATCTTTTAGCGCGGTCAGCATAAGCATCCATTATCGTTTCAAGAAGTTGTTTGAAATTCTTTTTGCTATGCTCTTGTTGCCCATAAATTTCATCGAACAATGCATGAATCGCTTCGGCATTAGCAATTAGTCTTGTATAAAACGGATTGTCCTGTCCCGCTTTTTCCAACGAATGCTTTACTGCAAGCTTTGTAACCTCGCTATGAATTTTATAGTCGTACATACGTAAGCGTTATTAGTCAAAAATCTGGGCACTTAAATGTTTAAAGGCTTCCATGGCGCCCATATATTCGCAGGTACGTGCGCCTGCCTTGTTGGCATTGGTAATAATATTTCTCCAATCAGCGGCAGTCATTGCCTCAGTCATTTGTAATGAATGATTTCTTAACTGGTATAAGATTGCTCCCACGAATGCATCGCCGGCGCCTGTGCTGTCGATAGACTTTACGGTGATTGTAGGAACGATTGTTTTAGTTTTATTACGCATGAGCAAGGTGCCTTCTTTCCCAAGTGTTATGGCAAATGTAGCATTGGTATTTTCGGCTAAAATTTTAGCAGCATCATTTACTGACGACCTGCCGGTTAATAAAATGGCTTCCTCGTCACTCACTTTAAAAAAATGGCATGCCTTCATAAAATTCCATGACTGCTCAATAAATGATGCAGTATCAGTCTTCCAAAGAAGTTGCCTGTAGTTTGGATCAAAGCTGATGAATAAATTTTTGGCGAGCGCTTTTTGCAAAAGACTTTTGTAGGCTTGCTGCAACGGCCCGGGCAGAAAAGCAGTTGCGGAACCAAAATGGACAATTGAACACTTATCGAGATCAATTCCCTCAAGATCGTTTTCGGTGAGTTCCCCATCGGCTCCGCGGTTAAAAACAAAATCTCTTTCACCATCCTGCATTAAGGATACAAATGCGAATGTGGTAAAGTGATCTTTATCTTTTACCATCCATATAGTGGATACGCCAAAATCTTTCATTGTATCAATTAGCTGCTGGCCAAAAGGGTCTGCACCTACTTTCGCAGAAAGCAAAACGTCCCCGCCTAATGCTGCAATTGCCGCAGCTACATTGGTGGGAGCGCCGCCCGGCTTTTTTAAAAAATGCTCGCCATTGGCAAGTGATGAGCCGGTATCTGTACAGATCATGTCTATTAGAGCCTCACCAATACAAAGTATTTTCATGTGTAAATAATATTAGGTTCAAAAAGAAATGTTTTGCAAAAATTAAAATTAGAACAATTAAGAAAGAAGATCAACGCGAAACACGAATTACGAAATCATATTTCACGTATTTGGCAATATAAACTTAATGTCCTCCCCCTAAAGGAATCACAGCGTCATCGTTAGGCTTATTGGCCTTAATAAGTAAAGTAAATGCTGCTGCTATCAATAAAAATACACCAGCAAAAGTTATTGCATTCCGTGGATCATTGTTCAAAAAATGCTTTAGAATAAAACCAAAAGTGGTTGTTTGGATAAACATAGGTATTACTATCATCATGTTGATGATACCCATATACACACCATATCTTTCTTTTGGAATATTGCTTACTACCATCAAATATGGAATACCCATCATGCTCGCCCAGCCAATTCCAAACCCGGTTATGGCAGGGAAAAGTAAATATTTATTTTCAATATGCGGGAAGGCGAGAAATCCAATCGCTGCTAAAATAAGACATGAAAAATGCACCAGCTTTGGCGAATATTTTTTTGCAAACCACACAAGGCCAAAGGCGCATAAAAATGTAACAACGTTATACCAGGCATTCACAAGCCCCGTCCATCCAACTGCCTTTTCATACAGGTCAGCATTTTGTTGTGGGGTCGTATTCCATACTGACAATGCAACACTTTTTGATGAATTCTGCCAGTAACAAAACAATGCATACCATTGAAACAAATATACCAGGGCAAGTTGCCACATTACTTTCGGCATATTTAAGATGGCATCTATTATTTCAATATTTTGGGCAAATAATATTTTAAGTGTTGCATGCTGTTTTGCATAATTCAATACATTTTTGAAAAGGTCTTTGAAGAAAACTGATGGAATTAATAAAACTAATAGTACAATGTATGCGAGGACTGTTGTTATTATAGATAAAAAGAATTGAATAACAGGATGCGGCATACCTTTATTCTTTGCCTCTAAAACCGCAAGCTCATCTTCTGAAGGTGGAATTTCAGGAGTTGCTTTAATACTCCACAATATTGAACCAATAGAACAGGCCGCTCCCAAAAAGAATGAAGCAAAAACCCAAGTGGGCAACTTGCCCGTTTTACCAATAAATATCAGCGGAAAAATAAATAAGGAAACATTGGCTAATGTTTGTCCGAATCCTGTAAAAAAACTCTGCGCCTGGAATCCGGTTGGTTGTTGGGAGGCATCTAATTTATCTGCAATAAAAGCACGGTAGGGTTCCATCGCGGTATTGTTTCCTGCATCTAATAACCATAATAAACCCACAGCCATCCATAGAGCGCTGCTGAAAGGAAACAGGAACAAAGCAATGCTACAAAGCATAGCGCCGATAAAGAAATAAGGTGTTCTTCTGCCCCACCTGTGATGCCATGTTTTATCGCTCAAAGCACCTATAATGGGTTGTATAATTAAACCGGTCAGTGGCCCTGCCAGGTTTAGCCACGGAATCTCGTCCGGGCTGGCTCCTAAAAAATCATAAATTGGATTTACTGCACTCTGTTGTAAGCCAAAGCTGTACTGAATACCAAAGAACCCAACATTCATATTTATTATCTGGGAAAAGGAAAGTCTTGGTTTTAGCAGTCGCATTATTTATTAATAAATGTTGAAGCAATCAGAAAAATAAATATAGCGATTAGTTGCTTTGAAATAATATATTGACTTTTTCAAAATTACCTGGAGAACCGGGTTTAAGTTTTTAAGCTTTTATTTATCCTATTTAGAACGATTATCAAAGAAACATTTTCATACCTTTCTGGAGTGATAAAAATATGGAACCGTATATAATAGGTGTAGACATAGGGACGGGAAGCGCGAAGGCAGTTGCCCTAAAATATTCCGGAGATGTTATTACATCTGCGCAATCTCATTACAAAATATTAGAAGCTTCAGTAGCCGGTTATTCAGAGCAGGACCCGGAAACTATATGGAGTGCTTTTTTGCATTGCGTAAAGAAAGTGATACGTTCTGTCGGGAGGGTACCCAATGCTGTTAGCTTTAGCAGCGCCATGCATAGCCTTGTTGTAATAGATAAAGACAATAGGCCCATCACTAAATTAATTACCTGGGCCGATACAAGAAGCGAAACAATTGCCGGAGAAATAAGAGCATCCGCCATTGCTGAATCATTGTATCGCGAAACAGGAACACCCATACATTCCATGTCGCCACTTTGTAAAATAATGTGGTTTGGAAAAAATCAGCCGGAAATTTTTGAAAGGGCCTATAAATTTATTTCGATCAAAGAGTTTATATGGTATCGGCTATTTAATGAATACGAAATTGATAAATCTATTGCTTCCGCTACGGGATTATATAATATCTCAACCGGAGTTTGGAATAATAGATCCCTGGAATTTTGCGGTATCCGTTCCGATAATCTTTCTAAAATAGTTTCAACAGCATTTACAAGAAAAAATATAAATAACGTTGTTGGAGAAGAATTGGGCATCGGTTCAGATACAAATTTTTGTATAGGAGCCAGCGACGGTTGTTTGGCTAATATAGGCAGCTTTGCGCTTGATAAAGGGACTGCCGCTATCACCATAGGAACAAGCGGCGCAGTACGGGTTGCGAGCCATAATCCGGTTTTCAATTTTAATGCGATGATCTTTAACTATGTGCTGGACGATAACACATTTATTTGCGGCGGTCCAGTGAATAATGGAGGTAATATTTTGAATTGGATGGTAGGTTCTTTTCTGAAAATTGAAAATCCGGATGAAGATGTGTATAATTCTTTCTTTAAAAAAGTGGACGAAGTTCCGGCGGGAAGTAAAGGGCTGTTATTTCTTCCTTACCTGTTTGGTGAGCGGGCTCCTATATGGGACGAAAAATCAGCAGGCGTTTTTTTTGGCATAAAATCATACCATTCCCAACCTGATTTTTTACGTGCGTCCATGGAAGGAGTATGTTACGTTTTGAAAAATATTTTGCAACTTATCGAGGAATCAACAGGTGTGATCGTTCAACTAAATGTAAGTGGTGGTTTTATCCATTCACAAACCTGGGTGCAAATTTTAGCAGATGTAACGGGCAAAGAAATTTGTCTTGTACAATCAGATGATGCGTCAGCTATTGGCGCTGCCATGCTGTATATGAAATCGGCTAACCTTTTGGATAAATATAATTCGCTGCAAAAAAAGGAGAATGCCATGGTAACGCCCGATGCAAAAAATCATTTGGTTTATGAAAAATATTTGCCTGTATTTAAAAATTTATATTTTATTCTTAAAGATTCAATGCATCGGATGAACGATATGTATAATTGATTTTACAAAGTTTATTTTCGAAATAATATTTATAAAACTATTTCTTAAAAGAAGGAAGTATCTTTCTTTCTTAATTGCTTGTAGCATGAACATAATATCACAGGATAGTATTTAAAAAATTTGTTGCATAATTGCGAAGAGCATTATTTTCATTGTTGATGTAACAGACAGGAGCATAATCGCATTTACGCGTAGGCGGTATTAATAAATAATAGCTGCTCATAAACATTGTGAAAGTCTTTTTAAATGAAAAAAAGAGGAATCATTTTACTGATAATATTAGTGGTCATCATTATCGCCATAGCAACAAAGCCCGATGATAAAACGATAAAAATTAAAACCATCAATGCACTTTGGGGTAGCATGGTTCCGGACGTAAAAGATAAACCCGACTTTTACGAGATATTTATGAATACGACAACCGTAAATATTGACATTGACGACTGGCTGCTTCTCAAACGAATAAAATATAAGATGAAGGGAGGAGAAGAAACTGTGGGGTTTGCCGCATTTGGTAATGTAATTATCCGGCATTGATGTTACTTCATAAGTTATTGGACGACTTTCTCAACAATTTTTCCCGTGGATTTATTCTTTAAAATAAATTTCTTCTCGCCATAGTGTGTGGTTTCTTCTTTCACTAGGTAATGCTCCTTATCAAAGTCAACGAGATGACTGTCTTTTGTGAAACCCTCTTTTCCTCTCCAGATATCTAATTTTACGGGCTCCCACAATTTGGTCTTTGCCGATTTGTACGCCGCATCTAAAACGGCGTTCACCACATAGCCATCATAAAAAGTTTCTTTAGGGTGCTTACCGGAATCCAGTGAATCAAGCATATCCATGAACATGTGGTTGTATCCAAGGTCATTCACTTCATCACCAACAGGAAAGAGCCATCCAGAGTCACTCTCCGCTTTTTCTGCAATGTAGTCGCCACATTTACCTGTAGTAAACATTTCAAACCCCGTTCTCAGGAAATTATTTATCCAGATGGTTCCTTCCGTTCCCATTACTTCATCACGCAAGTCCATTCCACCACGAAAAGTCCAGCTCACTTCAAATTGTCCTATGGCACCATTTTCATATTTTACCAGGGCAATAGCATGGTCCTCTGCATCTATAGGTTTCACTTGTGTATCTGCCCAGCACATTACTTCAACAGGTTTTATTTCCTTGCCAATATAGCTTCTTGCAATCTCAACGCAATGGCATCCCAAATCCAGGATACAGCCGCCTCCTGCTAATTCAATATTCCAAAACCAATCGCTGTGTGGGCCGGGATGTGTTTCTCTTGATTTTGCCCAAAGTATTCTTCCAAGTGCTCCTTCTCTTACACTTTTTTCTGCTTTTATAAATTTAGGTGTATATACAAGGTCTTCAAGATAACCATTAAAAACACCGGCTTTTTCAACAGCCAGTAACATACGCTTTGCTTCTTCGGCATTTCTCCCCAGAGGCTTTGTAATCATGATTGCTTTCTTATGTTTACAGCATAGTAAAACTGCTTCTTCATGCAGGTTGTTAGGAAGCGCGATGCACACAATATCTACCTCAGAATTAGAAATAGATTCTTCAATGTTCGTTGTGATATGGGATACGTTATAATCATCAGAAAACTTTTTCGCCGATAATTCTTTTCTCGAATAGACCGATACAATTTTATCCTTACTTCTGGCGCCTTGCAATGATTCTGCATAAAATCTTGCGATGAAACCGGAACCCAACATTGCAATGTGTGACATACTAAATTGTTTTTAGATTTTACAATAAAAATAATAGGTATTGCTAAATTAATGATGAAGAAATAATTGCAAGTGATTTAATAGTTGGAAAGGCCCGGGATTGCTGCAAATAATTTCTTTCTCACTTTTGGTGAGGTACACGATAAATCGTAAATTGAAAAACTCAATTATGATCCGTTTAGTCCCGGTTGCTGTACATTATTTTATAACTGCTATTATGGAGAAGAGATTGCTACATCTCTTTATATTACTCTCACTGTCATTCCCGGCTTTTGCACAAAAGCCTCCTTCTGTATTATTTAAGGCGGTCCCGAATAGTGAAACGGGGATCAACTTTGCAAATGTTGTTAAGGAATCACCCGCTTTAAATATTATTACCTACGAATATTTTTATAACGGTGGTGGTGTAGGATTAGGAGATTTCAACAATGACGGATTAATTGACATCTACTTTTCCGGTAACATGCAACCGGGTCGGCTCTACCTGAACAAGGGAAACTGGAAATTTGAAGACATCACCGCAAAAGCAGGCGTTGGAGGAAAAAAAGGATGGAAGACCGGAGTGAGCATCGCGGATGTTAACGGAGATGGGTGGCTTGATATCTATTTGTGTTATTCAGGTCCATTGGATAGAGACAAAAGAACAAATCAACTCTTTATAAATAACGGCCCTTCTTCACAGGGAAAGGGCCGGGGTGAGGTAACCTTTACTGAAAAAGCTACGCAGATGGGCGTTGCAGATTCTGGTTACTCTACACAGGCAGTGTTCTTTGATTATGACCGGGATAATGATCTTGATTTGTTTGTAATCAATCACAATAATAAAAACTTCCGGAATTTCGATGCTTCTTTTGTAAAAAAAATGATTGATCCCGATGCGGGCGACCGCCTTTACCGGAATGACAATAACGTATTTACGGACGTAACTGCTGATGCCGGAATTATTTCAAACCCTCTTGGCTACGGCCTTGGAGTTTCCGTGAGCGATTTAAACAACGATGGGTGGCCGGATCTTTACGTGACTAATGATTATGTAGAGGAAGATTACATGTATATAAACAATCACGATGGAACTTTTTCAGATAAATTAAAGGATGAACTCGGGCATATTTCTAACTTCTCTATGGGCTGCGATATTGCGGACATTAATAATGACGGATGGAGCGATGTGTTCACACTTGATATGCTGCCTGAGGACAACCGGAGGCAGAAATTGCTTTATATGCCGGATAATTATGAGCTATATAACAACCAGGTGAAAAACGGTTTCTATCACCAGCTTATGAGAAATATGCTCCAGCTCAACAATGGCAACGGCACCTTCAGTGAAATAGGCCAGTTTGGTGGTGTTTTCTGCACCGACTGGAGTTGGGGATCATTATTCGGAGACTTCAACAACGATGGGAATAAAGATCTTTTCATCACAAACGGATACGGCCGGGACATGACCAATCGCGATTTCGTAAAATTCTATGCAAATGAACGGCTCAAATATTTGAAGGGAGAATCAAGTGAAAATATGTTTCAAATGTTACAGAGTATTCCCGTTACTCCGGTGCATGATTATTTGTATCTGAATAACGGTAATCTTCAGTTTTCAGATGTGTCACTTGAGGCAGGGTTTAATAAAAAAAAGCTTTCGAACGGGGCTGCTTACGCGGACCTGGATAATGATGGAGACCTTGACCTTGTTATTAATCATTTGAATGCTCCTGCAGAAGTATATCGTAACATGCTTGTGGAAAACGGGCATGGTGGCAACTGGGTACAATTCAGCATTACGGGTACCGGCCATAATATTTATGCTATTGGCGCAGTCATAAATATCTACACCCCCGGGGGGGCAGTAAAACTTGAAAATTACCCGGTACATGGATTTCAAAGCTCGATGCAGGTGCCGCTGCATACAGGTTTGCCTTCTCCAAAAATTGATTCAGTAGTGATACAATGGCCCGATGGGAAAATAGAAACCCTGACTAACGTGAAGGCCAACACTATTAATAAAATCAATTATCAGCCTGGCCTGAAAAATACCCCCAACGGGGAAAATAGAAAAGCTGTTTTTTCTGCATCAACAACATTGTTGCCTTTTACGCATGTTTCACCCGAAACAAATGATTTTAAGACGCAGCCACTGATGCCGAATATGATTTCATACAATGGCCCCCGAACTGCTAAAGCGGATATTAATAGAGACGGGCTTGAAGATATATTTATTTGTGGCGCACAGGGCCAGCCGGGCCAATTGTTTATTCAACAGGCAAATGGCAACTTTGTTCCTGACTTTCAGCCCGCAATTGCAAAAGATTCGATGTGTGAAGATATGGATGCTGTTTTTTTTGACGCGGATAATGATGGAGACCTGGATCTGTATGTCGTAAGTGGAGGTTATAATTATAACCAAGGCGACAGCGAAATGCAGGATCGCTTGTACATCAATAACAATGGGACATTTGTAAAAAGCATTCAATCACTGCCTGAAGAATTGCTCAGTGGCTCATGTGTAAGGGTAGCTGATATTGATAACGATGGTGATTCCGATATTTTTGTCGGAAGCAGGGTAATACCCGGTAGGTATCCTGAATCGCCAAAAAGTCCTCTCCTGATTAATAATGGAAAAGGAATCTTTACGAATGCCCCGCCGGAAATGACAACAGTATTAGATTCACTTGGGATGGTTACAGATGCTGCGTGGATAGACATTGACAAAGATGGCAGCAGGGAACTTATTGTATGCGGAGAGTGGATGAAGATTCACGTATTTTCTATTAAAAATGGAAAATTGGCGGACGTTTCCGACCATTATTTTCCTGGTAATTTAAAAGGATGGTGGAACCGGCTCCAACTTGCAGATATGGATGGTGATGGTGATCTTGATCTTATAGCTGGAAATTGGGGATTGAACAGTTCTCTAAAGGTGAGTAAAACAGAGCCGGCTACAATTTATTATAATGATTTTGATAACAACGGATCCGTTGATCCGCTGATTTGCTATTATATACAGGGGAACCAGTACCCGATGGCAAGCCGTGATGAGATGACAGATCAGATGGTTAGCCTGCGACAAAGATTTCCGACTTACGATTCTTACGCAACCGCCACCATCGAAGACATATTAACGCCAGAGCAATTAAAATCTGCAAAACAATTATCGGCCGATTATTTTGAAACTGCTTATTTT
This sequence comes from Ginsengibacter sp., assembly GCA_040007435.1. Classification (GTDB taxonomy): domain Bacteria; phylum Bacteroidota; class Bacteroidia; order Chitinophagales; family Chitinophagaceae; genus Ginsengibacter. The sequence continues at coordinate 87,669 of JBDTUZ010000010.1, read as the reverse complement.
GAAAATAATAACGGAGTATTTGAAGCAAAGAAACTTCCATTGCATGCGAATTTCTTTCCTGTTTTTGCAATTAGCACCGGCGATTTCGACCATGATGGAAAACAGGATATCATCCTGGGAGGCAACTCTGACCATGCAAGGATAAAAATAGGAAAGACAGATGCGGGTTATGGTGTATTATTAAAAGGAGACGGGAAAGGGCATTTCGAATATGTGCCTCAACTGCAATCAGGATTATCCGTTAGGGGTTGCACACGTGATCTCATTAAATTGAATGGGAAGAATGGCGACCGGGTGATCTTCACTGTGAATAACCAGGCGCCTGTAATTTATTCGTATTGAATTATTGAAACATGAAGAGGATAATAGTATTTGTTGTAGCGGTTATATGCACGAACTCAGGATATGGGCAGAAGGTTGCATCGTTTACAACAAGCGACTATGTACGTACATTGAAAGATGCAACTGATGTGATGGTAAATGATGCTACCCCACCTCCGGCAGCATCGAGATATTATGCATATATCAACCTTGCGGCCGTCGAAACTGCTGCACTGTTCGACAAAAAGCAACCACATTTTGCCGGTGTGCTGACAGGATTGAGTAATATTACTGTCGATGACAATCTGGTTAAAAAAAGTGACCGGCAGCTTGCTATAATCCTCGCGTTAAATAAATCGGCAATAAGGTTACTTCCTTCGGGATATTTGCTTAAGAAAAAATTTGATTCTTTAAAAGTTGTTGCAGGAAAAAGAAAGTTATCTGTTGAGAAAATAAATGCAACGGTTGAACTTGTTGATAGAGAAGTTGACCAAATGATTAAATATGCGAATGCTGATGGTTTCCCCAGGCTTAGCGGATACAGAAGATTTACACCATCAACAGGTGATGAATACTGGCAGCCCACTGGGCCCGGATTTATGGCGGCTATAGAACCTTACTGGAATACGCTCCGCACATTTTTTCTTGATTCATGTTCACAATTTTCCGGCGGACCTCCTAATCCGTACAGCTCCGATACCAGTTCTTTTTTTTATAAAGAATTAAAGGAAGTATATAATTCAGGTAAAAATTTCTCTAAGCAGCAGTCGGATATTGCGATGTTTTGGGATTGCAATCCTTTTGCGTTGCAGCAGCTTGGCCATCTTGAATTCGGAATAAAAAAAATATCTCCCGGCGGACATTGGCTGGGGATCACCGGCATCGCGTGTAAAAAACAAAAATTGAGTTTATCAGAAACTGCCTATGTGCATGCCCTTGTTTCAATGGCAATCGCAGATGCATTTATTTCTTCCTGGAACAATAAATACAAATATACCAGGGTAAGGCCCGTGACAGCCATTAGAAAACTTATAGACCCAAATTGGTCTCCATTGCTTCAGACCCCTCCTTTTCCTGAATATACATCGGCCCACAGTGTGATTTCTACAAGTGCATCCACCGTTCTCACTCATTTATTAGGCGACCATTTCTCTTTTACCGACAATACTGAAGTAGAATTTGGTCTCCCTTCCAGACAATTCAATTCCTTTGTGGAGGCATCTAATGAAGCGGCCATTTCAAGATTGTATGGAGGCATCCATTTTCGGGATGCAATTGAAAACGGTGTAAAAGAAGGTAAGCAAATTGGAAACTTTGTAATTGCCCATTCTCCCGATTGGCAGGTAAATAATAATAGCACGGTAGGAACTCATTCTGAGCAGGCAAAAAATAGAAATTAATGTTAAATCTTAAGCAAATTTTATCCTGCAAAATTTCCTCTAGTAGTAGCCTGTTTTTTTTGTATGCTGCCGGGATCGTAGCCGGTTTTTTTGTGACCCTGTCTGCTTGTAACTCAACTCATTCAAAAACAAAAAGTGCTCTCATATGGAGCAAAGATTTCCCAGTCATTGGCTCACAATCTTCGCCTCGAACCACAGACATTAACAAAGATGGCACGTTAGACATTGTGATGGGAGCCGGAAAAAATGAATTTCAAAAAAGCGACATGGGAATTGTTGCTTTTGATGGTAAGTCCGGAAATCTTTTATGGAAGCAGGAAGCTCCGGACCAGGTTTTTGGCTCGGCTACTTTTTGCGACGTAAATGGCGATAAAGTGAAAGATATATTCATAGGCGGAAGGTCTCCGCAGCTAAAAGCCCTTGACGGAAAATCCGGAGCTCTTATATGGGAATATAAATACGAAGAATACACTAACGACCCGGTTCTCCGCTATGCGCATTTTAACTTTAATAACAGTGTGCTTGTCCCGGATCAAAACAATGATGGCATTGATGACTTGCTTACGATAAATGGGGGAAACCCGCTGGCGGCACCTTACTCGAAGGTTGACCGTTTCCCCGGGGTGCTTATATTGTTTGATTCAAAAACAGGAAATATAATTGCAGCGGACACCATGCCCGATCGCAAAGAATCTTATATGACACCCTTGTGCTTTTCTCAACCAGGAAGCAGCGAGGTTTTTGTTTTGTTTGGAACAGGAGGAGAAACTATTGACGGCAAGCTTTACCTCACCACGCTTTCACAGTTACGTGCAAAAAAGCTGTCCTCGGCTGAAGTTATTGCTACTGAAAAAGGACACGGTTTTATTGCTGCGCCTACACTTGCTGATATCAATAAAGACGGATACATTGATATTATTGCAATCAGCCACGGAAGTAAGGCTGTTGCAATTGATGGAAAAAGTCATCGCACTTTATGGACCAAGACTTTTCCCGGGACTGAATGCAGCAATAGTTTTGCGCCCGGATATTTTACTGACGACGATATTCCTGATTTTTTTACTTTCATAAGCAAGGGAGCCTGGCCTAACAGCGCAGGATCAGTGGAGGTTATGCTCGATGGGAAAAATGGGAATATTGCCTATATGGATTCTATAGGTTGTACTGGGTTTTCGTCACCCGTGGTGTATGACCTGGATGGCGATGGACGGGATGAAGCAATAATAAGTATCAATAATTTTGATTGCTCGTTAGGATATGCCGGAAAGTCCCCGGGGCAAATAGAGAATAAACTGATAGCCATTGATTTTGCTAATAAGTCTGTTCAGACCATTGACCAGGCCTCGGGCTTTAAGAACATTTTTTCTACTCCCTGGATTGGAGATATTGACAATGATGGTTACCTTGATCTCATTTATTGTCAATACTTCCATTATACTGATTTAATTGCTTTTCTTGGAATGAGGATCAAACGAATAGATATGCCCGTTAAGATAAAAAAGCCTATTATCTGGGGAGCCTATTTGGGGTCCAGGGGGGATGGTATATTTAGTGACGGTCATCGCGTGGTTCAATAAGTATTTTAATCCTTCAGAATCTTTCGCATATTAAAATTTAATCTTGATCCAAATTCCGAAAATTCAAAAACCATCTGCATGAAGTTTTCTTATCTGTGGCTACTGATCTTTTCCCTTATTTGCTCCTGTGAAAATAAGCAATCGGGCGAACCCGGCTCTGGTAAATCTGCTGGCCAGGTATTCCAATTACTTACTCCGGATGAAACAGGGATTAACTTTAGTAACGATGTGGTGGATGGTGAAAACTTTAATATTCTTACTTACCGTAATTTTTATAATGGAGGAGGTGTTGCGATCGGGGATATTAATAATGATTCATTGCCGGATATCTTCTTTACTTCGAACCAGCACAAGAACAAAATGTATCTTAATAAGGGAAACCTTCATTTTGAAGATATAACTGACAAGGCCGGAGTCGGGGGAACCATGTCATGGAGCACTGGCGTTACAATGGCCGATGTGAATGGCGATGGGTTGCTGGACATCTATGTTTGCAATTCCGGCGATGTGGATGGGAACAATAAAAAAAACGAATTATATATCAATAACGGCAACCTCACCTTCACCGAGAAAGCCCGGGAATATAACCTCGACAACGAAGGCTATACCACTCACGCATCATTCTTCGATTATGACGGTGACGGAGATCTTGATTGTTATATTCTGAATAATAACTTTCGTGATCCCTCCAGGATCGAGTTATACAGGAAGGTACGCGAAGTGCCTTCGCGGGGTGGAAACAAACTTATGCGAAATGACGGGAATACTTTTACCGATGTTACTCAACAAGCGGGGATTTATAGCAGCGATATTGGTTTTGGACTTGGGGTGGCCGTCTCCGATCTTAATGGCGATCATTTGCCTGATATATATATAAGTAATGATTTCTGGGAAAGAGATTACCTGTATATAAATCAGGGCAATGGCAAATTCTCGGAGGAACTTCCTTCACGGGTGAACTATTGTTCCACATCCAGCATGGGGGCTGATATAGCTGACATCAATAATGATGGCTATCCGGAGATATTTACCACCGACATGCTGCCGGGCGATAACTATCGTTTAAAGACAACGATGACATTTGATCCATATCACCTTGAAGACATGAAATACCGCGCCAATTTTCACTACCAGATCACACAGAATTGCCTTCAACTGAATAACGGCAATGCAGATTTTTCGGAGATAGCGCAGCTATCAGGAGTAGATGCCACTGACTGGAGCTGGGGCGCTCTGATCTTTGATTTTGACAATGACGGTAACAAAGACATTTTCGTCAGCAACGGTATTTCGAGAGATCTTATGTCAATGGATTTCCTTGAATTTATTGCCAACCAGGAGAAAGCAGGCGATATGAATTCAGGAAGAAAATTTGATTATCTCAAATTCATTTCCCAAATGCCGTCAAAGCCTTTACGAAACTATGCTTTTTCCAACGAAGGTAATTTGATCTTCAAAAATAATGCGGAAAGCCTTGGATTCTCACAATTGTCTTTTAGTAACGGTGCCGCTTATGCGGATCTTGACAATGATGGCGATCTTGATCTTGTGGTGAACAATGAAAATTCTAAAGCCTTCCTGTACCGCAACGATGCCAATAAGGATTTACAAAATCATTTTTTAAAAGTGAAATTTCGGGGAGTCGAAAAAAATCTGTTTGGCATAGGAGCTGAGGTAAAGCTTTCAATGAAAGACGGTATAAAAGTCCTTCAAAATTACAATGCCCGCGGTTTTCAAAGCAGCGTGGAGCCTTCGTTGTTATTTGGCATTGGCAAAAAAGCTTCAATTGACTCCCTGAAGGTTACATGGCCTGATGGAAAAGTGCAAGTGATCATAAATGTGAAAGCCGATCAGACGATTACCCTGAAAAATAGCGATGCTTCCGTAATAAAAAATATTCCCGTCTTACAAACCAAACAGGCATTTGAAGAAGTAGGTGAGAAATTGATTGATCCCGCGGCAGTACATCATGAAGACCGTTACGATGACTTCAATGATGAAATCCTGCTTTTTAGAATGCTTTCCACAGAAGGGCCAAGGGTGCTCAGGGGCGATGTGAATAAAGATAATCTCACTGATTTCATTTTATTGGGTGCAGCGGGTGATCCGGATAAACTGTTTATTCAAAAACAGGATGGCAGTTTTCGTTTCCAGGCAAATGCTGCATTTAACAGGGATGCAGGGTTCGAAAGCACCTGTGGCGCTTTATTTGATTACGACCACGATGGCGATGCCGATCTTATTATAGGTTCCGGTGGCAATGAACCCCAAATGCCGAAAACGAATTTTATGGTGAGATTGTACGTCAACGATGGAAAAGGGAATTTTTCACCAGACCCTTCCGCGATTCCTCCTGTCATCGGAAACTTCTCTACCCTAAAAGCCGGGGATTTCGATAGCGATGGGGATGTTGATATTTTCTTAGGCGCCCGGAACGTTCCGGGTAACTATGGGCTTCCGCCACATTCCTATTTATTAATGAATGATAATGGGGTATGGAGAGATATTGCACCTCCGTCGCTCGGTAATATTGGTATGGTTACGGACGCAGCATGGGCTGACGTAGATGGGGATGGCGATAAGGACCTTATTGTGGTTGGGGACTGGATGGCAATACACATTTTCAAGAATGATAATGGGACGTTTCAAAACGAAATTACGATTCCGAACAGCAGCGGGTGGTGGAACAGGATTGAAGCCGCAGACCTGGATGGCGATGGTGATATGGATTTTGTGGTGGGCAATTGGGGCTTAAATGCGAAATTCAAAGCTTCTTCCCAAAGACCATTGACGATGTATGCAAATGATTTCGACAATAATGGAAAGAGTGAGTTTATCATTAACTGGTATCCACCGCTGGATTCAATTGCTTATCCCTTCGCGACCAAAGCGGAACTAACGGCTCAGTTGCCCGGCTTAAGAAAGCAAATCCTTAAATATGTGGACTATGGTAGCAAAACTTACGAATCACTGTTTCCTCCTGAAATCCGCAGTAACTCTTTACGGTATGAAGCAAATTATTTGCAAAGCGCTATATTATGGAACAATAACGGAAGCTTCGAACTTCAGGCTTTGCCAATTGAGGCTCAGGAATCACCGGTTTTTGGAATTGTTGCAGATGATCTTGACGGAGATGGTAAAACGGATATTTGGTTGGGCGGAAATTTTTATGCGCTTAAGCCACAAGCTGGAAGACACAATGCCAGTAAGGGTGTTTACCTGAAGGGGAACGGGGGAAGATCATTTACCTATATCTCCCCTGAAAGATCCGGCATAAGAGTGGAAGGCGAAATTCGCGATGCCGGTGTAATCCAGGTAAGTGGATCAAAGCACCTTCTTGTAGGAAGGAACAATGCGAAGGTTTTGCTATTTAAAAAAATAAACAAATAGAAACCATACGATATAAAAAACCCCCCGAGTAATCAGGGGGCTTTATTTTTAATATTATTCTCTTAATAAATTTTTACTCAGGTCCGCCTGCCCACCAAACCTTGGTGGTATATTCATCTGGTTTAGTTGAACCTTCGGCAAAATTAGGGTTGCCCGCCACTTCCGCATTCGGATATTTTAGTCTTTGCGGAATGGTGCCACCCGTTACGTTTCCGGGGTAATTAGTAGGCACCAATACGGGAAAGTTCGTTCTTCTCCAATTCGACCAGGCTTCCCACCAGTTTAAGAAGTGATTCACCCAATATTGTTCACCAATCATTTGCAATGCAGGTTTAGGAACGCCATAAGGAAATGTAACAAGATAAGCTGCAACCTGGGCGTCGGATACTACGAAAGATGCATCATAAATAGTATACATCTGCATAGATGCCTTTACCCCCGCAATATAATGAGCTGCAGCTCCAGCGGAGCTGAGGCCGCCAATGCCCCTTTCAGAGGCTTCTGCTAATAATAATTCTACTTCACCATAGTTCATGAGCATGTAGGGTTCATCCCTGTCTAATAAAAGAGTATTGATCTTGGAATAGGTCGAATTTTGGTCGAGTGGGCTTACTCCTTCGATGGCCTCAAGCATTGTTTGATCCTTTCCGTTTGGCATCCCTTTTTGTTTAAGCGGGTCGGTAGTTATAGGAGTCCATGAAGTCGGTGTCCAATTTCCAATTCCCCCGGTGAGGATCATGAGCCTGGGATCATCATCGGCTGTTGATCCGGTATTTGGTCCTTTCAGCCAGTCAATTAATGTCTTGCTGAGGAATGAAGGCTGTCCGCCATCGCCCGGAATGAATGCACGTGAAATTCCGTTTTGATTTGTCCACACGCTCGGTGCAACCGCCATAGGAACAATTACATTGTCGGCACTACTGGTGAACACCCCACCTGCTACTGCCTTAGCCACGTAAGTATTAGCTGTTGCAGCATCTGCTTCAGAAAGCCGCATAGCGAGCCGGAGCATCAGCGAAAAGCCCCATTTCTTCCATTTGGCGATATCTCCGTTATAATACAGATCAGCCGCACCAAATCCGTCAGAGGGATCAGCCGCTCCAAATGCCGCTGTCGCTTCGTCGAGTTCTTTTAACAAGTCTAAATAGACAAGCTTTTGTTTATCATAATGCGGAAAAAAGATTCCGTCTGCCGCTTGCATGGTTTCAGTATATGGCACGCTGCCATAATAATCAGTAAGGCGATGAAAAAGGAAGGCTCTCAGAATTCTTGCTGCCTGCACCAGATTCTTATTTTTACCTTCTGCAAATCCCCCGGGGCCAGCCTGCTTTTGAATTTCAGCAATGTCCTTCAATTGATCGCTGTAGATAAATTCAAAAGGAGCGCTTGATGTTTCGAAATTATCGGTGTATTTATCGCCGGGAGCGATACCTCCGCCGGCATTAGCGACTTGCTGAATGGCCATGGAGGCCATCCCGATATTAGTTCTCCAATCTATGTAACGGTTGTCACCCCTGGAACCACCCGAGGCTGCACCCAACTGCGCCGAAGTAAACAGGAAGTTGAGATCGATTGTATTAAGCGCCTGCGGGTTTATATTCAGATTCTTGAGTCCATCCTTATTGCATGAAGAAGTAAGAAGGGCTGCACCGACCGCGGTGAAGAAAAATAAATTTTTTAAATATTTCATGAGTATTTCTTTTAATGGTTAGAATGTAGCCCTCAGGTTAAAGCCATAAGAACGGGTTGCCGGAAACCCAAAATAATCAAGACCCTGTGCATTGGAACTTGTATAACTGGATTCAGGATCTATGTTATCGCTTTTCTTGTATAGAATAGCCAGGTTACGTGCAACAAAAGATACCATCAAACTTTGGACAGGCGTGTTATTGAACAATCGCTTTGGAAGCGTATATCCAAAGGTTATCTGTCTTAGTTTTATGAAAGATGCATCATAAATGAATCTCTCTGCCGCCCTGTTGCCGAGCTGGCTCCAGTAGTTTTGCGCTTCTCCAGGTGTAAGTGTTTTAGTGAAAGGTTTATAGCCGGTGCCGTCTTGTGTTACACCTGTAATAACGAGCGGAGCTTCACCGTCGCGGCCTAACAGAGTCTGCTTCGTGAAGCCTGATTGTGTCATCCTGACGTTTGTTCCCGAATAAATATTTCCACCCGATTTGAAATCAATGAGGAAGGTGAGATTTAAGTCTTTCCATGTAAATGAGTTGTTTAGCCCTCCCGTAAAATCCGGCACTCCTCTTCCAAGTATTTTGTACGAGCCATCGGGTAAGGGGGCGCCACTGCTATCATAAACAAGATTGCCGCTTGGATCACGCAATTGAGTTTGCCCGGTGATCATACCATAAGGCTGACCAACAATGTGCTTAATGAAAACGGTTCTGGTTCTGGGCTCTTCCACACTCAATTCGGTCTGCCCTTCAATAAGAGAAACAATGTTGCTATTATTCTTTGCAAAATTCAGTGAAATATCCCACGTTACCGGGCCTTTTAGCGGCTTCCCTGTCAGAAGCAATTCAATACCCTTGTTTGTGAGCTTCCCGAGGTTCACGGTGGTGGTTGAATACCCTGAAGCCTGGGAAATACTTGCATTCAAGATATCATTTGTTGTCTTCTGATCATAGTAAGTAATATCTATTCCTAGCCTGTTGTTAAAGAACCTGGTCTCAAGCCCAAATTCAGATTCTGTCGAAAGGAAAGGTACAAGATCAGGATTCGGGAAATTTGACCCCGATGCAAATCCGCCCAAAGGCCTGTTCACGTGCGTTGCCCCAGCTCCGTACAATAGCGTTGTCTGGTAAGCACCTACGGAATTCGCATTGCCCACCTGTGCCCACGATGCTCTTACTTTTCCAAAGCTAAGCCATGCCGGTAAAGTTTGTAGGGCATCTGAGAAAACAAAGCTTACGCCAACCGAAGGATAGGTAATACTATTGGCATTGGGATTCAATACAGAGAACCAGTCTTTTCTTGCAGTACCTGTTAGGAACAAGTAGTCATTGTATGAAATTTCAGCAGAACCAAACAGTGAGTTGATGCCCTGCTTTGAATAACCATAACCGAAGTTCTTGTCTCTGGCATTCGTAATAGCCGGAAAGAAAGGCGTATTGAAAGCAGTTCCATTGGCAGAGATGAATTCACTGCTACGGCGCATCATGTTTCCGCCAAAAAATGCGTTTACACCGATCTTATTAAATTTTTTGTCGAAACCTACCATGTACTGAAGGTTAATTTCGCGTATACGATTTTCGTACTCACTCATATTTCCGCTACGGTCAAATCCTGTTCCCTGGGGGGTTAATCGCGTACCTTTCTTTGTGAACCAATCCATACCGGCCTGGCCTGAAACGTAGAGGAAATCGGTAATGTCGTATCTCGCATTCCCGGTAGCTATTACCCTGTCACGAACATCGTCATTTCTAAACTGGTAAGCTGCCCAATATGGATTCTGCGTCCATAAGTTATTTGATACCTGGAATTCTTCTCCTGGCTGTTTGCCATCATATATCTTGATACCCTTTTCCTGTTGTACAGCGAGTGAAGGAACAGCGCCGGGTTTAGCTGGGTCGCCATACAAATCAAGTACATTAACATCTCCCGGTACATAATACATAGCTAAAAACTCATTTCCCGGAGAGTCGGAAACGTTAGGCCTGTTTTTGGTTTTTTCATTTGAATACAAAACCTTGGAGCTAACGGTAAGTCTTTTTCCAAACTTTGAATTGGTAGCCAACGTCACGTTGGTTCTTTCGAACTTTGAGTTAGGGGCAACACCAGTATTATCCAACCGGGCCATGGAAAGCCGGAAGTTTTGCGTTTCACTGCCGCCACTAAATGCAAGGCTGTTCGTAATTGTATTTCCTGTTTTGTAAAAACGTTTCCAGTTGTCACCGGCATTAGAATAAGGCCTTGTTATGCCATCGAACTGGACTGTAGGGCTGCCATCAAATTTTGGCCCCCATCCATTCAGGCCACGACCGTTGTTCCAATGTTCCTCAATAGATGAAGGTGTTTTAGCAACCGAGTTTTGCAGGGTTGTGCCCACATAACCCCCATTGCCGTGAGTTTGCTGAAAGTCGGTTAAATTATTAACAGTTTCAAAAACATAGTTTGAATTGAACTCAATGCCAAGGCCTTTACGTGAGGAGCCTCTTTTTGTTGTTATCAGGATAACGCCATTTGCAGCCCTGGATCCATAAAGTGCGGCGGCAGCAGCTCCTTTGAGGACAGTCATTGAAGCAATATCATCGGGGCTGATGCTGCTCATACCATCCCCCTGGTCGGCCCCTCCCCACACGCCAGCCTGGCCGAAATTGGTGTTGTCAATTGGAACGCCGTCCACCACGTAAAGAGGTTGATTCAAATTTGAACCAAGGGTTTTTGCTCCGCGGATCACCACCCTGGAAGATGCCGCAGGGCCTGATGCGATTTTCGTCACGTTAACACCAGACACTCTGCCTGCAAGGGCATTTGCCGTACTGATCTCGCGGGCCTGAGTTAGGTTTTCGCCCCCCACCGTGCTTATTGAATACTGCAGGTTTTTTTTAGTTCTTTCAATACCAAGCGCCGTAACAACCACCTCGCTCAATTCTGAAGATGAAGTAGCCAATATAACGGAAATGTTATTTTTGCCGGCGATAGAAATGTCTTGCGATGCAAAACCTACAGAGGTGACTATTAATCGCTGCACCGCCTTCGGAACAGAGATCGAAAAAATTCCTTCTGAGTTTGTTTGAGTTGCGGTCCGATCCCCCTTTGCTGCGACCGTGGCTGCAACAATCGGTTGCCCGTTGGCATCCGTAATTTTGCCTGTCACAGTTCGGCTCTGTGCAAAAGCCGATGGAATTCCCGCAAATAATAAAAGCACGAAAACCAATAGTAAGTTTTGTTTTTTCATAATTGATCAGTTGGTTGATAAATGAATAGGGGTTTGTGAATAAGCCAATTCATCCGCCTGAAATTCCATGACGGCATTGGTATTTGCTGAGTTATACATGTGCATAAGGGTTTTGATTATTACTAATATGTGATTCTGTGAGCCGAAGGCCTAACAGGCGCAATCGTGAGTGAATTAAATTTTGGTCATTTAAAGTTACAGATTTTTAACATCTCGCCAATTTTTTCTTAACAATTTGTTGTACCATTTTATCAATTAGTTGTATTATTTATTCATTTAGCATTGCCTGCATAAAATAACCGATAATCCCAGGCGATAATAATTGGCATCACCCTATCAATGCGACTTAAGTTAATTCAACGCTTTTATTTTCTCCAGAATTTCTTTTGTTTTATCAGGGTAGAGTGCAATTTTATGCGTTCTCACTACGTCAGGAACAGCATGATCAGAATTGGCTACGTTCAAAATAATTTTTTCAGAGGAAAGCATCGGCATATGACAATCGATACAATTGTTGTTGAGTAAATATTTTTTGTTTGTCGCGAGCATTAATGATGCATGTTTTGTATCGGTATGGCAAGCAAGGCATCTTTGCGAAAATATCTTTGGGCTGTTCGCTTCATTTACGTGGACATTATGACAAGAAGAGCAATCGAGCTGTGACATTTTAAAACATTTACTTGCAGTAAGTAGCCCATATTGATTTCCATGAACGTCAAGGTTGGCCACACTATCCGGGCTATATCTTGGTGAAGAATAATTATCTAACGTATCTCCTATAGTAAAAGTAAAGCGAGGCTGAAGCTCATCTCGAAAACCTGAATGACAAAGCGCACAACCATCCAGTCTTTGCTGCCTGCTGAGCTGCTTAATACTGATGATATATTTTCCGGTTTTTTCCTGGGGGTGCGCCTGCTGATAGGTTACATGTTCTGCTGCGGCACCATGGCATCTTTCACAATCGATGCCATAAATTATTTGACTTTTATAATAAAAAGGTTCGTGGTTTTCATCTTCTTCAACCTTGGCATAAGTGCCGTGACATTCCAGGCACTCCGCAGGAATGATCCTATCGAATTTTGCCAGGTTAACCGGGAACCCCGGGCTATTACACCAGCTATTTAGATTTGTATAATAAGACACCGGTAATTGGAACAATTTATTATCATTCCAATATAAATAAGTTTGGCCTTTTCTGCCGGAACCTATCACGATGCCGAAAGGCTCTTTCTTATACTCGACACCATTTATGAAAGCCGTCTGGAAAAAAGAATCTCTTTTTTGCTCAAGTACAACTTCCGACCATTGATTGTAAACAAATTTGTTTTTTCCGCGTGAAAAACTTCCCTTAATAAATTCTTTAGCTGCCGGCCGGGAGTCTAAATAATGTGCTGTCTTAATATGGCTTTCATAAATATCTTTATGGCAAGTAGCGCAAACTACCGAACCAACAAATTTTGTATTGTCATTTTCAAGTTTGTCCCTGCTGTTGAAGGTAGTATTGGCTGTGGTAAACATTACATTGCCATAATATATTACCAGGCAAATCCCAAGTATAACAAAATAGCTTTTTTTTATTTCCCCGAAAAACTTAAACATAGAGCTATGGCAATTAAACGTAAATCCTGCTGTGGCCGGATGGCATACAAGATACTATTCAAATTACGTCATTTGGATATAAGGGCCTTGGTAATTTAAGAACTTTTTACAGATGCTTGTCGAAAATTTTGTACAGCGTTAACCGAATAAAGTTTCTCTTTATTAATTTTAGGATTTGTATTTTTAAGCAATCTTAAATCCTCTGCGGCTTGCCTGGCTTTAAAAAATCGCCTCGTCCTTAAAAGAACATAATCGTTCACTTGATTTTAAGATTGTATTGAATATGAAATTTTTTTACGGACTGTTTTTTTTTCTCCTTTTATTTACTGTTAATATAACCAGGGCTCAACTTTGTAATGGTGGCTTAAGCGATCCGATAGTTAATGTCACATTCGGAAACACACCTGCCATGCTTACCGGTTTTACTACCACGTATCATTACGTGAGAGGTTGCCCGGCGAAAGGAGAGTACACACTTTCAAATCTGATTTTTGGATGCGGCGAAACGCCTGCTGCACATTCATGGTATATGCTGGCTGGCGATCATACCGGGGGTCAAAACGGTCAATACATGCTTGTAAATGCTGAAAGCAGGCCTGGCACCATACACCAGGATACAGCTACCGGTTTATGTGGTAATACAATTTATCAATACTCAGCGTGGATAGCGAATGTAATGCAAAAATTCGCTTGTGGCGGGAACCCGGTTTTACCCAACATTACCTTTACTGTGTCAACATTGTCGGGGCAGGTATTGCAGACTTACAACACCGGCGATCTTCCCATAGAAGATGCAAGAATCTGGAAGCAATTCGGTTTGTCATTTACGACTCCTGTTAATGTTGGCGATGTAATCCTTAGCCTTTCGACTGATCCGGTATTCGGTTGCGGCAGTGCATTTGTAGTTGACGATATTACGCTGAGTATGTGTGGCCCTAAGCTAGCGGTTACCCTTGACGGTTTAGTGCAGGACGGAAACGTATGTGCGGATTATACAAATCCCTTTGTGCTAAACGGCATGTATGATGCCGGCTTCAACGATCCCGTTTTTCAATGGCAACAAAGTGCAGATACAGGCGTAACCTGGAGTGACATTGCCGGTGCAACTACCCTTGCCTATCAAATTCCTCATCGGCTATCCGGGGTAGTTATTTACAGGCTTGCCATGGCAGAGCGCCCGAATATTAACTCGCTGCATTGCCGCATTGTTTCAAATAAAATTTATACTGAGATACATCCTGTACCAAATCATAATGCACCTCAAAATGTTTTGGGTTGCAAAGATAAAGATCTGCAATTGCCACAGGCGGATCCATCAGCGCTTTCCATCAACTGGAGCGGCCCTCATAGTTATAATTCAACAAATCCCAAATCCACTGTTCCGGATATACAATTTGCCGACACAGGTATCTACGTTCTCAGGCAGGGTTTTTATTTTGGTTGCACATCTATTGATACCTTCAATGTGAATGTATTTCCGTCGACTACAATTTCTGTCAACGACTTGTACACGATTTGCGAAGGCAAGAGCATCAATTTTTCCGCATCCGGGCAAGGCGCCTTTAAGTGGACGCCCTCAACAGGGCTTTCAAACGATGCGATACCAAACCCTGTTGCTACACCAAAAGATTCTGTTACTTATAAAGTAATTGTCACTAATTCTTATGGTTGCCAAGATTCTGCTGATGTTGTGGTGAATGTTTTAAGAAATCCAATGGTTGATGCTGGGCCGGATAAAGAGATTTTAAAAGGCGATTCTATCATACTGGATGGATCTGCAAAAGGCACATCTATTAATTATGCGTGGAGTCCCTTGCAATACATGGACGATAATAAGATTCTTGACCCAACTGTATTTCCTCCCTCGGATATGCAATATTTATTAAGCGCCACTTCTAATGTCGGCTGTGGAACTTCTTCCTCTGCGGTCAAAGTGAAAGTATTTAATGCGATAGACATACCCAATGCATTTACACCAAACGGAGATGGAATTAATGATGTGTTTAAAATTTCCGCACCGGGCAATTATAAGATTAAGAAGTTTATTATCTATAACCGTTGGGGCAAGCGGCTCTTTAACCTGGAAAATGCCTCGATCGCCGCGTGGGATGGTACTTACAAAGGTGAGTTACAACCCGTGGACGCATACGTTTATTATTTCGATATCCAGCTTCCCAATGGCCGGCAATATATAAATAAAGGGACTTTATTTTTAATAAGGTAATTGAGGCTGGCATACCAATTGATTTGGTTCGTCATAAAAGACACCATGAAAAAAGTATTGATATTTGCCGTGACTGCTGCTATCGCATTTGTTGCATACAGTTTGTTTAATGCACCAGAGTCAGCGTATGACGATCTTCTTCCACCCGATTCAAAAGATCCTGAAAGCCACCACATGACCGATGTCTTTTCCAAAGCGAAACAATACGCTGCCCACCAGGCTGATGCAGGTGAGGTATAATACAATATAAAGTAAAGAATTATAGTAAGGCGTTATTAGCAATAACCGCAGGCGAGGCGTTGCAGCGTTCTGAGGGGTAGCATTAGAAATAGCAGGTTGTGCTTATACTATAACAAGCCCTGTGTACACACTGTTGGCCGCGTCTTTTTCATCGGCACTTAAAAAGCCAAGCCACGTTTCGGCAGTATAGCCCTGTAGCTGTTGTGCAGGCAATATACCCTGCCCGGTGGCACGGGTGCCTGCCTGCCATGAAAACACAATTTGTCCCAGCGCGGGGAAGTAAGCTGCCAGCACAGCCTTATCGCCAGCCTTAGCGGTACCTTCGCCTGTATTGTTGGTCCAGGTAAATAGTATGTCATGTGACGGTGTTGCATTAGCCGCGGCACCTGACGGCTCTGGCAGCGGGCCGCATGACACCAAAAATTTCTCGTAGTCTATACCGTAATCGGGATAATTGCCGTATAGCGCCTTATTGAGCAGTATGCCCATTGCGCGGTTGTACCCTGAGCCCCCCTGCCCGTAATGGGGAAAGGTCTTGCTGAAAAAGCCCGTGCGGGCAAAGGCCTTCATAAATGCATTGCACATTTTTACCTTTTCCCGCTGCGCCAGCCGCCCGGGTGTAGGCTTGTCCGTTACCGTGCTGGTAGCAGATCGCATAATGTTTTTGCCATACCTCGAGTAGCCAGTTACCGTACCCACCTTGCCCGAGAAGCCACCCAAAATGCCGCTGTTGATTGTTGCCATAATTTGTTTGTATTAGAGTGTGTACATTGCTGCTTTTACAATACCACACTTCGCGAAAAAATTATCTATATTACTTCCTTACCAACGCCATTATTACACATTTATTGTATAAAAGGTAATTGGTTGGTTTTAGTGACCAAACAACTGCCTAAGAAATACCGAATGAATATCACAGAACTTTCTACCAACGACATCTATTGCCAACAATGTCAAAAAACGGAAGAAAAAGGAAATTATTCTGTTTGTATATATAGGTATACCATGAAAGCAAACATTTTTCGGATATTTGTTTAGATGACTAATATCGAAAAGTTATACACTTACTTTCGCTCAAAATCTGCGGAGATAGCTATTATAGCTGAACAAGCAATTTTAACACATCCCGGGATTATAGGCGATCATCGCGAAAAAATAATAAATATATTTTTAAAAGAGTTTTTACCACATAAGTATTCCATTGATACAGGTCAATTTATGGGAGTTGAATTTCAAAGAGATTTTGAAAGTAAACAATCTGACATTATCATTTGGGATAGCGTTGATTATCCAAAAATTCATCTACAAGGGGCCGCTTCTCTATTTTTTGCTGAATCAGTTAAGATGGTTATAGAGGTAAAATCTCATTTCAATAATAAAGAATTTGAGGACATTAAATTAAAATCCAGGAGTTTAAAAAAATTTGTTCCAAATTTCCACCCAAGCATCAAAGATGAAATATGGCGGTTGGATAATAAGATTGCCAGATCTATTGCCGGTAAAATGGAAATGACACTGCTCGCTTCAGCACCCTCAATTGCCATGGCCGCTATTTGCTACAAGGGAGGCGAGAACTTTAAATTGGAAACAATGGGTAGCACAAAGAATTTTGAAGATGACCTGCCAGATGTAATACTTTTATTGAATGTGGGAAAGCTTGTAGCTAAGACGTATGAGATATTACCTAACGGCAAGGTAAATGGAATTTTAAAACTATATAAAATGGGTGAAAACTCATTGATAGGATTTACGGGGTGGATCACTTCATTGTTAGCGGAAAGAGACACGTTAACTACTAGCCCTTTTGAATTTCATAATTACATAATGGATATTTATAATTCTTGCGAAATAGAAAGCCTAAATTTCCCGGTGACAAGAGTTGCTTCTGGAATGGAAATTATCGATTAATTGTGCCTTAGTGATATCTTCTTTATTGACCTCGTATATATGATTCTGTTGGTCTGTTGAATAATAAAAATCTATAGAAAACTCTTCTGCATTTCCTTCAACGCCTATCGAGAATTGTTTCGAGCTAATCTTAAATTTTTATAGTTCCTGAGTATTCCACCAATATCTTAGCAAGAAATATTATTTCGGTTTTATATAAATAAAAAGGAAAAATAAATTCCTTATTACTTCCCCTTGTTACGAGAATCAAGTCAATCGGATTTGTTGTTTGTGTTTCTATTAAATTAATTTTCATAAGAGTTACTTCCTCTGAATTGTATCGATCATCTACAATAGCTTGAGGCATTTATATATAACTTACTCTCGAATCCTCTTGTGTTAATGTAAATTTTCGCATTTGCATAAAACATCAATTTTTACCAGCCTCTATTATATCCATGGCTACCTTTTAAAATTCCTAAAAATTCTGTTATCTGTCTATGATAATTCCACATTTGTAGTTTATATGCAGGCTTTAGCTCTCTATGTTCGTCCGGGAATTATATAAGTCTTTTTCTTAGGTCAGTTGAAGCAGTTGTGAGGTGCTATGAATGAAACCAATTTTTTGAAAGTGAACTGAAGGAACAATAAATGGAATTACATTTTTGGAAAGAACCTAAGCTTCGCCCATTTCATTTAAGCATACTTCGCTTTGTTTATAGTTGCCTGGGATTATTTAGATACTGCACTTGCATTAAGAAGTTTTCTTTGAAGCACTTTTCTAAAGTCTTCTCCAGATTTGATTGTAGTGTCTTCGTTGGATGTGTAAAAAATTCGACTTCTTGGAATGCCCATACCCAAGTTCAAAATTTTTTCAATAAAGGGTGTAACTATTTTTTCATCTTTGCTTGCGCTTCTTTTTGCTTTAATGCAGATATAGCCTGCTGGCCAAGGTCTGCAGCCAGGGCATCCTGTTTAACGCCCAACATTTCGCGCATGCGCTTTACATTGCGGCCTTCGTGTGTGGTCTTCTCTGTCATGGCTATCAGTTTGATTGCAAGTATAGCATTTTTATTGTTGGTAAAATACCGTAATATAACAGTATTTTACAAATGCATTAATCGTATGTTATAAGTATAAAATTTTTAGCGGGCATTGTTACCAGGCAATAGAATTTCAAAAACATCTCCCCGTACAGCGTTCTTTGGCTTGTAAATAACATTCCGCATGGGAGTGAGAGCTATGATAAAACCTAAAAAGAAAAAAATTTTTAACCATTTAGATACCTGACACTCCGCCGAACAGAACTCAATAGCCATTGCGCCTTGCCATGTCAACCAACTGACCCGTATTAAAACTCTTAGCAGGTTAACTATGGTAAGGAGGTGCGACTTGCTGTGAGAACCGTATAGATATATTTTTCAAGATAGGCAGCGATACGAGTAAAAGTGTTGTCTTTTATAGGTATTGACTGCAATTTTTAATATAATTGACGATGCTTAGATTGCTTTTTACCATTTACAGATACAAATAGACGGGGTTTTATTACAAAAAAGAACTTAATAATTTTTGAATTCCTTATGATAAGGCCAATAATCGATGCGATTCAATGTTTTAATAAACTACCAGTCATCCCTCCATGAAACCATTGATATTATTTTAACAATTTTTGATAATATTTCTCCATTTGAATTTTTAATATATTTTTTTGTTAATTTACACTCAAAATAAACCATTGCTATATGAGATTAAAACTTACGCTTTACCAGCTATGTACCCTAGCTGCGCTTCTTCTATTTGTTAATATTGCTTCGGCACAAAAAGTAGTTACAGGAACTGTAACAGATGCTTCGGGCAAGGCCGTTGCGGGAGCAACAGTTATCGTAAAAGGTACTAATACCGGAACCCAAACTGATGGCTCCGGAAAATTTTCGATTTCTGCACCCAGTTCCAATTCCAGGTTGGTCATTTCTTCAGTTGGTTTTGAGCCAAAAGAGCTTTCGGTTGTTAATAAAAGCAATTTTGATGTTTCATTGAGCTCATCCACTTCTACATTAAATGAAGTAGTAGTGACTGGTTATACCTCACAAAGAAAAAAGGAGATTACCGGTGCAGTTGCTGTAGTTAATGTCAAAGACATGAAACAGGTGCCTGCAGGAACTGGCGAAGAAGCCTTACAGGGACGTGCTTCAGGTGTTACTATTATATCTTCAGGCCAGCCTGGTGCTTCTAGTGACATTCGTATAAGAGGCATTACGGGGTTTGGTAATAATTCACCGCTCATTATTGTTGATGGAGTGAGGGGCGATCTCCATAATATTAATGTAAACGATATCGAATCAGTACAAGTATTGAAAGATGCTTCTGCTGCTATATATGGTTTGGCAGGATCAAATGGTGTAATTATAGTAACAACAAAAAGAGGTAAGACTGGAAAAGCCAAAGTTAGCTACGATGGTTACTACGGTGTTACAACTCAAGGTCCCGGGTACAAGATGGCTAATACACAACAGGAGGCTGATGCTATCTGGCTTCAGTTGAAAAACTCTGGTCTTAATCCCGGTGATCCAAACTTTGGCAATGCGCAGTTTGGCAAAGGTGCTACTCCCGTGATCCCCGATTATATAACTCCAGCAGGTGGATTTGAAGGCGATCCGAAGGCGGATCCCGCTACTTATGATATCAACAGCAATCAGATTACGAGAGCAAATAAGCAAGGCACCAATTGGTATGATGAAATTTCAAGGAACGCACAAACGCAAAGCCATAACGTATCTGTAAGCGCCGGTTCCGACAAAAGCTCATATTATTTTTCTTTAGGATACCTTAACCAGGAAGGGATTGCAAAGTTTCAATTTCTGAAAAGGTATTCGGTACGTGCCAACACCCAGTTTAATATTGGCGACAAAATACGGGTAGGTGAGAATGCTTATATATTTTATAAAACAAATCCCACTTATGGCAACCAGGGAGAAGGAAGTCCGTACAGCGTGGCCTTCAGGGAAGATGCCATTATTCCTGTTTATGATATTAAGGGCAATTTCGGAGGTACTAAATCGCTAGGTTTAGGCAACGCTCAAAATCCATACGCAAATATTTACCGCTCGAAGGATAATAGAAATAACAACTGGGATATCCAGGGGAATGTATTTGCAGAAGTTGATTTCTTAAAACACTTTACTGCCCGCACCAGTTTTGGAGGCACAATGGATAACTACTATTATTACTACTTCAACTATGTTGGTTATGAAAACGCGGAAGGAAATACAGGTTCTAATTCTTTTCACGAAGGGGCAGGATATGGAACAGGTTGGACATATACTAATACAGTTACCTATAATAATACATTTGGGCAGCATTCTGTCAAAGTGTTGTTAGGGACGGAAGCAGTTAACTATCATGGAAGAAGCCTGGAAGCAGGAAGAAGTAACTATTTTTCTGAAAACCCAAACTACTGGATACTTAATACGGGTTCTCCTACCGGGCAGTCAAATACGGGGAATGCTTATCAAAGTTCTCTGTGGTCGCAATTTGCCCGGTTGGATTATAATTATGCCGGAAAGTATCTGCTGAATGGAAGTGTACGCAGGGATGGTGCTTCCGTTTTTATTGGCGATGCCAGGTATAACTACTTTCCTGCATTTTCTGCGGCATGGAGAATTTCCGAGGAGAGTTTTCTTAAACCTGTAACATTTATCAATGATTTGAAGTTACGCTATAGCTGGGGCAAATTGGGATCTACCAGTGGGGTTGTATCTACCAACCCTTATAATTTATATGGTTCAAGTGCTGGACGTTCCTTCTATTCTATTAATGGAAGCAATACGGTTCCGACCTCAGGATTCTACAGGAGTAATATTGGAAATGCAGGCACCTCATTTGAAGGTGACATTATTTCAAATATTGGGTTTGACGCAACAATTCTAAATAACAAAATTGATCTTACAATTGATTGGTACAAAAAGAAAATCAGTGGATTGTTGTTTGGAGCCCAGGGGGTTCCTTACGATATTGTATTCACCGGTGATGCTAATCTGCCACAGGTTAATATAGGAGATATGCAGAACACTGGTATAGACCTTAGTGCAAGTTATCACGGTTCAGTTTCAAGAGATTTCAAATTTGATATTACAGGAACATTCACTTCTTATAACAACAAAATTGTAAGTATACCTGGACTTCCATACTTCAATGGCCCGACAATAAGGAACGTAATAGTGCAACGTAACCAGCAAGGGCATTCGGTTGGTGAATTTTTTGGATATAAAGTGATCGGACTTTTCCAGAGTGATGATGATGTAGCTAAATCTCCCACTCAGACTGATGCACAGCCGGGATTGTTTAAATACCAGGACACCAATGGCGATGGTAAAATCGATGCTGAAGACAGAACTTTTATAGGTAATCCTAATCCGGAATTTACTTATGGCGTGAATATTTCATTTAGCTATAAAAACTTTGATTTCTCCACATTCTTTTTTGGTTCAAAGGGTAACGATATTTTCAATCAAACACAATATTACACTGATTTTCCTGACTTTTTTAAAGGAGGTATTCGGAAGGAAGTTGCTGTTAATTCCTGGACGCCTAATAACACGAATACGTCAATACCAAAATTACGCACAACCGGCGGCTTCAGTTCAGATGCTGAGACTAACAGTTACTTCATAAGCAAAGGTTCTTATCTGCGTAATAAGCAAATGCAAATTGGGTATAATTTCCCATCAAGCTTGCTTTCAAAAATTGGCATTGAGCGTTTCCGGTTATATATACAGTCAGCCAATATGTTTACGATAACAAAGTATAAGGGTCTTGACCCGGAATTGCAAAGTAGCAACTTTGGCGCTAATGAAGGGTTGGGTATAGACCAGGGTAATTACCCACACACTCCTGCTTATCTTGTTGGAGTAAACCTTAATTTTTAATTCAGACAATTGTTTATAATATGAAAAAGATAAAATCTAAAGTTATTATTCCGGCTGTACTTGCTGCCCTTATTGTTCTTGCAGCGTGCAGTAAAAGTTTTCTTGACAAACCGCCATTAGGAACGTTAAATCCTGCGATAGTTGCTACAGAAGCAGGTGTGCAGGGGTTGCTAATAGGAGCATATTCTCTTGTTGACGGTAACGGATCAAAAGGTGATGGAAACTATGGATCCGCTGCTTCCAACTGGGGGTATGGCGGAGTTGCAAGTGATGATGCATATAAAGGCTCTGACCCAACTGACGTAAACGATTTTACGCCATTTGAAAAGTTTGTTTCTCTTACACCAACTAATGGAGCTGTTCCGCAGAAATGGAATTTGTGCTACAACGGAGCACAACGGTGCAATGATGTAATAAATACCCTTGCCCTTGCCCCGGACATATCATCAGACAAAGTAACCACCATTACAGCGCAGGCCCGGTTCTTACGTGCCTTCTTTCATATGGAATTAAAGAAAGTTTTTAATAATATTATTTATGCCGATGAAACGGTTTCCCCGGCAAATACTGATGTTACTAATACAGTAGACGTATGGCCGAAAATTGAAGCGGATTTACAATTTGCAGTTGACAATCTTCCCGAAACGTGGAGTGAGGTAGGAAGAGCTAATAAGTGGGCCGCTAAGGCATACTTGGCAAAAGCCTACATGTTTCAACAAAAATATGCAGCAGCGTATACAATTCTCCAGGATATAATAGCTAATGGGAAAACTACAGGTGGTGCAAAATATGCGCTAATGCCTCACTATTATTCTAACTTTAATCCGGCGCAAAAGAATAGTGCGGAAAGTGTTTTCGCAGCTCAAACCTCCGTGCAGGATGGTTCCTCGGTAGATTGGGGTGGAAGCCCTAATGGTAACTACGGTGATATCCTGAATTTTCCTTATAATGGCGGACCGGGTGCTTGCTGCGGTTTCTACAATCCTTCGCAGGATTTGGCTAATGCTTATAAGACAGATGCGACTGGCCTTCCTTTGTTAGATGAATCTTATGCTATGGGCAACAAAGTTAGTTATCCAACTACTCCTTATACAGGTACTTTGGATCCAAGAATTGACTGGGCTATTGGTCGTCCGGGTATTCCTTACCTGGATTGGGGTCCTCATCCCGGTGATGCATGGATAAGGAATGTAATTAATGATGGCCACTTTAGCCCTAAAAAGAATGTTTATGCTTTGTCTCAAAAAGGCGCCTATACCGATGTGGGAAGTGCTTATTGGGGGCCAACTGAATTAGTTGCTAATAATGTAAATCTTATAAGATATGCAGATGTATTGTTGTGGGCGGCTGAATGTGCAGCTCAAGCTAATGATATGCCAACTGCTATGGGTTATGTAAACATGGTTCGCGCACGTGCGGCTAATCCTACTGGTTGGGTTTACAAGAATAGTGAGTATGACGCACCTACCGCTGCATATGTCACTCAAACAACTCCGGCCGACAATTATAAAATTGGTTTGTACACTGCTGCAACATTTACAGCTGCAAATGCAATGAAAGCTATTCAGTTTGAAAGAAGGCTTGAATTGTCAATGGAAGGTCACCGTTTCTTTGACCTGGTTCGTTGGGGCATAGCGGCATCTACTATAAATACTTATATCGCCAGGGAAAAAGTGGACAGGCCCCTTAAGTCTGATGCAAATTTCACTGCCGGTAAAAACGAATATTTCCCGATACCACAGGGAGAGATGGATAACCTAAATTCTGACGGAACGACGCGATTAGTACAAAACCCAGGTTATTAATATTTGCATTTTCATTTCATATAGTTAGTTATTTTAACGGCAGGATTTTATCCTGCCGTTTTTAATATTGAGCGATTTTCCTATTATGAATTATTCACAATGCTAAAATTCAGTTTATATCTATTTGGAATACGCCGGGTAATTTTTTTAATAATTATTTTTAAGTTGTAAAATATTTTCAGAAATGAGGCTTTGCCAAAGTTTACTAGTTATTTCTATTCTTTTTATATATTCCTGTCGCACTAAAACGGACACTTTATTTATTTCAATTGCATCGTCTGAATCCGGCATTCATTTCAATAATCAAATCATTGAAAATGATACATTGAATCCCATTGACGTAACGAACATCTATAACGGTGGAGGAGTAGGAGTCGGTGACTTTAATAATGACGGACTTCAGGACATTTATTTTACAGGCAATAAAGTTTCCAACAAATTATATCTCAACAAAGGCAAAATTAAATTTGATGATATCACAGACGAAGCAAATGTAGCAGGTAAAGGGCGCTGGTGTAAAGGTGTTTCAGTTGTTGATATAAACAATGACGGCTGGGAAGATATTTATATAAGTGTATCTATGGACTCCGTGGCAGAAAGGAAACAAAACCTGCTATACATTAACCAGGGCTTAGATAAAAACGGTGTTCCGGTATTTAAAGAAATGGCGGCTGAATACGGACTTAACGACACAACCCAGACTACCTCGGCAAGTTTTTTTGATTACGATAACGATGGCGATCTCGACGTTTATCTCGTAGTAAATGAAATAAGGCCAACGGATAATCCATCGGTTTTCAGGCCGAAAATTAATGATGGTTCTTATCATACAACAGATAGGTTATATCGAAACGATTGGAATCCAGTTTTAAAACATCCCGTATTTACTAATGTTTCAAAACAGGCTGGTATCGTACTCGAAGGTTATGGGCATGCAGTTACTGTTGCAGATTTTAATAAAGATGGTTATAAAGATCTTTTTGTAACAAATGATTTTATCTCGAATGACGTGCTTTATATCAATAATCGCGACGGCACATTTACCGATAAAGCTTCTTCATATTTCAAGCACACATCTGCTAACGGAATGGGGCAGGATGTTGTAGACATTAATAACGACGGCCTCTCTGACGTGATTGAACTTGATATGAACCCCAAGGATAACTATCGAAAAAAAATGATGATGGGAGCCAATAGTTATAATCTGTTTCAGCAAAGTGATCATTATGGTTATCAGTATCAATATGTGAGAAATACGCTGCAACTCAACCAGGGTCCTCGGGTAAATGAAAAAGATTCAGTCGGCGATCCTATATTTAGTGATGTAGCTTATTTCTCCGGGCTTGCCGAGACAGATTGGAGTTGGACGCCACTCGTAACAGATTTTGACAATGACGGCTTTAGAGACATCATAATAACTAACGGGTATCCGCGAGATATTACAGATCATGATTTTATTGCTTTCAGAAAAGAGTCATATACGGTTGCAAGTAAGAACTATATCCTGGATCAGATTCCAAAAGTGAAAATTCATAACTATGCTTTTCACAATAACGGTAATGTGACATTCAGTGACGTGACCACAGGCTGGGGTATGAACGTTCCCTCCTTTTCTAATGGAGCTGCTTATGCGGACTTAGACAATGATGGTGATGTGGATGTTATTGTAAATAATATTAATGACGAAGCAAGTGTGTATGAAAATACCGCAGCCGGTGAAAAAAAGGCTGATAGTCATTTTCTCGCCCTAAAGCTTAAGGGAGATTCATCTAACATAGATGGCATTGGCGCATGGATTGAATTATATTATAAGGGGAAGCAGCAGGCTTATGAAGAAAATCCGTATCGCGGCTACCTCTCTTCTATTCAAAAAGAGCCTCATTTCGGTTTGGGAAATATATCCTTGGTTGACACTGTGATTATTAAATGGCCAAATCTTAAGATGCAGCTATTGAGAAATGTAAAAGCCGACCAGTTATTAAAAGTTGATATAAAAGACGCCACCATACCATACTCGTGGAGTCGCCCCGTTTTAGATTCGGGAGCAATGTTTACTGATATAACCGATTCGCTAAATCTCAAATATGATCATAAACAAACTGATTATATAGATTTTAATATTCAAAAATTACTGCCTCACAAATTCACCGAATATGGACCTGCACTCGCAGCTGGTGACTTAAACGGAGACGGTATAGAGGACCTCGTTGTTGGAGGTAATGCCATTGAAAACTCAACAGTTTTTATTCAACAATCCTCGGGGACGTTTGAAAAAAAGTCACTTATTCAACCAGTAAATCACACACCTGGCCTTCAAATGACTGATATGGGTATCTGCTTGTTTGATGCAGATGGAGACGGAGATCTCGACCTGTATATTGCAAGAGGTGGATATGACGCTCCGGAAAACTCCGATGCTTATAAGGACAAATTTTATGTGAATAACGGCAAAGGAAATTTCACAATTGACACAAGTGCGTTACCCCCAAATTTTACCAGTAAATCGTGTGTAAGAGCCGAAGACTTTGATCATGATGGTGACCTTGATCTTTTTATAGCAGGTCGTGTAGATCCATGGCAATACCCAAAGCCTGTATCAAGTTTCATTTATAGAAACGATTCCAAAAATGGAAACATAAAATTTACGGATGTTACCAATAGCGTAGCTCCCATGCTCGCCAATATTGGAATGGTGTGCGATGCTGTTTGGACTGATTTTGATAACGATGGTTGGCAAGACCTGATTCTTACAGGAGAGTGGATGTCTTTAAAATTCATAAAAAACGATAGAGGAGTTTTTAAAGACATTAGCGCCGCCTCGGGCATCAATAACCAGGTTGGATGGTGGTCAAGTATTTTACCCGGTGATTTTGATAATGATGGAGATATCGATTATATAGTTGGAAATCTTGGACTGAATTCTTTTTACAAAGCAAATGATCAATACCCGGTAAAGATATACAGTAAAGATTTTGATAATAACAGTAATTACGATGCTATTCCCACAATTTTTCTTCCCACATCACAAACCGATACTACAAAAGTTGAATATCCCGTGCACACACGGGATGATATGGTGAAGCAGATAATAAGACTCAGGTCTAAATATCAAAATTATAAGACGTATGCGACTACTCCTTTTAGCCAAATGTTCACGCCAAAAGAGATGGAAGGAGCGCTTGTCTTACAAGCCAAT
The DNA here is from genome assembly GCA_040007435.1 of Ginsengibacter sp. Taxonomy (GTDB): domain Bacteria; phylum Bacteroidota; class Bacteroidia; order Chitinophagales; family Chitinophagaceae; genus Ginsengibacter. Next base: position 60,193 of record JBDTUZ010000010.1, on the reverse strand, counting down.
AACTTCACTAATAGTTATCTTGAAAATGAAGGAGGGGGCAAATTTAAATTGAGTCCCTTACCATCTGTGGCTCAGTACTCGTGTATGAATGGAATGTTGGCGGAAGATTTTGATGGAGATGGAAATTTGGATATTCTTGTAAATGGGAATGACTACGGGACCGAAGTCTCCGTTGGCAGGTATGATGCCTGCAACGGAATTCTGCTAAAAGGAAATGGTAAGTGGGGTTTTACGCCGGAATCAATTTTACAAAGCGGTTGGTTTGTACCAGGAAACGGAAAGGCATTGATAAAATTACGGGATACGAAGGGAAAAGTATTAATTGCCGCCAGCCAGAATAAAGGCCCTTTAAAGGTGTTTAAACTTGATAAAGATCCTAAAACTATTGCACTAAGTCCGGATGATGTGAGCGCAAAGTTGCATTATAATAATGGTAAAATAAGGATGGTGAATATTGATTATGGCTCATCGTTCCTGTCGCAGTCAGGCAGGTTTTTGAATATTGGCAGTAATGTAACGTCTGTAGAAATCAAAGATTCCCGCGGCAGTATACGCACTGTAAAAATGTGATCAGAGCATTTTTGAAAAATTATTTCCTAAAGATGAAAGTAAGGCCTTATCCTTTTGTTAAGATATTGTGGAGTGTATTTCTGTTCGGTGTTATTTTCAATGCATGCAAGGGAAGGATTAAAACGAACAGGAGTCATGCCGGGGTTTCTGCATCGGGCATAGAGAAAGGAAAGATTTTAGCCGAAAGATATTGCCAGTCCTGCCACTTACTTCCGTCCCCCGACCTTGTAAACAGCTACTCATGGGAAAATGGCGTGTTACCTAATATGGGGCCAAGATTAGGAATTTTTAATTTCAAGCTTAAGCCTTATCCTGCCAGCCAATACGAGCCATCGTTGGACAGTAATTTCTACCCGCACACTCCTTTGCTGAGCGATGAAGAATGGCAAGATATAATTGATTATTACACGTCAACATCGCCGGATACATTACCTGGCCAGCAAAAAGAGATTCAAATTTCAGAAGACACATCAATTTTCAAAATTAAAGTCCCTCTATTTTCATATCCATATTCAGCTACCGCATTTATTAATATAGATACTTCCAATAGTGAGCCGCGTCTTATGTTTAGTGATGTTTCAAGAAAGACTACGTTTATTTTGAATAATAAATTTGGAGCAATTGATTCAATTATGAATCGCGGGCCGATCGTAAGTTTTGACAGAGAAGGAGCGAGGTTGCTTGGGTGTAATATCGGCATCATGAATCCTAATAACGGAAGGTTTGGTAGTGCAACATTTTTGGATGCGGCTGTAAATGGAAAGTATGTAGAAGAATCAACGCCTTTGTTTGATAGCCTTCAGCGCCCTGTTCAAATAACGGCTTCGGATCTTAATAATGATGGGAAAACAGATTATCTCGTTTGCGAATTCGGTTTTTTAACAGGAGCATTGTCATGGATGGAAAATGCAAGTAATCACAAATTCATAAAGCATATACTGAGGCCATTACCTGGCGCTATAAAGGCTTACATAGATGATTATAATCACGATGGATTGCCAGATATCATGGCTCTGTTTGCCCAGGGCGACGAATCTATCATCCTTTTTACAAACAAGGGGAATGGTAATTTCAGTCAGCAACAATTGCTTCGCTTTCCCCCTTCTTATGGGTCTTCCTATTTTGAGCTTGACGATTTTAACCATGACGGGTATCCTGATATTGTTTATACCTGCGGTGATAACGCCGATTACTCTCCCGTGTTAAAGCCTTATCATGGCGTATATATTTTTATGAACGATAAATCCAATCATTTTGTTCAAAAATATTTCTACCCAATACATGGCTGTTACAAAGCAATGGCTCGCGATTTTGACGGTGATGGAGACCTTGACATCGCGACTATTTCCTTTTTCGCTGACTATACTCACCAGCCACAAGAAGGCTTTGTTTATCTCAAGAACCTGGGCGGCTTTAATTTTTTACCTTTAAATGTGCCTGGTACTGAAGCAGGCAGGTGGCTCACCATGGACGCTGGTGACATTGATGGTGATGGAAAAATTGATATTGCGCTTGGAAATTTTTCAATTGGCCCAATAACAAACAGGCCTAAAGCCGAATGGCAAAAGGCGCCACCGTTTATCATTCTAAAAAATATCAGCAAATAATTACACATTACTTTAAAATTTTTTAATCATTCTATTTCTTTAAATTTGAGCGATGCAAAAATTGAAGAAACTAATTTTTTTTACTTCCATTTTATATATCCTATAATTACTATTCGCTAAATGCTGCAAATGAAATCACGCTCTGTTTTTTTCAAAATACCCATTCTTTCTTTACTATTTTTTTATAATTCAATTAGCTATGCTCAAACATTACCGGCATTTTCAATTCTTCAAACAAACGGTAAAACTTTAAACACCGCAAAGCTTCCGCATACAAAGCCGGTTCTCTTAATTTATTTTTCACCTGATTGCGAGCATTGCACTACTTTATTAAATAGCATGTTTGCACAAATTGATAAGTTCAAAAAAGCAACCATATTGCTTGTTTCGTTCAGGCCAATCAGTGAGATCGCAGATTTCGAAAAAAAATATAAAACTGCAGCAAATAGCAATATAATCGTGGGGATGGAGCAGCCCATTTTTTTTCTGCAAAAGCTTTATCAATTGCAATCAACCCCTTACACAGCACTGTTTGACAGGAATGGTAAACTTGTTTATGAATACAAAAAAGAAACGCTGGTTGATGATTTGGCCATGAGGTTAAAACAAACCAGGTAATTTTTGTACGTTTATTACATATTCTCACGCTTGAATCTTACAAATAAGACCGGAAGTGCAGTTCGGAAGATATTCTCCAGATTTAATCTATACAGCACGAATAAATTCAGCATGCTCTTTTAATCAGTCCACCTGTTTTTAGTCTTTGCGGTAAAACATATACGCGTTTCAATACATAATGCTAACTGTATCGAACATAATAAAATTGATGAATTTCGATAATTTGTAGCTACGAATAATTTCCAAATTTTATAATAAACGGCAATTTTTTTTAAATAAAAATCTACCTTTTTGAATAAGATTAAATTACTAACCCCGCTATCTTATAATCAAGTACATTTTTGATAAATATTTATATTTCAACGCTCCGAATTAATTTTTTGTTAAATTACACGAAATTTTAAAACGATTGAGATATGAGATTTAAAACTACACTTCTTAGGGTGGGACTTTTGTCATCCCTCCTGTTTTTCACAAATGCTATAATTGCACAGCAGAAAACAGTTTCCGGTAAAGTGGTAGATGCCGGTACGGGGCAACCCGTTGTAGGCTCTACTGTCGTGGTCAGGGGATCCAATACCGGCACTCAAACTGATGGCTCGGGAAATTTTACAATTACGGTTCCTAATTCAAATGCGAGGCTTGTCATTTCCTCAGTTGGATTTGATCCGCAGGAGATTTCCATTTCTGGAAAATCTGAAGTGACAGTGGGATTAAAATCAACAACGTCTACTTTAAGCGAAGTAGTTGTAACCGGCTACACGTCTCAAAGGAAAAAGGATATTACCGGTTCGGTTTCAGTTGTAAATGCTAAAGAGCTAATAGCAAATCCGGGTTCTAACGTTGAAAGCTTATTGCAGGGTAAAGCCTCCGGAGTTACAGTTGGTACGTCAGGCGTTCCTGGGGCTGGAGCAACTGTGCGCATTCGTGGATTTACCACTTTCAATTCCAATGATCCACTGTACGTAGTGGATGGGGCCAGGGTAGGTTCAATCAGCGATCTTAACCCTAATGACATAGAATCACTGCAGGTTCTAAAGGATGGTTCTTCTGCTGCGATATATGGAGCTGCCGCAGCTAACGGCGTAATTATTATTACTACCAAGAAAGGAAAAGGAAAAGCCAAAATAAGTTACGATGCATATTATGGCACCCAATCCCTTACTAAAAAATTTAATCTGCTAAATACAGAGGAGTACGGTCAATACCTTCTAAAACTTCAACAAGGCATCCCCGGTCAAACAGCAACAACATTTAATCTCGGACAATACAATGGGGGACAAGCAACTACCGCAACCCCTATAATTCCGGAATATATTTTGGCGGGTACCGCCAGTGGTGTGCAGGCCGGCGATCCGGCTGCGAATCCCGATTTGTACAAACTGGATCTAAATGATGTCAGTGGACCCGGCACCTATCTTATTGTCGCTGCTAATAAGACCGGAACAGATTGGCTTGGTGAAGTAACCCGGAAGGCACCTATGATGAGTCATAATGTTTCTGTTTCGGGAGGAAGCGAAACAGGCAATTATCTTTTTGGGTTAGGTTATTATGACCAGGATGGAATTCTCGTGTACACCGGGTATAAAAGATATTCGTTACGAGCCAATACTAATTTTATTATAAAAAATAAAATTAGGGTAGGTGAAAACCTTCAATTGAGTTATATCGATAAACATGGCTTCGATAACCAGAGAGAAGGAAATTCAATTTCCATGGCCTACCGGATGCAACCCATTATTCCAGTTTACGATATAAAAGGCAATTTTGCCGGCTCAAGAGGATCTAACCTCGGAAATGCTGAAAATCCTTATGCATCAGCGTTCAGAGGCAAAGATAATAAGGATAGAAAAATTGGAGTGATTGGTTCAGCTTATGCAGAAGTTGATTTCCTGAAATACCTTACTGCGAAGTCTGTGATAGGAATGGATTACGGGAATAATACCAGTTTTGATTTTGGCACCCCATCCTACGAGAATGCCGAAGGCAGGGGCGGAACAGGAAGCTTTAATGAGTATCACTCTTATGATTATCAAATGACATGGTATAATACGCTGACATTCCATAAGTTATTTCTTGAAAAGCATGATGTACGTGCATTAATAGGCACAGAAATCGTGGAGGGGGGTGGAAGAGGAATAGATGCACATAACAATGATTATTTTTCCTTTGATCGGAATTTTTGGCAAGTTGGTTCGGGAAGAAGTACAACTCCTTCCGGCAATGGATATGAATATCGCTACAGAAAGTATTCTCCCGTGATGGCGCGGATAGACTACAACTATGAAGATAAATATTTGCTAAGCGGCACTTATCGCAGAGACGGATCTTCAAACGCTTTTGGCCCCAACAATAAATATGGTAACTTTTCCGCAGTAAGTGCTGGCTGGAGAATTTCTGAGGAAAAATTTCTTAATGGCAAAATTAGTTGGTTGAATGATCTGAAGCTTCGTGCGGGTTATGGAACACTGGGAAATGATAATATAACCGGCTACGGATTTATTACATCTTATGTGTTTGACAGAAATAATGCGACCTACCCAATTGACGGCAGTAATAGTAGTTATGCAGCGGGATTGAGACATGACTTCATTGCAAATCCTGATATTAAATGGGAACAGTCTGCCACCACTAATATCGGTATAGACGCTGCTTTATTTAACAGCACCTTAAATATCGTTCTTGATCTGTATAACCGCAAAACAACAGATCTGCTTTATGAAAAGCAACTGGATCCTACTCTTTATGGAAATGTAGCGTTACAGCCGGTAAATATCGGGGAAATGAAGAATAAGGGAATAGACCTTTCGGTAAACTATAGGCCTAACACCAGGAGGAATTTGAAAATTGACGCAGGCATTACTTTTTCTTTGTATAGAAATACCGTAGGAGAAATAGCGGATCCCTTTTTCGAAGGTAATCGTTCAAGAATCGATCCGTTCAATCGCTCTGTGACCGGGCGCCCAATTTCCAGCTTTTATGGTTACATAATAGATGGCTTTTTTCAGAACCAGGCAGAGGTTGATGCTTTAGACCAGGCAAACAAAGGAATTGGAAAATGGAGGTATAAGGATCTTTCAGGGCCCAATGGCAAGCCAGATGGTAAAATCACACCTGATGACCGTGCCTTTATGGGAAGTCCTCATCCTGACTTTACTATGGGCTTTAATCTAAACGCATCTTATAAAAACTTTGATTTGTCTACCTTTCTGTACTGGAAGGCCGGTGGGGAAATCGTAAATTATGTGAGATATTGGACAGATTTCAACACTTTCCAGGGGAACAGGGATAAAAGAGTGTTATATGATAGCTGGACGCCGACCCATACAGATGCTTTGCTACCGGTATTAGACGGATCTGATGGAGCAAGCGGCCAGGTGCCGGTGAGCTACTATGTTGAACCGGGCGGATATTTACGCCTAAGAAATTTATCATTAGGATATACCATTCCTGGCAATGCTCTTAGTAAGGCTGGCGTTGACAGGTTGAGAATTTATATTCAGGCGCAAAATTTATTTACTATCACAAAATATACTGGTTTAGATCCTGAAATTTCTACACAGGAAACAGGAAGGGGTAATTACAGGGATGCAAAAGTTGATGCAAATAGCCTCGGTGTAGACTTTGGAAATTTTCCAACTCCGCGAATTATCTCATTCGGATTAAACCTTGTTTTCTAATTTATTAATTCTTAAAATTCTACGATGAAACAAAATAAAAAAGTTTTATGGTTAATTCCCCTTGCAATAGTGAGTATTATCATATTACATGCCTGCAAGAAAAGTTTTTTGGATGCGCAACCTTACGGAAAATATGCTACCGACCAGGTAAAAACTAAAAAAGCCCTGGATGCATTATTAATTGGTGTTTATGCTGTAATGGACGGCCAGGGAATTGCCGGCGACTCATGGGAAACTTCCGCTGTTAACTGGGCAACAGCCGGGGTTGCAGCAGACGATGATTATAAAGGGACCGACGCCAACGATCAGCCTCAAATGACAGAGGTTGAACAATACGCATCACAGCCCACTAACCGTTATTTTTTAAATAAATGGAGGGCTGTTTACGAGGGCGTTGCCAGGGCCAATGATGTGATAAGGCTCGCAGAAGATCCGGATATTACGCTAACATCTGATGAAAAAAATAATATTCTCGGGCAGGCGAGAATGTTGCGTGGACATTTCCACTTTGATGCTAAAAGAATGTGGAAGAATGTCCCTTACATTTCTGAGACTACAACCACTTATGATAATTCAACAGATATCTGGCCGGATATTGAAGCTGATTTTAAATTTGCGTACGATAATTTGCCTGCAACGCAAATAGAAGGTGGCAGAGTAAACAAGTGGGCGGCAGCGTGTTACCTGGCTAAGGCTTATATGTTCGAACATAAATATACGGAGGCAAAAGCAATATTCGATGTGATAGTTACGAGTGGCCAAACTTCCCAAGGTATTAAATACGGTTTGCAGGATGCATATTGGAAAAATTTTGACGCTGATTATGAAAATAATAGCCCTGAAAAAGTATTGGTCATCGCAACTGCCTCTTCGGGAAGTGTGGACCAGGATGGAGAAGCTTCCTTAGGGCTTGCATTTCCATATGGCGGTGATTTTGGCTGCTGCGGATTTTTTCAACCTTCACAAAATCTTGTAAACGCTCATAAGACAAGTGCCATAGGCTTGCCACTGTTCGGCACCTTTAATAATTCTGATTTAAAAAATGACCAGGGATTGAAGGATGCTGACCCATTCACTAATGATAAGATTACGCCATTAGATCCCAGGTTGGACTGGAATGTTGGAAGAAGAGGTATTCCCTTTTGGGATTGGGGCCCACATCCTGGATATTCATGGATAAGGGATCAAAACTATGCAGGACCTTTCAGTCCTAAAAAACATATTTATTCAAAAAAAGATGTAAACACGCTAACCTCTTCAGGATGGAAAAATGTTACAGCGAAGGATATCTATCTAATCAGATATGCTGATGTATTACTGATGGCTGCCGAAGCTGAAATTGAAGCTGGTACATTAGAGGCGGCAAGAACATACGTTAATTTAGTAAGGGCAAGAGCAAAAAGCCCTGCAAGCTGGGTACAAGGTGCAGATGCTAATTATGTAATTGATACCTACAATATTCCTTGGATAGATAAGGCTTACGCTACCGACGCTGTACGATTTGAAAGAAGATTGGAGCTTGCTCATGAAGGTCATCGCTTCTTTGATCTTGTACGTTGGGGCATTGCGGCACAAACATTAAACGATTATCTGGCCGTTGAAAAGACCAAAAGAATATATAAGCAAACGGCGTCATTTACAGCAGGCAAAAACGAATATTTTCCCATTCCTGCTTCAATTATAGATTTGGCAGCAAAAAATGGATCAACGTTAGTTCAGAACCCGGGTTATTAATTTTATATTAGTTTATAAGGAAAGGTTTTCATTATCAATGAATACCTTTCCTTATTTATTTAAAACTCTTATGATATTAACTAATCAAAGTGCGTATGGAAAATGTACCTGCTTATTACTTTTGATCTTTTTTTTTATTATCTCCTGTAATAATAAAAAAAAACTTTTCAATAAAATCTCTTCTACACAGTCCGGTATTTTTTTTAATAACAAGATTATTGAGAACGATTCGTTAAACCCGATCAATGTTACTAATATTTATAATGGGGGTGGCGTGGGTGTCGGTGACTTTAATAATGATGGATTACAAGATATTTACTTCACCGGAAACCTGGTCCCGAATAAGTTATATCTGAATAAAGGAAAATTTAAGTTTGATGACATTACCAAAGACGCCGCTGTGGAAGGCATGGGCCGGTGGGCAAGAGGAGTAAGTATTATAGATCTAAATAATGATGGTTGGCAGGATATCTATGTAAGCGTCTCTATGGATAAAGACCCTCAAAAAAGAGAAAATCTGTTGTACATAAACCAGGGCTTAAATAAAAGCGGCATACCCGTTTTTAAAGAAATGGCTGCTGAATACGGTCTTAATGATACGACGCATTCCACCATGGCTGCTTTTTTCGATTACGACAATGATGGCGATCTTGACATGTACCTGGTGGTAAATGAGATATTAAAGCGTGATAACCCTTCCACTTTTCGACCGAAGATTACTAATGGTACGCATCCTAGCACTGGTAAACTTTTTCGTAATGATTGGAGCCCGCAATTAAAACACCCTGTGTTTATCGATGTTTCAAAAGAGGCTGGAATAACAATTGAAGGCTATGGACATTCTGTTTCCATTGCAGACTTTAATAAGGACGGTTATAAAGACATTTTTGTTACGAATGATTTTTTATCAAATGATCTTCTTTATATCAACAATCATAACGGAACCTTTACTGATAAGGCCGCATCCTATTTTAAACATACTTCTGCCAATGGAATGGGCCAGGATGTTATTGACATCAATAACGATGGACTCTCTGATGTCATTGAGCTCGATATGAACCCCGAAGATAACTACCGGAAAAAGATGATGATGAATGCTAACAGTTATCAATCATACCAAAACAGTGATATCTATGGTTACCAATATCAATATGTGAGAAATACGTTACAGCTTAACCAGGGTCCCAGGGTCAATCAGGGCGATTCGACCGGCGATCCCATATTTAGCGACGTCGCCTATTTCTCCGGAATTGCAGAAACCGACTGGAGTTGGACTCCACTGGTTACAGACTTTGATAATGACGGCTTTCGCGACATTATTATAACAAATGGTTTCCCCAAAGATGTTACCGATCACGATTTTGTTGCTTTTCGGGGTACGTCATTTTCCGTTGCAAGTATGGAATATACCTTGGAACAAATACCACAAGTAAAAATTCACAACTATGGTTTTCATAACAATGGAGATGTAACATTTAGTAATGTCACTGATAGCTGGGGCCTTACCGATTCATCTTTCTCAAATGGCGCTGTATATGCAGATTTGGATAATGATGGAGATATGGATGTTGTTGTAAATAATATAAATGATGAGGCATTTCTTTACGAAAACACCAGTTCAGATAAGGGCAACGTTGCTAACCGCTTTTTATCGGTTAAGCTTGAAGGAGATTCATTGAATCGCGATGGGCTTGGTACATGGATTGAATTATACTACCAGGGAATGCAGCAGGTTTATGAAGAAAATCCCTATAGAGGTTATTTATCATCAATGCAGAAAGAAGCACATTTTGGTTTGGGAAATGTTGCAACTATAGATTCAGTGATAATAAAGTGGCCAAATAATAAAAAGCAAGTCCTGACAAATGTAAAAACAAACCAGCTTTTAAAAGTTGAAATAAAAGATGTGGATCAATATTATAATTGGAGCTTGCCACTAGTTGATCGCGCAGTTTTATTAACAGATATTACAGATTCACTTCAGCTCCAGTGGGTACAAACTCAAAAAGATTTTATCGATTTTAATATTCAAAAGCTGCTGCCACACAAGTTTTCAGAATATGGGCCCGCACTGGCAGCAGGCGATATAAATGGTGATGGCCTTGAAGATATAGTGGTGGGCGGAAATTCTACACAGGGAGCAATAGTTTTACTTCAACAGTCTTCTGGCAGATTCGTGCAAAAAAAATTACCACAACTCAGCCGAATGGATTCAACTTTTCAATCGATAGATATGGGCATCACGCTATTCGATGCAGAGGGTGATGGAGACCTTGACATCTATATCACCAGCGGCGGTTATGAAGCTCCTGGGTATTCACAGAGCTATAAGGATAAATTTCTTATTAACGATGGGAAAGGGAATTTTACTTTGGATTCAAATGCAGTACCTCAAAACCTTACGAGTAAATCATGTGTAAGGGTAGCAGATTTTGACCACGATGGTGACCTCGATATATTTGTGGCCGGAAGAGTGGATCCATGGAAATACCCGCAGCCGGTTTCATGTTATATTTATAGAAATGATTCAAAAAATGGGATACCGAAGTTCACGGATGTTACCAAAACTATCGCTCCCTCATTAAACAAAATTGGAATGGTATGTGACGCTGTTTGGACTGATTTTGATAATGATGGCTGGACGGATCTTGTATTGACCGGAGAATGGATGCCGGTCAAATTTTTAAAAAACTATAAGGGGATTCTTAAAGATATTAGCGGAGCATCAGGTATCAACAATAAGATCGGATGGTGGAGCAGTATTGTGCCTGGCGATTTTGATAATGATGGTGATATTGATTTTATCGCGGGAAATCTCGGCCTAAATTCCTTTTATAAAGCAAGCGATCAATATCCGGTAAGAATTTATGCCAAGGATTTTGACAACAATGAAAGTTATGACGCCATTCCCACTATCTTTCTACCATCCTCTCAATCTGATACTACTAAGAAAGAATTTCCAGTACATACGCGTGACGACATGACCAAGCAAATCATTTCTTTCAAAGCAAAATATCAAAACTATAAATCTTATGCGACAGCTCCTTTCAGTGAGATGCTTACGCAAAATGAAATGACGGGTGCTTTGAAGTTGGAGGCCAACTATTTCGCTAATAGCTACATAAAAAATTTGGGTGGAGGTAAATTTGAAATTAACGCCCTGCCTCCTGCTTTACAGTATTCATGCATGAATGGCATGTTGGCCGAAGATTTCGATGGTGACGGTAAACTGGATTTACTTATTAATGGCAATGATTTTGGAACAGAAGTTTCTGTCGGAAGATATGACGCTTGTAATGGCATTCTTTTAAAAGGAAATGGAGATTGGGGATTTACTCCACAATCTATTTCACAAAGTGGATGGTTTATACCCGGAAATGGTAAGGCTTTAGTGAAATTCAAAAATCCTTCTGGCAAGGTTTTGATTGCTGCAAGCCAGAACAAAGGCCCATTAAAAGTTTACAAACTACAAACGAAATTTAGTACGATAGATTTACAGCCGGGGGATGCCAGCGCAAAAATTTACTATAAAAATGGGAAAAGTCGTTTGGTAAACATAGATTATGGCTCTTCATTTTTATCCCAATCAGGACGATTTTTAAATATTGACAGCAAGATTACGTCGGTGGAAATAAAAGACTTTAAAGGAAATATCCGGACAATAAAAATACCATGAAGTTGTGACCAATTTTTAAATTGAGCTTTGAAAAATAAACAGTAGAACAAGACTTTCTCGCTTCGACGACAATAGTAATCTTAGCATATTTGAAGAAAAATGCTTTCTGTTATTGCCAAACAAGTGCATGAAATATCTATTATTAATGATCTGAAAAATGAATAGCCATAATACCTATAAAAAAGTTGCAAAAAGATATGCTAAAATAAGGCACCACATTTATCGATTGTCTGTTGAAGAAATAAAGGATCATGTATCTGTAATTCCAATACAATTATTTTTGGGTGGCGCTTTCTTTCTATTTCTCATTAAATATTATTTAATCGGGGATTAATGAAAATTTGAACTTATTTTTATTTTAAAATATTCTTATAATGAAGAAAACTATTTTATTTCCAGTCTTAATGTGTATTCCTCTTTTTGGTATTTGCCAGGTAAAAAGTATTGAAGAACTTTTATTGCCGGCACCGGTTTCTTTAAAGCAGGGGAGTGGTAATTTTATATTGAATAGTAAAACGAATATCGTTATTCTGTCAAAGGATATTGATGCAAAGCGGGTTGCAACTTTTCTTTCTAAAAAACTGTCACAGTCTGCCGGTTTTTTAGTTAATGTAAAAACTTCATCAACGGCTGCTGGTTCAAATATTATTAAGCTCTCTTTGATAAGTGATGCTATATTGGGAAATGAAGGGTATAAACTTGATATTACATCCGGCACAATCATGCTGTCAGCTAATAAGCCAGCAGGTCTCTTTTATGGCATGCAAACCTTAGTCCAACTGATGCCGAAAGAAATTGAAAGTATACACGTAGTAAAAAATATGGCATGGAAAATTCCTGCATGCAGCATCACAGATTATCCGCGCTTTGGCTGGAGAGGATTAATGTTCGATGTAGCGCGTCATTTTTTTACTAAAGACGAGGTAAAAAAATATATCGATGAAATGGTGAAATACAAATACAACTTATTGCATTTACATCTTACGGATGATGAAGGATGGAGAATTGAAATTAAATCGCTGCCGAAGTTAACGGAAGTAGGGGCATGGAATGTAAAGAGGGTTGGCTATTTTGGAACATTTCAGCCCCCTTCGCCTGATGAGCCACGCACTTATGGCGGATTCTATACGCAGGACGATATTAAAGAGATTGTTCAATATGCCAAAGACCGCTTTGTTGATATTTTACCTGAGATAGATGTGCCGGGTCACAGTCTTGCAGCTATCGCTGCTTATCCTGAATTGGCTTGTTCCGCCGGACAAGGCCCAAAGTCTGAAGTTAGCTCCGGCCAAAATATCAAAGATTGGTCAACACATACAGCGCTTATTGATGATAACTTATGTCCGGCAAACGAAAACGTTTACGAATTCCTTGATAAGGTGCTCACTGAGCTTGCGCATTTATTTCCTTTCGAATATATCCACATGGGCGGCGATGAAACCTTCAAAACCTTTTGGGAAAAAAGCGATGCTGTAAAAGCGCTGATGCAAAAGGAAGGGTTAAAAACCATGGAAGAAGTGCAAAGCTATTTTGAAAAAAGAGTAGAAAAAATTGTAGAATCAAAAGGCAAAAAGTTTATGGGATGGGATGAAATACTTGAAGGAGGCCTCGCTCCAAGCGCAGCTGTTATGAGTTGGCGCGGCATGAAGGGAGGCATTGAAGCCGCGAAGATGAAGCACGATGTAGTGATGAGTCCTACGGATTTTGCTTACATAGATTATATGCAGGGAGACCCGATAATTGAACCGCACATTTATGCAACCCTAAGATTAAAAAAAGCTTACCAATTTGAGCCGGTACCAGAAGGCGTGGATAGTAAATATATTAAAGGAGGCCAGGCGAATTTGTGGTCGGAACAATTGTACACATTCCGCCATGCCGAATACATGACATGGCCACGCGGCTTCGCAATAGCAGAAGCATTATGGTCACCGAAAGAAAAAAGGGATTGGGATAATTTTTTCCCAAGAGTGGAGAACCAATTCAAACGACTTGATGAATCTGAAATAAACTATGCGCCAAGCGCATACGATCCTATATTTGAGGCGACCAATACCGGCAATAAGCAATTAATGATTGAATTGAGTACTGAGCCAAAAGGGCTCGACATTTATTACACGTTTGATAATTCATTTCCGGACTGCTTCTCGCCAAAATATGCAGAACCGCTCATAGTTCCAAAGGAGTCGGTGATGTTGAAAGTAATAACATACAAAGGTAAAAACCCAGTAGGGCGACTTATTTATATGCCGATTGAAGAGTTACAAAAACGGGCAGATAACAAAAAATAAAGTAGTCGTAAAAAGGGTATGCGATTTGTGTTTTATTAGAATCGCAAGCTTAATAATAAAGCAGTTGATAATAATTATAGAAAAGATTATTTAATCGAAAACATTTATTATGAAAAGAAGAATTGGATTTTTAGCCCTCGTATTGTTTTTCGCTGGTTGTACTTCAGATAATGATATGCATTACAAAGACAGTGATAAAGTTGAAAAAAAAGACGCAAAAAGCGAGAACACCGCTGGTGGTATTGAAAATGTAAACGGCGGCATTCCTGATACAACCAACACCATAAATATTACAGGTGAAAAAAGGGATACGCTCTTAAAAAGAGGTAAAGATAGCTTGAGATGAAAGCGATGATAAACAATATAAAATTTTTATTGCCTGCAATCATTTTATGAAGCTGCATAGGCTATGAATTTCCTCTCTTAATCATGAAAAAAATAAGAAGGGTTAAACGTTCAACAATCATAATTTTTTCGATTGCTTCATGTGTTTTATTGCTCACGAAATGCATGAACACGGATAATGGAAAGAAAAGAGACAACACTGGCAGTGAGGAAATTGAAGTCTATCAGCAATTTGCAGGCGCTGCAACTTGTGGGAATTGCCACAACGATATTTATGAAAAACATCTTCATAGCGCTCACTATCTTACATCTCAACTAGCCACTAAAAGATTTATAAAAGGAAGTTTTGGCTCTGATAGAAATAAATTTGTATTCGATTCCCTTGACGTGATGGTAATGGAACAAAAAGGAAATTCGTTTTACCAGTCAGAATATTATAAAGGAAACAAAAAAACTACTGAAAAATTCGATATAGTTATTGGGTCTGGAAATAAAGGACAAGGATACTTATATTGGAAAGATGATCGGCTTTTTCAGTTACCTATATCTTACTTCACCGCGGCGGGGAGATGGGCAAACAGCCCAGGATTTACGAATTCCCCAAATTTCAACAGGCAGATAGATGCCCGTTGTCTTGAATGCCATAGTACTTATTTTAATACAATATCTTTTAGCTTAGGTGGCATCGAACAATATGATCGTAAAGAAATCGTATATGGCATTTCATGTGAAAAATGCCACGGTCCTGGCTTGAGACATGTAGAATATCATACAGAAAATCCCGGGAAAAATATCGGCAAATACATTATCAATCCAGCAAGCTTTTCAAGAATTCAAAAATTAGAATTGTGCGCCTTATGCCATGGAGGTAGTTTGCGAAAAACTAAGCCGTCTTTTAGTTTTATGCTGGGCGATTCCCTGTACAATTTTTTTGCTGAGAATAAAACCGCGCCTAAACCTGACGATATTGACGTTCATGGAAATCAATATGGTTTATTGCGTGCCAGCAAATGCTTTAGAATGAGTGAAAGCCTTACGTGTGTCACGTGTCATAATATTCATAAAAATGAAAGGGGCCAGGTGGCAGTATTTTCGCAACGTTGTATCAGTTGCCATAATAATGAACGTGGAAGAAAATGCAAATTAACGGAAAGCCTTGGTAACATCATAAGTACAAACTGCATCGATTGCCATATGCCTGTAAAATCATCACAAATTATTGACGTGAAACTTGCGGGATCGCATGCGAATACAGCCGCAGTAGTGCGTTCCCACTTTATAAGTATTTATCCCGGGGAAACAAAAAAAGTGGTTGCTGCCATGAAGAAAATGAAATAGAACAACCGTTTGATAATTTAAAATTATGCATAGGCTTTATCTCCTCCTTTTTTCAGTACATTTCCAAAAATAAAACTCGATATCACAGAGGTTATTAGCGCCTGGATAACTGCAATGGGAGTTAAATACCCCCTTTAGGAAGTAACAGTCTCTATATTTTGAAGCCTACCGTCGCAACAATGTTTCCGGCATTATTTTTAATAAATGCGGGAACATTTGCTTTGTCCTGCAGGCGATACGGGTAATGAATATCCTTATTAATTGAATAAACGTAAGTAAGGTCAATAAAAACCCCTTTGTTTCTATAACCAAGGCCACCACTCACTTTTACAATATCAGCCTTTTCATTTTTGTAAGGATTTCCGTAGTAAGCACCCCCGAGCCTGAACATAATGGTATTAAATTTTACCTCTCCACCCAGCCTTACATTTATAGCGCTCTTATAAAGATTGTCAATTGTTTTGTTTAAAGAATTATAGTATTCTTTGGAGCCGCTCCCGTCCGTATTATCAACCGCTGAAAACGAAGACCCTTTATAATTAATGTATTCAACATCTGCCGTTACAAATCCTTTCTGTTTCTGCACATCTTCAACTTCCCGAAAAACATAAGAAGCGCTTGCCATAATTTTTAAGGGAGTAACGAGGTTGTATTTAGATTCAAGTTGAGAGCCGCTCACATCAATTGAGTTTTGATGCTTTATACCAGCGCCTCCATAACCCTCAAGATCTGTTATGATCTCGGCATTATAGGTGTCAGTTAGTTGGTAGAATGTGGGTGTGTGCACTGCAAGCCCCAGCCTTACATATTCTACCGGTTTATAAATTATCCCCAGCTTGGCATTAATACCGACCCCTTTGGTTCGCAATGTTTCATTCGATTCAAAATAATTAAAATTATTACTGGCGTCGCCAGAAAGATCACTTTCTTTATAACTTGCTTCGCGGTTATAATTTAAAAAAGGGAAGGTGACCGTTGCGCCAAAGAACCATTTTTCTTTCAGGTTTACACCCGTACCAAGGGCGAGATCCGTAATGCCCCCGGAAGTATTTATGGTGTTTTCCTGTGATAGTCCAAAAGATGGATTAGCAACACTTCGATACCCCGCGACGGAACCGTCGGCCGCCTGAACTGTATCAATCAAATAAGTATTGAAAGCAAGACTTGATCCATAAGGATAATCCCTGGCGGCACTGTTGGGATCGATTACATTATTATTTACTAATTCTTCAAGGTATTTTTCTGAATAGCTTGATGAATTATTTTGACCTTTATAATAAACGTGACTATTGAAATCAGCCGCTTTATTTATTCCAATGGCAAATGTTACACTTTTTACGGATTTTGCATCCGACGGTGCTGAAAATAAAAATCCACTGGCCGCAAGATTAAAATCTGTTTCATTACTTTTCGCACCGCCACTTCGGTACGAAGTCTTATAATTTTTAAGAGCATACGAAGGTGTAAGAGCAAAATCATTTGTTTTATAAAACCCCAATCCTGCCGGATTGATAAAAAGAGAAGAAAATTCACCGCCCAATGACGCACCCGCTCCCCCGATTGCCTGATTGCGTGCGGTACCGCCTTGAGTAAGCCATGAGTAACGCAGGGCATCAGCCGGTTCCTGGGCGTAAGTATTTAAAATAGCAAGCATACTGATTGCTACGAGGTATAGTGATTTCATGTTACAAGATTTTTGTAATGTTGGAAAGAGCGCTGTATGTACTTACAGTTATTTTCCTTAATTAAGAATTTTGAGAGCAACAAATAAAATTAACCAGTTATTTTCTAAATGTTCTCACCGGCGCACTGCTGCTTCCCGAAGAAGAACTGCTACTGCTGCTGCTTGGTGAACTGGATTGAGTAGACCTTGTTGGGCTTGAATTTGAATTGTTATAAGTATTATTGGTGTTATTGTTTTCACTCCGGTACACCCGGTTATTGTTGTTGTTGTTAGTATTACTATTACTATTATTCTCAGGAGTAAATACACGCCTTATGAAATTTCCAACTCCATTTCTTGAACTACGGGCAACTGGAGTGGTTACACCGCCGTTTGAAGGCGTAGTAGAAATTGTTCTGATGGGCGCAGAGGTTGTAGGAGTAGTAATCGCCGGCCTATAACCATTATTTGAAATCGATGTGTTTGTATTATTTGTATAAGCCCCAAGATTGTACCTACGGGGAGCGATTGTGCGGCTGACTGGCCCTGAGCCTGGATAGACATATACTTGCGGAGAATAGTAGTAGTCATAATAAGGCGAAACATAAAAATTACTGCTGTAACTATTATATGGATTATAATAAAGACTGTTATACCCATATCCATAGTGATTGTAAGAACCGTATGTATTGTAAGAATAAGGATTATAATATCCATAATCCTGGTAACCATAACCAAAATCAATATTTACATTACTGCGATATCTCGGATCTCGTATGCCTCGCCTTATTTGCATGTCCTCGCTATTATAACCTGAATTGTTATAAGCATAACTGTCTTTTTCATCCTGGCTGTTCGAGGTTACGTAAACATCTTGCGCAGGAGCTGGTGAATAATAGACATCGTCTGGAGTTTGACCGGTGCGATAGGCAGAACTGCAACTGCCTAATATAACTATTAAACCCAGGAGAAGTAAAAGTTTTGTTTTCATGGCTTTAAGTTTATAAGAATTTAAAATTGAAGTTATTACTTTTGCGCGGAGCGCTGTGTAAATTTAATCAAAAAGAACAGTTATCTAACGTTTAAAAAACTCCGGGGGTGTTAAAATATAGCCAAGAAGAAATGCCATTTTGTTTTGCAAATAGACAACAGAATTTCAACAGATTTTTCGCGGCAAAAGCGATACGTATGATCCCCGGAATCCTGGCTAACTTTTCTAAATAAATTTCCCATATTGATGATCTTGAAAAAAATTGACCAGGCTCGATAATAGAAAATGAATTATTAAAAAGATATAAAGAATTAAATGAGTAAAGAAATTACAAGTAGGGAAAGCGACTATTCTCAATGGTATAATGATATTGTAATAAAAGCAGGCCTGGCTGATTACAGTGCAGTAAGAGGTTGCATGGTGATAAAGCCCTACGGTTTTGCATTGTGGGAAAACATGCGTGACCAGATCGACAAAAGATTTAAAGAGACAGGCCATCAGAACGCCTATTTCCCTTTATTTATCCCGAAAAGTTTTCTGAGTAAAGAAGCTTCCCATGTTGCAGGCTTTGCCAAAGAGTGTGCCGTTGTCACTCATTACCGGCTTATGAATGACCCCGATGGCGGAGGGATTGTTGTAGACCCTTCAGCTAAACTTGAAGAAGAACTAATTGTAAGGCCTACATCAGAAACAATTATCTGGAATACCTATAAGACATGGATTCAATCTTATCGTGATCTTCCTTTGCTCATAAATCAATGGGCGAATGTTGTGCGGTGGGAAATGCGCACAAGGCTTTTCCTGCGTACTACCGAGTTCTTATGGCAGGAAGGCCACACGGCGCATTCAAACTCACAGGAAGCCATAGAAGAAACTTTAAGGATACTTGATATCTACGCAGAATTTGCTGAAGAATGGATGGCTGTTCCGGTGATAAAAGGAATTAAGAGTATAAATGAACGCTTTGCAGGTGCGGTAGATACCTATTGTATTGAAGCGCTTATGCAGGATGGTAAAGCACTACAGGCAGGCACGTCCCACTTCCTGGGACAAAATTTCGCTAAGGCATTTGATGTACAATTCACCGATAAAGAAAACAAGCTTGATTATGTATGGGCAACAAGCTGGGGCGTAAGCACCCGGTTAATAGGGGCATTGATAATGGCTCATAGTGATGATGACGGCCTCATACTCCCTCCGAAAATTGCACCAATACAGGTGGTGATTGTTCCTGTTTATAAAACTGATGAACAAAAGCAAATGGTAGATGAAAAGGTGAACTTGTTTATGGAAGATTTTAAAGCCTTGGGAATAAGAGTGAAATATGACGATGACGATAGCCGCCGTACCGGCTGGAAGTTTGCCGAATATGAACTAAAGGGTGTGCCTTTGCGAATCGCAATCGGCGCTAGAGATTTACAAAATAATGTAGTGGAGATTGCACGCAGGGATACCAAAGAAAAAAAATCCATCTCCATGGATGGATTGGCAAGCACCGTTTCACTATTGTTAAACGATATACAAGCAAGCATTTTTAATAAAGCAAAAGTTTTCCGCGACAACAATATTAGAAAGGCGGATACATGGCAAGAATTTGTAAAAATTCTTGATGAGCAGGGAGGATTCGTTTCTGCGCACTGGGATGGTACTGCAGAAACGGAGGACAAGATTAAAGAAAAGGCCAAAGCGACCATACGTTGCATTCCTCTAAATAATTTGCAGGAAGAGGGTAAATGTGTACTTACGGGCTCTCCGAGTAAGGAAAGGGTTTTATTTGCAAGAGCCTATTAATTTAGTGTTCGTTCAAGGTAGCCTGCTCTTACTTTATATCATTTCCCTCGGATTTTCTACCTTATTATTTTTGCTGAAAGCTCCCGTTTATTTAGTTTAGTAAAATCATTTATTGCCGTTGGCTTAAGCAAACAGCAGTAAATATAAAATCACAGCCAAAACTAAAATCAACGGTATGATAAACGAGGATTTACTGAACAATGATCTCCAGGTTTCCCCAGGCGGACTGAGTTACTTGACAGAATCTGCACGTTGGGGAAAGTTCCTGGCAATAATGGGCTTTATTCTTTGCGGCTTTATGGTCTTATTAGCTTTTTTTATACCAGCACTGTTTACTCAAATACCGCCATATAGTTCAATGTCATCTTCCATGAGTTCGGGAGTGAAAGTAGGAATGACCATTGTGTATTTATTTTTAGCGTTGATGATGTTTTTCCCGTGCTTTTATCTTTATAAATTTTCTGTAAAAATGCAATCTGCTGTAAAAGCAATAAGCCAGGAGAATTTTGATGAATCGCTGATGAATCTTAAATCGATGTTTAAATTTTATGGTGTGTTTACAATTATTATTCTTTCCCTGTATGCGCTTATAATAATAGTAAGCATTTTGACCGCTGCGATTAGATAGTTAAGTATTTCCGTTACTTAGTAGCGAGATAGTTATAATCCGCCAGGAGTTTTTCAAGAAAATCAATTGCGTATAAATCAGTGCTTATTTTTAATACTTCCTGCACCTTGTACGCCACCCGTACACAGGTTTGAGTATTGTGATTTTTGTAAAAAAGGCTTATTACATTTTTTATAGTATTTATGTCGCGGTCACTGAGTTTTAAAACCTCGGGAAATTTTACCACATAATTTTCGGGTTGTATGTCCATAAATACCGTATCATTTACGGTGAAAACCGATTTTGTATTTACGACCACTGTATTAGCTGCCAGGTCGCCAAGCCGCTGATTTTTTTTTGCAATGGCAATAATAATTACTACAATGATCCCAAAGAAACCAGTGACAAGAATATATACGATGAGGCTTTCGCGTGTAAGAATGGTATATCCGAAAAAAAAGGGCCATTCGTAAGCTTTAAACATCCATCGCACGATGTATTGGCTTAGCTGTGGTTCGCCCCCGTCGAGGCTTATCACTCTTATGTTCAATAATTTTTTCCCAATCGTTTGGCCATGCATGAGCACTTCGCACACCAGTGAATACAGCAGCATAGGAAGTGAGATAGTAAGAATATCAATTCCCACATGGCTTCTGAGTTCAGAGTCACTTACTATATTAAAACCCCCATAGTAAAAATATTTCATGCTGACAAAGAATAATATCAGCAGCGTAAAATCAATGAGATAAGCAAAAAGCCGTTTATGAAATTCTGCGATTTCAAACTCCAGGTCAATATTAAAAGGGGTAGCTATCTGGATAACGGGCATAAGGCAAATTATTATTTTTAAAACATAATGTGATAAATTTTTTTAATCCGGTTGGTCCCATAGTGTTTGGGATAGGTTTTTCCCTAATTTTATGCAATGCGTGAAGCGAGGTTTATTAAAAAAAATGTTGATAAATGGAATCAGTATCAGCATGAAAAAACAAACGACCCTGATGAAATGGCCGACAGGTTTGTAACCTTGCTGGACGATCTTTCTTACGCAAAAACTTTTTATCCCCAGAGCAAAGTGACCCGGTGGATCAATGGTATCGCTGCAGGTATTTATCAAAGTATTTACCAAAATAAAAAACAAAAATATTCGAGGATATGGCTTTTCTGGAAGTATGAACTTCCCTTACTTTTTCGCCGTTACCACAAAGTTTTTTTATTCACTTTTATACTATTTGTTTCCTTTGTAGCCATAGGTGTTATTTCTTCCACAACCGACCCTAATTATGCACCGGATTTTTTTAACCACAAAGTGCAGCCCGGGTATTATGACGATACCATTTCGCGTATTCGCAAAGGAGACCCGTTCGGGGTTTATAAAGATGACAACCAATTTTCCATGCTGGTTCGTATCGCATATAACAATATAAGTGTGGCCTTTAAAGCGGTTGTATTTGGAGTCCTGTTTGGCATTGGTACCATACTTTTAATGTGGACGAACGGAATTATGCTGGGCTGCTTTCAATATTTATTTTTTTCGCAGGGCCTCGGCTGGCAATCTGTTATGGTAATTTGGATTCATGGTACTATCGAAATATCCTCGATTGTCGTAGCAAGCTGTGCGGGGCTCATACTTGGTTTTGGCTGGCTTTTCCCCGGCACATATACAAGAAGGCATTCTTTCTTAAAGTCCGCCAAAGACGCAATGAAAATTTGTGTAAGCCTGGTCCCTCTCTTTATTGTAGCGGCTTTTTTTGAAAGCTATGTTACACACCTTATGAGCAACACGTTTCAAAGAGATTCTCACGATCTTGGGCTTCCCGTACCTGTGAGCGTTATTATTCTCAGCGGTTCATTCTTTTTTATTTTATGGTATTTTGTATTATATCCTGTTAGCCTTCACAGGAAAGGCGTAGTGCTTGCGGATGGAAAAATTATAAAGAACGGAACCGTTTATGAATTGTAGAGCCCAAAGATTTTTAATAATTGCTGTTTGCTCATTAA
The DNA here is from genome assembly GCA_040007435.1 of Ginsengibacter sp. GTDB lineage: Bacteria > Bacteroidota > Bacteroidia > Chitinophagales > Chitinophagaceae > Ginsengibacter. The sequence continues at coordinate 37,281 of JBDTUZ010000010.1, read as the reverse complement.
TCTTTTACAGCCATTCCTTTGCGCAGGATTCTTTGGATTTACAAACAGATACTACTTACAGTCCTGAATATGAAGATTCATCAGGTAATTTATCTGAAATTCCTGCAGACACCGCGATTGTCGAAACAGCTTTTGATATCAGCGATGACTCTTTGCAAAGATGGAAAGGAAGCCGTGACTTTGCCTACATAGCTTATCTCGACAGCCTTTTGAAAAAACAAAAAGGGCTTAGAATGGATACTGTGAGTGTTGGTAACTCAGAGAAGAAGAAAAGCTCAAGCGCTTCTTCTGGAGGAAACAATTTTCTCAATAGCTTTTTGCTTCAAATATTTTTCTGGGCAGTTGCTATTTTTTTTAATTGCTATATCATTTATAAATTATTTATTACAAATGGTATTTTTTTAAAAAGAAATACAAAGATTGGTGATCCGCAAACGGAGGGTGAACCTGAAGGGCTAAATGAATATTCGGAATATGATAACCTTATCAATGATGCAGAATCAAAAAGTGATTATAACTTGTCGACAAGGTATTTGTATTTGCAAACGCTTAAGAAGCTTGCTGACAGGGATTTGATACTATATTCACCTGACAAAACAAATTATAATTATGTGAAAGAATTATCGAACCAAAGTTACAGGCAAGAGTTTGCTTCGCTTACACTTAATTATGAATACGCGTGGTATGGGAAGTTTGAAATAAACAACGAACGCTATCGCAAGTTGAAAGGGCAATTCTTTTCATTCAACAAACAAGTATAACCTTTTTGAAAATATCTTTTATATACAGAACTTTTTTTATCATCTTTTCAGTCGCCTGTATTGGTTGCGGAAATTCAGGTAAGCGGGTACTGCCGCCACTGAATGAAAATTACCGTAAAGGCGATAAACAACCATTCGGCACTTTTGTGGCCTATAACCAATTTAAGCATCTGTTTGGCGACCGGTATGTGGAAGATATTACAGAACCATTTGATGATGTGTGGCAGAACATCAAATCTTATTCAACGGATAAAAAATATTCCCTTTATTTTCTTATTACTAAAAATCTCGTTTTAAATTATTCTGAAATAAAAGCCTTTTTAGATTATGTAAGAGCGGGCAACGATCTTTTTATTTCTGCAGATTACATCGACAACAAGCTGCTTGAAAATATAAATTGTAATACACAAAGGCAGGGTGAGATTACTGAAGAACTAAAAGGCAATATGCATGAAACCCATGTAAACATGTACTTCGGCCACGATTTTAATGCGCCCTCTTATGGTTATTATTACTATCCTTTCTTAAACGCGCTGTCGGAGTATGATACTTTATTCACAAGAGTTTTAGGCACCAATGAAATCAATGAGCCCGATTACATTGTTTTATTTTCCGGTAAAGGACGAATTTATCTTCATGTAGCGCCACGCATTTTTGGAAACTATTTTTTGCTTACAAAAGACAATTATAAATATTTCGAAAATGTGATTTCCTACCTGCGCCCCGATCCTAAAAATATTTACTGGGATGAATATTATAAAAATTCAGGATCGTCACGGCGTAGAAATAATAATAAGGGCGCTGCGGATGATAATTTTTCCTCGTTAAATGTTATTAAACAACATCCCCCTTTGTTATGGGCATTCTGGATCGCCATAGTGGGATTGTTTTTGTTTATCCTCTTCAACATAAAGAGGAAGCAAAGAATCATACCGGTTGTGAAGCCTAATGTGAACACAACCGTTACTTTTACCGAAACTGTTGGCAGATTATATCTTCAGAAAAAAAATAACAGGCATATCGCAGACAAGATGATCACTTATTTTTATGAGCATATTCGGAATAAATATTTCATAAGTACCGCAAATATTAATGATGATTTTATGAATTCACTTTCCGGTAAAAGTGGTTTCCCAAAAGAAAAAACACGGGAGTTATTCTCACTTATCCAACAAATTCATTCAGAAGAAGAAATAGATGATGCGTTATTGCTGAAATTAAATACAGAAATAGAAAACTTTACAAAACTAAAAACCTGATGGAAGAGAACCTTTTTGAACAGAGGATTGACCTGAGCCCGTTAAACAATGCTGTTGCTGATATAAGAAAGGAGATCGGTAAAGTAATTGTTGGCCAGCATGAAATGGTGGACATGCTTATGATTGGCTTGCTGTGTGATGGACATATTTTGATTGAAGGAGTTCCCGGGGTTGCAAAAACCCTCACGGCCAAGTTGATGGCAAAGATCATCAATGCTGATTTTTCCCGGATACAGTTTACACCGGATCTAATGCCAAGTGATGTTCTCGGCACTTCAGTTTTTAATCCCGGCGAAGCAGAGTTTCAATTCAAAAAAGGGCCAATTTTTAGTAATATTATTTTGATAGATGAAATAAACCGTGCTCCGGCAAAAACGCAGGCCGCATTATTTGAAGTAATGGAAGAACGGCAGGTTACTATTGATGGAACCACGCACATTATGCAGTTTCCATTTATTGTGCTGGCTACGCAAAATCCTATTGAGCAGGAAGGAACATATAGGCTTCCGGAGGCACAACTTGACAGGTTCTTATTTAAAATAAGCGTAAAGTATCCAACCCTTGAAGAGGAGATACATATTCTTTTAAACCAGCAATCACTCGCTCAAAATTTGTTACTTGGGGATGTAAGAAAGATTATTTCTCCGGGTGATATATTACACTACCGGCAACTGATACATGAAATACTTATAGATCCGAAGCTTGTAGAGTTTATTGCGAAAATTGTGAATGAAACGAGGAATAACCCTTCTTTATTCCTGGGGGCATCGCCACGTGCCTCGCTTGCCATCCTGAGAGCGGCAAAAGCAAACGCCGCTATAAAAGGAAGAGATTTTGTGAAGCCGGAAGATGTGGTTGAAATGGCCGCGCCGGTAATGAGGCACAGAATTATTTTAACACCTGAAAAGGAAATGGAGGGCATTACACCTGATGAACTTATTCAAAATATAATTAGCAGTATTGAGGTGCCTAGATAAGAGTTTACATCCTAAAAAAATAAAGCAAAGATTAATTCCAGAATATTGTATGCTGTAAAAAAATATATTGGCGACCTGTTTCCTACAATTCGTTTTTACGCATCCATATTGGCATGTGTAATCCTGTTTGTAATTGCTTTTTATATTCCTGCCCTTAACTTAATACCTATTTTAGTTTTTTTTGTTTTTTTTATGCTGTGCCTGGTTGACTATGGGTTTTTATTTTTTTCAAAAAAGGCCGCATCGGCAAGACGAAATACATCCGGACGGCTAAGTAACGGCGATGAAAATAAAATTGAGCTTATTGTAAAAAATGATTTTTCTTTTCCCATTACTGTAAAAATAATTGATGAATTACCTCCGCAGTTCCAGGTAAGAAATTGGAAAAGATTCTTGTTCTTAAAGGCGCGGCAGCAGAAGAAAATACAATGGTTTCTAAGGCCATTGCAAAGAGGAGAATATCATTTTGGAGATATTCATTTATTTGTATCATCGCCATTAAAATTTCTCAGCCGGCGAATAACAATTGATGCGCATGAAACCATTCATGTGTATCCTTCTTTTATGCAGTTGCATAAATACGAGTTGCTTTCCAACGCTACAATACAGCATGAAAGTGGAAGCAGCCGAATGCGTAAAATAGGCCAGAGCATGGAGTTTGAGCAGATCAAAGAATACGTTACTGGTGACGATATACGTACACTCAACTGGAAAGCTTCTGCAAGACGAGGGAGCCTGATGATAAATAATTTTATGGACGAGAGATCGCAGCAGGTGTATTGTATTATTGATAAAGGACGCCTGATGAAAATGCCATTTGGCGGACTGACATTACTCGATCATGCGATAAATAGCTGCCTTGTGCTGAGCAACGTTTGCCTGAAAAAGCAAGACAGGGTAGGAGTCATTACTTTTTCAAATGCCATTGGTTCAGTTCTCGCCGCAGACCGCAAGCCGGTTCAAAAAGAAAATATATTACAGTTATTATATAACCAATCAACAGATTTTCTTGAAAGTGATTTCGAGATGTTATACATGCAAATTCGCAATCGTATTAAGCATAGGAGCCTGCTGATACTTTTTACAAATTTTGAATCCTTATCAGGTTTGAACAGGCAACTGGATTATTTACGCTCGCTTGCAAATCATCATCTTTTGCTTGTAGTGTTTTTTGAGAATACTGAATTGACCAAGCTTGTAAACTACCGTGCAACCAATATTGAAGAAGTTTATATTAAGACCATTGCTGAGAAATTTGCTTTTGAAAAAAGGCTTATTGCAAAAGAGCTTTCAAAATATGGGATTTTATCATTGTTAAGTTCTCCGGAGAAGCTTACCGTCGCTACCATTAATAAATACCTCGAATTAAAAACAAGACAGGCAATTTAAATTTTTTAATGACTAATAATACATTTGAAGAGGGAAGAGTTTTACTCATAAATAAGCCATTGGAATGGACATCTTTTGATGTTGTGAGAAAGATTCGTAATACAATTAAAATAAAAAAAGTAGGGCATGCTGGAACGCTTGATCCACTTGCAACAGGATTATTAATTGTTTGCACCGGAAAGTTTACCAAGAAGATCAATGAATGTATGGCGCAGGAAAAAGAATATACAGGCTCAATAACCCTGGGCGCTACAACACCAACTTACGATTTAGAAAGTGAGCCGGGAAATTTTAAATCACTGAATGATATTACCGACAAATCAATTTACGAAACAACTAAAAAATTTACCGGTGAGATTATGCAGGTTCCACCGATACATTCAGCGATAAAGCAAAAAGGAAAACCTGTTTACCTGCTTGCTCGTAAAGGAGTGGATGTTATACTCGAGCCAAGAAAAATCTCTATAAATAAATTTGAAATTACACGGATAGAAATGCCTGAAATATTTTTTAGAGTTACCTGCACTACCGGAACTTACATACGCAGCCTGGCAAATGATTTTGGCGAAGCTCTTGGCTGTGGCGGTTACCTAAGTAGTTTGTGCCGTACCCGCATTGGCAATTTTGAATTGAAAGATGCAATGAGTGTCAAAGACTTTGTGAATTCAGTCAATAAAAAAGCATAGAGTTTACAATTCTTAGAATTTAAATATTCGCTGAAATGTCCAGAACAACGCTATTAACGCGATGATTGCCGATAAAGGATAAACAATAACCTGCTTATACCAAGCCTTTTTCCCAAAGGGTAAAATGAGAAGAAAAAACACAAGAGTTATTACACTTATTTGTCCAAGTTCCACGCCTACATTGAATGAAAAAATAGAGGTGAAAAACTTATTTCTCGGCAGGCCTATTTCATTAAGCGCGCTGGCAAATCCCATTCCATGAACGAGGCCAAACATAAAAATGATTGCTATTCTCCATGCTTTTAATTCGCTCAGCAATATATTTTCAACAGCAACAAATGCAATGGATAAGGCAATCAATGGTTCAACGATATCTGCCGGCATTTTTATAATGCCTTTCATGCTCAGCGCAAGCGTTATCGTATGGGCAACAGTAAAAGCAGTGGCCTGCCATAAGATCGTTTTGAATTTAGAATTCAAAAGGCACAGGCTTACCACAAACAGGATGTGGTCAAGTCCGTAAGGAACAATATGGCTGATACCTAATTTTAGATAATACCAAACTACATCGCCCGCCGGCGCTTTTTCGAGATCGTAATTAATGGTATGGGCAAAAGTTGATAACGGCAAAATGACTAATATAAATAGGGCACCCCGCCACGATTTATGCCTTAAAGAAATCTCCTTCATTTCCTATAATCCTTTTACCGCAAGTTCGCTTTCTGATTTTAATTCGGGGTCAATTCCCGGATTATTTTTCAATCCTTCATTGAGCAATTTTTTAGCTTTCTCCCTCTTTCCTTCTTTTGCGTAAACGAGGCCTGCCTGGCAAAGTAATGTTGGATTTTTACAATTCGTTTTTAAGGCCATATCCATATAATTAGCAGCCTTCGTTGCATCACCACTCTTATAATAAACCCATCCCACAGTTTGGTTCACATCTATATTTTCAGGTCGCCTGTTATATTCTATAAGCGCATGTTTCAACGCATCTGAAGTATTGTTCTGTAAAAGATAGGCGTACGCAAGTTCGCGATCAGCATAGTGACCGATGCTTTCATCCTGGTCACCTTTTTTCCCATCGTTGTTCATGCCATCAATAATTTTTTGAAGAGTTATATCCGCTTTCTTTTTATCACCAATCATTCTATACAGCTGCGATAATTGTTCTTGTATCGCGTAATCATCAACTGCCGAAGATGCCTGCTCGTAATATAATATTGCTTTAGGAAGATCTTTATTCAGCATCGCAATGTGGCCAAGACCTGCTGTTGCGTATGGATAGCCAGGGCGTTCCTGTAATGCAATCATATAATGCATCTCAGCGCTTTTGAGGTCGCCAATGTTCTCGTATAATCGTGAAAGTTGTATGCGTGTCCACTCTGTAGGTTCATCACCTGTTCCACCCGCTTCTACTGCAAGTTTCATTGCCTCTATGGCGCCTGGATAATCTCCGTGAATTTCGCGGAGGTAAGATATACGCGCATAGGAGCGGATATCAGGTCTTATAGAAACCATCTTATCCGAGTTTGCAACGGCCGCCTGGTAATTTCCCATTTCCACATTTCCATCTACCAGTATTCCATAAATTAAAGCATTGTAAGGATTTATCTTTTGACCTTTTTCTGCAATGGCTAGCCCATCACCAAAGTGGTGCTGCGAAATATAGAGCAAAGCTTTTAATGTTAGCGCTTCAAAATTTTCAGGTTGATCTTCAAGCACACTGTTTATGTATTTCATAGCAGCAGCATCATAATACACATAGTTACCGGTAATCCTGGCTTCCTGTATATATAAGCTAGACAGAGCTATGGCAGCTTTTGCATCTTTTGGATTGCTATGAACGGTATTAATTAATTTTTCAGCAACGTCTTTGGTTTGCTGCCATTCAGCAGCCACACCTTTGGTATCTTTTCTTTCTATCAGGGGATAAGTGGCATTCTTAAGCGTTACTTGTTTAATGCTGTATCTTATAACTACAAACGCAGATACAGAAAAGAAGAAAGCAATCAGAATAATGTATATAATCCTTTTGTTCATAATGTAATTTGTTAAGGGGAAGAGATTGGGAAAATAAGCCCGTAATTTTCGTACGGGCTTATTTTGATTAATTCATATTTTTAAAACGTCTTTTAAATTATTCTTTTACAACTGTGATCGTTTTCTTTGTTCCACCATCTTTGTTTCCTGAGATGAAATAAGAACCTTTTGCCATTCCATTTGCATTCCACTGTGTAGTATAAGTACCAGCCTCAACTCTCCTGTTTACCAACACTTTTAAAGGCTTACCTGAAGCATCATAAAGCGTGATATTTACTAAAGATGGAGTTGCAACGTGATACCTTATAGTGTTGCTGGCAGAAGTGTTAATTGGATTAGGCGAGGTCGCGATTTCAATGCCGGGAGATGCAAGACCAAGTGGTTCTGCTGTAGCAGGGCCGCTTGATTTCATATTAACTGAAGGCGCTGTTGGCGGTGGAGCACAATCGCAATTATGATCGCCTGACCATGGTGTTTGCACATAAGGGAACGATGTTTTAAATGATGTATCGTTAGCATTTACTCCTGTGCTGTAAGTTAATACACTTACAAGGTTTGGAGTTACGGGACTACCGCCTGCTACGTAATCATCATACCAAAGGCCTATAGCTGCTAAAACTACGCCACCCACTGCTTGTAATTCAATACGGGTAACGTCATCTTCGAGCCTTCTTCCGTTAGGGAAGCCATCCATATTAGGGATAAATTGCAGGTTTGCGTCGCCGTTATATCTTGGATCAGTTAAACCTAAAACTGCAGCCTGAACTAAACCTTCTGAGCTAAAGTCAGCAGAGTTGCGATCAGTAACAGGAACAGCCATATTCAGGCGCAACATATCGCCACCATTTGGTAAAAAGTTATTGATAAATGGCTTACCATCTGCAAGTGGATTACCCATTTTTCCAGTTGCCAGTTGATAAGGCTTCAGGTTAGGAACACCGGTGTGGAAAATTGGCCAAAGATCAACAGACCTTGGTGACTTTTCAGCAGGCAATAATAAACCTCCAAAATTTGCTTCACTAAGTGCAGTACCATCTAGCGCAACGTTGCCTTTTAAACGATATAGTCCATCATTACCATTACTAAAGTTGAACGCTCCCAAAGACTTCTTTTGAATTCTCAACGGGGCAAATGCAGGAATTGCACCACCGAATTGATCATCATCCATGTAAAGAGCTAATTCCGGATTGTAAAAGAATTTTCCAAAGATGCTTAGCTTGGAAAGATCCTGGTAAGGAGTTAAACTGTTCCAATAATCTTTGTATCCAATTGGAATAACAGCTTCGTTAGTAAGGGGCATTCCCAGTCTTGAAACTTGTATCCATGGACCCATATTAGATTCAGTACCATCACCATTCAACGTCCTGATCTTTTGACGGCTGGCAGATGCCCAAACACCAATTACATAATTAGGGTCAAGGATGCTTTTTGCATCGTTAACAGATTTGTGAATTTTAGATAAAGTCCTGATGTCAATTTCCAATGCAAGGGTCGAAACATTTTTACATTTCAATGCATCTTCGGCACGGCTTGGCCCCTGGCGTGGTGCATTTCCCAAATCAAAAATACCGCCAAGATCTACGAAGAAAGGATCATCTGCAGTACCTGCAAATACTTTTTCGCCGGTTCTTGAAGTAATAATTGATTTGGTGATTAAGGAATTGTAATCAGGAGCATTTAAACCTACAGGCGAGCTAATAGAGCGTGGCCCTATATTATATGCGGGAACAATTCCTTGCTGGCGGGAAACTATTTCCCTGAAACTTTTGCCACCATCAACACTTCTTTCGAGAGAGTAGCGGGTTTTTAAATTTTCTTTACCAAGCCTGATGTTGAAAAATGTTGTAGGGTCCTGGTTTTCCTTGTAAAAAGTAAAACGATAAACGATGTCATCACCATTAGTTGCTACGTCATTGTCGATATGAATTTCATAACGTACATTTTCTCCAAAGGAATAATAATTCGGGCCGCCATTGGGCAATTGTCCCGGGATGTAGTTAGCAATAATTACAACTTTGTTAGGGTCTGCCGGGCTTCTGAAAGCATACAGATCGGTGTTGTCCGCCAATGGATCATTAGAGATCATAGGCGCCTCACGGTGACTTGAGGACATTAGTACAGCCGAAATCGCAGTTACTGCGGCCACTGCCACAAATACTTTCAGCTTACTAAGCGTAAAGCTTTTTTTCATTTTTAAAATTTTAATGTTAAGAAATCAATGTGTAAACGATCGGTCACGGAAATGGAATTATCATTTCTAAAATGGTTGAGAGGGCGGTGTAAACGTTACTGCGAAAATGGACAAGCAATCCAATATCTACAGGTGCTAAGGGGAAGAGGAGGGTTGATCAAAAAGAAAATGGAAAATGTGTAAAAAGAAATTTGCTGTATAAAAGCTACGAAAGTTTGGTTAACACGGTTTTAACAAGTTTAAAATTTTTCACTTTGCCATGTTAAAGTAGTTTAACAATTAGCATACCAACTCCATAATATGGAGACTATCGACAAAGGTTTTGGGAAATCGAATTATGTTATTTTGTTTTCTTCTAATTTAAAACATGCAGGTGATTAGCCTTATGGATCGTATAGGAGAAGATTTTCTTTAAATCAGACTGATATGAATTTTTTCTTCAAATATATATATGCGATAAAAAACTTGTAGATAGTTAAGGCTAAAATTTTCTACATAATTCTCAAACTCTCTTTTAGCAGTTTTTACCTTTTATGCAGTTGCCTTCGACAATAAGGCTTTCCAAATTAGAAGACTGACATCGTGGATTATAATTTAATGACTTAAATTGGTTCTTTAAAAATTTACTGATGAAAATAAAACTGCTTGTGTCTGCTCTTTTTATACACACTATGGTGTTTAGCCAATCAACAGAGAATTATAATATAGATAGTGCGTCGGTAGAGCACACCGGAATTCCGAAAAGCGAGGTTTTGAAATTTAATTTTGATAGCTCCAAAATTTTCCCGGGTACGTCCCGGGTATTTTGGATATATGTTCCAAAACAATATAACCCGGCCACTCCTGCCTGCGTTTATGTAAACCAGGACGGCATTCAATGGAATGCACCAACTGTATTTGATAATCTGATCAACGCTAAAGAAATGCCGGTTACTATAGGTGTATTTGTAACGCCCGGCATTGTGAAATCAACTAATCCCGCGACTGAACTTGACCGCTACAACCGCAGCTTTGAATATGATGGCCTTGGAGATGCTTATGCACGCTTTATATTAGAAGAGCTTTTGCCTCTGGTTGAAAAACAGAAAACTTTAGATGGAAGACCGATTCACTTGTCAAAAAATGGCAATGACCGCGCTATCGGGGGATCAAGTAGTGGTGCGGTTTGCGCATTCACGGCAGCATGGGAACGTCCGAAGGAATTCTCCAGGGTGTTTTCAGCTATTGGGACTTATGTTGGCTTAAGAGGTGCAGAGCGCTATCCAACCCTTATTAGAAAATATGAAACGAAAGCACTAAGAATATTTTTGCAAGATGGTGTTAATGATCTTAATATTTATGCAGGGGACTGGTGGAAAGCCAATGAAACGATGAAACGGGCACTCACTTTTTCAGGATACGAGGTGGAGCATGTGTGGGGCGAAGGGCAGCATAATGGAAAGCAAGGCACATCATTATTCCCCCAGGCTATGAGATGGCTTTGGAAAGACTGGCCTCAACCGGTAAAGGAGGGTAATTCAAAAAACCAATTCTTAAGTGATATTTTAATTCCCGGAGAAGAATGGCAATTGGTAGGTGATGGATATAGATTTACAGAAGGCACTGCAACCAATTCGGCCGGCGAAGTTTTTTACCAGGATATACCAAATTCTAAAACCTACAAAGTAGATGTTAATGGAAAGCTGGTTGCATTAAAGCTGGATGCAAAAAGAGCCAGTGGAACTTCGTTTGGCCGTGATGGTAGAAGATACGTTGCCGCAGGCGGAACAAAGCAAATACTTTCTTACGATGCGGAAGAAAAAGAAACGGTAGTCGCAGATAGTATTGCAGGCAACGACCTTGTAGTAGCTAACAATGGAAATATTTACGTTACCGAACCTGATGGAACCCAAAAACCTTCTAAAATACTTTTGGTGCGTCCCGGTGGTGAAAAACTGGTCGTGGATGAAGGAATAAAATTTGCCAATGGCGTAACCCTTTCGCCGGATCAAACCCAATTATATGTTACAGAATCCGCTACTCATTGGGTGTGGGTTTACCAGGTGCAACCTGACGGAACACTTGCTTTTAAACAACACTATGGCTGGTTACATGTTCCGGATGACCAGGAAAACGCATGGCCTGATGGTGTGAGATGTGATACCGCTGGAAGAGTGTATGTTGCTTCACGGCTGGGCATTCAGATTCTTGATCAAACAGGTCGGGTTAATGCAATCATCCCAATTCCTTCGGGCCAGGCATCTAATGTTTGCTTTGGTGGAAAGGATTTTGACACCATTTATGTTACGGCAGTTGATAAAGTTTACCGGCGTAAGCTTAAAGTTCGCGGAGCAAATACTTTCGAGAAGCCATATAAGCCGCTTGCTCCAAGGCTTTAGGGATAAGTTAACTTTAAATTGAGGCATATCCCACAAATACACGAAGATCACCAGGCAATATTTTTAGTGTCTTTTGTGGCTTTGTGGTAAAGTGTTTACGACATAATACACTTGACATGACATTAGAGTAAATTTATCTTTTATCTGGTAATATGAGCTCATGGTAAATCTCATTTGCCCACCATGACCCGTAAATTTTTCTTTATACTTTGTCCTTCGACTTTCAAAATGTAAATTCCTTTTGCGCAGGTTTGCGGAACAGGAATATTAAATTGATTAATTCCCGAATTTACAATTAACCCGCTGCTTAAATAGCTTTTGCCTGTAAGGTCGGAAAGCATGATGTGAAGTACTCCCGCATCTTGCACAACGGCCTGAATCTTTATTACATCTGTTACCGGGTTCTTCAATAGTTGTACATCTTTCACAAAATCAGTATGCTCTTTCAATGCAATGATATTGCTGTAAGAGGTGCCGCCGCCACCGACAATTTTAATCCGGTAATATACCAATGGCGCGTAAAAATTATCAATATAACTATATTGGTTAAATGAATTTCCCTTTCCAGCTTCTGTGCCCGCTTTGATAAAATTTATTCCATTGGTACTTCTTTCTATTTCAAATTGATCGTTCCTTTCCTCATTAGCTGTACTCCAATTCAATGCTGCGATTCCGTTTTTTCTTGTTGCTGAAAACGAGATTAATTTTACCGGCAAGGTTCCGGATTGTATTCCCATCTTTAAACCGTTTCCAAAACTGCTTACCCAAACTTCGGTGAGGTTATATGGATTAAAAAAAACTCTCTCCGGCTGCCGGAAAGGATAACTGTTCACCAATGCCCACGAAGGAGTGGCGACACTCATATTATTACTGATCCATAATCCCTGGGTTTCCGTAGTGAGATATGCCTGGGAAGGTATTGATGGATTAAAAGTAATAGAAGTCACCCTGTCGAATTGTGTACCTGTAAGCTTTGTCCACGATGTGCCTCTATTGGTCGTTTTGAACAGGCCACCTTTGCCATTCGCAGCGCCACCCCATCCGCTAAATACACACACATACCATGTATTTTGTGCAGGGTCAGATTGGTCAATTATTATATCTTTTGTCCAATACTGCATATCCGCATGAGAAACATCCGTCCATGAATTTGCTACAGGATCGTAAATAAATACGCCTGAACTGACAGTGAAAGTGCCGCTGGAATTTCTTCGTCCTGAAAAAGTACAAACCATCTTTCCATCATTCAAAACAACAATACTTGCAGGGTGGCTTTCTGTACGCGGCGGATTGGAAAGCTTCGTCCATATTGAACTGCCAAGATTATTCAAATCATTTGTGATCCATATTCCGCCCTGCCCGGTTCCGCCCCCATAATTTATTACGCTGGCGTACATACGATTTGAATTATTGGGATCGGTGGCAAGCCAAAACACAGGATGATTAAACTGGTGAAGCAACTGCCAGGCCGCGCCATTATTGGTTGAGTAAATTATTCTGCCACCGGCATCATTCGCATCAAGAATGTTATCCTGCAGGCGGGTGCTTTGATACATATCATGAATACCTGAATTTGCTGCGAACATAGTATTGTTGGTTATATGTTTTACAATACGATACATACTGTTCACCGTATTTCCGGTATAGTCAAAACTCCACGTTACACCTGCATCTGTACTTCTGATTCCATTAATATCAGAAAATCCGGCAAACATATTATTCGCATCCTGCCAATGTACCTGCCATGCAGAAGTATTTTCAAGCCCAACGCTATGGTAATATTTTTTTTGAGGAGTGGCAGCGCCTGCCGGATGCTCATCATTCATATTTACATAAGCCTGTTCCCAGTTAGCGCCGCCATCACTTGTTTTATGCACAAAACCAAAATCTCCAAACAAAACTTTGTTAGCATTATTAGGAGCAACAGTAATACCAAAGCATGTTTCGCCAAAGCCCCAGCCCCTGTCGCCACCTTGCCCCGACCATCCTGTGCGTATGTTTTGATTGCTTCCGGTTAAAAAAACTTTGTTCCAGTTGCTTCCGGCATTGATAGTTTTTATAACACAGTTGCCGCCGGTAGTTGCATCGCTGCCCCCGAGATAGACTGTATTAATATCATTGACCGCCATGCCTGCATACATGACAAAATCATTAGCTATATTGATACCATTCATTTTTGGAGCCCATACGTTAGTGCCTGCATCCAATGCGTAAACACCTTTTGCGAAACCATAATAATCCCATGTGAAAATTCCGTTGTAAACATCAGTTGCATCTGCGGTAATGCAAAAGAAGCGGGTAACGGATCCAGCTTTTGCCCCGGCGAATGAAAAGATATTTTCAGCAGCAGGCATACCTGAAGTACTCAATTTAGAAAATGAAGTGCCTCTATTAGATGAAAACAAAACGCCTTCATTTGTTCCAATATAAATATTGTTGCCATCAAAAAAAATACCAGCAAGTGTAATGCCGGCGCCACTGTTAGCCGCCGTCTTTATTAATGTAAAATTTACTCCATAGTCATTGGATATATACAACGAGCCATAATAATCTATTACCACGCGATTTGGATTTGCATAATCTGCTTTTAATGCATAAACATCTTCGCCGCTCAAAGGATTTCCGGGCAATGCGTTCCATGTATTTCCTCCATCAAGGGTTCTCACTGCATAATTGATATTGCCGTCGTTTGCAATACAATAAGCCACGCTATTGTTGTTAGTGAATTCGTACGTGGAAATATTACCTATTTGCAGTTTTGTAAAAGGGACCTGCGAATAGGTATTTCCAAAATCTGTGCTGTGGAAAAGCTCACTCATATCGCAGGCGATATAAAATTCATTATCATTTGCAGGATTAATGGTGGGGTAAAATAAGCTTCCGCCACCGCCCACTCCACGCGGCTGCCAGGTTGATGGCTGAGCAACAGAATAAAAGTTTGAAGTGATTAGTAAGAATGCCAAAAGCATCCGTGCAGAAGGTTTTGGATTTTTCATAAAATGATTTTGTTCCAGGAGTTTCATTATAAGCAGGATATCATTAGCAAAAATTTTGCCACACACCTGTTTTAAAAGTGGAGTTGTTCTATAAATAAAATTAACAATGCTGAATTATTAAATAGCAGCTTGACAATGGGTTCATTTCTTTTTAAAACTATAAACAGCATATCCAACTAATTCCTTAATGTAATAATACCAGGTTCCTAAAGATGATAGTGACGGTACAAAATCCTCTATCTCTGTTTTGCCCTTGCCTGCAATATAGTTGCAAGGATATGGTATTACATCAACACCCATTTTTTTGTAGGTGGCCAAAGCTCTCCGCATGTGATAGCCAGAAGTGACAAGGATAAAGGGCGGGCTTAAGTGAGCGCTGTCTAATAATTTCTTCGAGAACACGGCATTTTCATAAGAATTTCTTGAACGGTTTTCGATAATAATATCACTGTCCGGAATATTAAAATCTTTAAGCTGTGTGGCCACCCAATCGCTTTCCCTGAAATCGGTAGGTAATAATTTTGCATTGCCACCAGAAATAAGAAGATGCGAGACTTTGCCTTCTGCTTTCAATTTGATAAGTTGTATGAACCGGTCGGATGTAGAGTTGAAATAACCATGGCCGTGATAATCTTCAGACACAAAACCACCCAGCACAATTGCGCAGCTATATTTGCCGCCGGGAGGCAATGTTGTTTCTTTTGCATCCCACCACCTCGCGAACCTGTCAAGCAAAAAAGGATTAGAGAACAAGAGAAAAGTTGCAAGTGAAATACCGTAGGAGATCTTTTTCAATCGTTTTCTCCTGGTGAAATAGCCTATAGCGAAAAACAATACTATCCAAAATATTGGCGAAAGCA
This sequence comes from Ginsengibacter sp., assembly GCA_040007435.1. Taxonomy (GTDB): domain Bacteria; phylum Bacteroidota; class Bacteroidia; order Chitinophagales; family Chitinophagaceae; genus Ginsengibacter. The sequence continues at coordinate 21,744 of JBDTUZ010000010.1, read as the reverse complement.
GAAAGGTGATCAGTTTAGAAAGTACAAAAAACATTTTTTAGCATTTGAATTTATCATCCATTAGATGGCACGACAAGATACTTACCAACAACAAGTTTTGGTAAAATAATTCGAATAACAAAAATTTACGCATTTCTGCGCAGGATTGAATTGGGATAAAAAAATGACACAAATGAATTGGTATGAATTTTTAACGCATCGTAATGAGCGCTTACATTAGGGCTTGAGCTATAAGAAGTATAAGTACCATAATATATTTACTATCCTTCCTTTTCTACAAGCAATCTTTCGCACACTATATTGCTTAGCGATTCTGCCGGTCTTTTACCGTAACTAATAATTATAGACTTGTCAAATGGTTCTATGGCCTTAATCTTGATTTTAAGCCCCAACCGCATTTCACGAGCATTTAAAAATTTAAGAAAATCGGAGGAAGTATTTATTACGGCAGCCAGCTTAACCGTTTCGCCAACTTCGCAATCGCTTAGCTTGCTATAATCTTTCCAAACTACTTTTCCATTTTTATCAGGTATCGGCGAGCCATGCGGATCAATTTTGGGATAGCCAAGCATTTCATCCATCTTTTCAAAAAATGCTGCGGATTGTATGTGTTCTATTTGTTCAGCTATATCGTGAACATCTTCCCAACCCATCTTCATTTTATCAACCAGGAACATTTCCGTGAGGCGATGTTTTCGTATGATCAGGCCCGCTTCTTTCTTTCCTTTTTCCGTCAGGCGCAAAGGCTTGTAACTTTCATAATGAACCAGTTTTTTTTCTCCCAGTTTTTTCATCATACTGGTCACAGTGGGCATTTTTATCTCAAGACTCTTGGATAATTCCGCAACATTTACCTCGCCGCTTTCATTGGCTATGTTAAACAGAGCTTTTAGATAATTCTCTTCTGTAAGTGAATTACTCATGCTTTTTTATATTTTTTTATTGGTATTTGTGATTGCTTCGCAGTTCATGAAGCAAAGCTAATAATAATTAGATATGTACGAATAAAATGTTATATCAAATAAAAAAAATTTGTTAGATCAATCTAACTTTATACTTTTGCTACCAATATTGCCTTAGTGTCTATGAAGATTGTGGTCGCCTGGGTGTTAAATAACGAAGACAGAAATCGAATTTACTATGAGCATTGTAAAACATGTTGACACACATTCTCTGAACGAGGTCCATTCATCGGTAATAACAGAAAAGAAAGGCTGGCGGCAGGTTCTGGCCTTCCTTGGCCCCGCATACCTCGTAAGTGTAGGGTATATGGATCCGGGCAATTGGGCTACGGATATCGCAGGCGGTTCCGCCTTTGGTTACAACCTTATTTGGGTGCTCTTAATGTCTAATCTCATTGCAGTCCTTTTGCAATCGTTAAGCGCCAGGTTGGGTATAGTAAGAGGCCTGGACCTTGCCCAGGCATCAAAAAATGCTTATCCGGCGTGGGCAAATATACCTTTATACATACTTGCAGAGATTGCGATTGCGGCCTGTGACCTGGCAGAAATTGTGGGTATGGCCATTGGACTTAACTTACTATTTGGTCTTCCTCTTGTCTGGGGTATTTGCTTTACTGCTTTAGATACTTTGCTATTACTTCTTCTACTTAACAGGGGAATGCGGGTGCTGGAAGCTTTTATTATTACACTGGTTTTAATTATCGGTATTTCATTTTTGGTGGAAATGTTTATTGTTTCCCCTGTTTATGGTGATGTGGTTAAGGGATTCGTTCCATCGCAATTAAGTGGAGAAGGTTTGTATATCGCCATAGGAATTATAGGAGCTACCGTGATGCCACATAATTTGTATTTGCATTCTTCCCTGGTACAAACCAGGAAATTTGAACGGTCACATAGTGGAATGAAGAAGGCAATTAAATTTAATTTATTTGATACCACTATTGCCCTTAATCTTGCCTTTCTTGTTAACGCCGCTATTTTAATTTTAGCCGCTGCTGCGTTTTATGTTAATGGATATTTTAATGTTGCCGAAATTCAGGATGCTTCTGTATTGCTCGAAAAATTGTTTGGAAAGGCCGCACCCATGTTTTTCGCTATTGCTTTAATTGCAGCAGGGCAAAGCTCTACAATCACCGGGACGCTAGCCGGACAAATTGTAATGGAAGGACATTTAAATATCAGGATACAGCCATGGCTGAGGAGATTAATAACCAGGTTGCTCGCCATTCTTCCTGCATTATTTACCATTTTCTATTTTGGATCCGAAGCGCTTGGGAAATTACTCGTGCTGAGCCAGGTTGTGTTAAGCCTTCAGTTAGGCTTCGCCGTTATTCCGCTTATTCATTTTAATTCGGATAAGAAATTGATGAAGGAATTTGCCATTAAAACCTGGGTCAAAACTTTAGCGTGGATAAGCGCTGCCATCATTGTCTACTTAAATATGCAACTGGTTATTCAGCAAATCAATGGCTGGATTGAGTCTGCCGGCGGAAATAAAATCCTGGTATATACTATTGTAATACCAATTGCACTGGCGAGTCTCGCATTACTATTGTATGTTTTTATTCATCCTTATTTATCAAAAGGCCTTAAGGAAAGAAAACAACTTCCCCACGGCCCTGCCGAGCGCATTACGGTAGGCGATGCTATAAACTATAAGCACATTGGTATTGCAATCGATTTTTCCGGCAATGATCAAAAGATTGTGCAAAACGCGTTAATGATCGGCGGGAAGCAGGCCACATATACTTTCATACACGTGGTGGAAAGTGCTGCAGCCCGCTATCTCGGAAAAAATGCATTGGATCATGAAACACAGCTTGACAAGAGTAACCTCGTTCAATACAAGGAAAAAGTAGAGGAATTAGGATATAAGGCCGGCACGCAGATGGGCTTTGGAAACCCTGCTGTTGAGGTCTCCAAAATAATAGCCAACGAAAATATTGATTTACTGGTCATGGGAGCACATGGTCATAAAGGCTTTAAAGACCTGGCCTTTGGAAGTACCGTGGAGGCTTTAAGACATAAAATAAAAATCCCGGTGTTAGTCATCAATTAATATTTGTGAAATATATTTTCCTCTTGTTTTCTTGCGCATTTGTGACCCCGGGCTTTGCACAAAACTTACCGGATGCTTCCCGTACGGTTGATGATCTTTTTCATCCCACTTCAAAAAAACGAATGAGGGAATTCTCGATGGATCGCCCTGATGTAACCGAAAGCGCCTACACGGTTGACGCCGGTCATTTCCAGTTTGAGGCTGATGTTTTTAAAATGGAAAGAACCACTGTCGGAGAACTAAAGACTATAAAAAATTCTTTCAATGTGGTCAATCTTAAGTTGGGCATTACACCGTCATTGGATTTGCAAGTGGTGGCCGCCACATTATTTACTTCAAAAATTAAGGATGGTACACTTACCGATAGACAATCAGGGTTCGGAGGTCTTACCTTCAGGGCAAAGCAAAATATTTGGGGCAACAATAGTGGCAAGACCGCTTTGGCAATTTTGCCATTTGTTAACGTTCCTACAGTATCTTCTGAAAAATTTTCCGGAGGAATAACGATTCCCTTTGCGCTTTCGTTACCAGGTGATTGGGGCTTTGGTGCGCAGGTGGAAACAGACCTCACAAGTAATGCTGCAGACAAAGGCCATCATATCAATTTATTATTTTCCGCCACCGCTTCTCATCCGTTGTCTAAAAAATTTGATTTTTTTGCGGAAGGTGTGGTTACCAGGGAAGGTGAAATTAAAGAGTATGAATATTTTGCCGATGGCGGTTTGATTTATACTGTTGCGGATAATATAAATATTGACATAGGAATTTATTACGGCCTGAAAAATACATCGGCAAAAAGTTACTTTTTAGGTTTTTCATTCAGGCTCTGATTGCCTTTGCACTCACTTCTATTATTACTTTGGCAATTCTAAAAATAGTTCTCAGCAATATTTTTTTTAATTTGCTTTTTACATTATGGATATTAGCCTTAACAAATATATTAGCGATACCGGCTTTTGCAGCCGCAGGGAGGCGGATAAATATATTGAGGAAGGCCGGGTAAGTATAAATGGGAAAGACGCAAAAAAAGGCAATCGCGTAGCAGAAAACGACAAAGTACTTATTGACGGTGAAGCATTAAAGAGGAAGATGGCGCCTGTTTATATTATGCTTAATAAGCCTAAAGGAATTACCTGCACCACTGACCTTAAAGACAAAACAAACATCATTGATTTCATAAATTATAAAAGCCGCATCTTCCCAATTGGCAGGCTCGATAAACTTTCGGAAGGATTAATTTTTCTTACCAATGATGGTGATATCGTGAATAAAATTCTTCGTGCGGGAAACGGGCATGAAAAAGAATATGTAGTAACCACCGACAAAATAATCACTAAAGATTTTATAGATAGGATGGGTAACGGTGTAAGAATATTGGGAACTGTTACTAATAAGTGTTTTGTAAAGCAGGATGCCGAAAAAAGATTTACGATTATTCTTACCCAGGGACTTAACCGGCAGATTCGCAGAATGTGCGCAGCACTTGATTATAAAGTAACCTCTCTAAAAAGAGTCCGCATAATGCATATCAAATTAGGTAATCTCAAAACTGGAAAATGGCGGTATTTTACACCAGGTGAAATCCTGGAAATAAATAAGCGGATTGCTTATAGCAGTAAAACTAATGATATCGAGAGTATGGGAGAATAGTATAATGTACGATGGCCCTTTTCATACTTAGGTTCCCGGCCCTTCAAAATTTCCTTTTTTATTTCCTCAAAACGCGACGCATTGAATTAATTTTGAACTTGTCTTATCATGAATCTGTTTTACATAAAAATGAATGATGATAAAGGTTGACAGGGTAGTAAAATTTTTTGGCAAAACAAAAGCCGTTGACGACATTTCATTTGAGGTAAGCGAAGCTGAAAATGTTGTACTTCTTGGCACCAGCGGTTGTGGTAAAACAACTACCCTCAGGATGATTAACCGGCTTGTGGAAATTTCCACCGGTTCGATTTTTATTGAAGGCAAAAATATCAGAGATGTTGCACCGGAAAGCCTTCGCCGGAATATAGGTTATGTACTGCAACACAATGGGCTGTTCCCTCACTATACTATTGCCGAAAACATTGCTGTTGTTCCCAATCTTTTACAATGGCCCAAAAATAAAATCGCCAACAGGGTTTCAGAATTATTAGAGCAGTTAAATCTTCCCGCTGATTATGTATCTCTTTACCCAGGCCAACTTAGTGGCGGGCAGCAGCAAAGAGTGGGATTGGCTAGGGCGCTTGCTGCCGATCCTCCTGTGTTACTTATGGATGAGCCGTTTGGCGCTCTCGATGCCGTAACCCGCGGCAACATTACCAAAGAATTTTCGCAGTTGGAAGTACTTCAAAAGAAAACTATTGTGATGGTAACGCACGACATAAGAGAAGCATTTGATATGGGCGATAAAATTTTACTTATGGACAAAGGAAAAATTGTACAGGCAGGAACGCCTGTCGATTTGTTATTCAGGCCGGCGAATGAATTTGTGTCCGCGTTTTTTGAAGCGCAACAAATGCAACTTGAGCTGCATGCGGTATTACTAAAAGATATTTGGCCACACCTTTTCATCAACAATATTGATAGTGAAATTTTAACCGAGGTGGGTGAAAATAAAACACTTTGGGAGGCACTGGACATTTTATCAAATCAAAAAAATAGTGATATCGCCGTCCGCAATGCTGCAACTGGCGAAGTAAGGCGGACAGGTTACAATTCGTTGTTCACCGCACTTAGTGCATTAAAGGAAAACAAATGAATGAATCGGGCCAGTCTTTAATTGATTTCATGCGCCAGCAGTCGGGAAAGATCTTCGACCAGGTGCTTGCCCATATTGGTCTCACGTTTATTTCATTACTCATCGCGGTGGTAATTGGATTGCCATTGGGGATTTTTATCGCCAAAAGAAAAAAATTTGCAGCGCCGGTTTTAGGCTTCGCGGGAATATTACAAACAATTCCAAGCATTGCACTGCTTGGGTTTATGATTCCATTATTAGGCATCGGCCCAAAGCCCGCCATTGTTGCTTTATTTCTATATGCCTTACTCCCAATTGTGAGAAATACATTTACCGGCATTACCGGTGTTGATACAGCGGTTAGTGATGCGGCAAAGGGCATGGGCATGAGTGGAAGGCAAATACTTACAAAAGTAGAATTGCCATTATCCCTTCCTGTTATATTGGCCGGTATCCGTACAGCTACTGTGATAAATGTAGGCGTAGCAACCCTCGCAGCATATATTGCCGCAGGTGGCCTCGGCGAATTCATTTTTGGCGGTATAGCGCTTAATAATACAAATATGATTCTTGCAGGCGCTATACCGGCGGCCTTGCTCGCAATTTTATTCGATTTCATTTTGTCAAAAGTGCAGAAAATCAATCTTAAGAAAATAAGAACCGGGTTATGGCTTTTACCGCTTTCGCTTATTATATTATCATCATTTTACCTGCTCCCCAATCTTTATGGCAGTAAAATGCTGGCAGGCTTTACACCCGAATTTATGGGGCGAAAAGATGGCTATCTCGGGCTTAAGGAAATTTATAAACTAAATATAAGAACGGTTGTTATAAGTGATGCAGTTATGTATAAAGCTGCTTATGAAAAGCAATTGGATGTAATAAGTGGATACAGTACTGACGGCAGGCTGAAGGCATTTGATCTCGTGGTTTTACAGGACGATAAGGGAATTTTTCCTACTTATTACGCCGCTCCCATAATTCGTGAAGAGACGCTGAAAAGATATCCGTATCTCGAAGGCGTTCTTAACAAGTTAGCAGGCCATATTAATGATTCTATAATGACGGAATTGAATTATCGCGTAGATTATTTAAAGCAAAGTCCTGAAAAAGTAGCCAAAGATTTTTTGATGGAACAAAGTTTGTATAAGGAACCTAAAAATGGCAACTTGGGTGTTGTAAGACTTGGATCGAAGATATTTGGTGAACAATACATTCTTACTGCCATGTATTCAATGTTGATTAAAGGAAATACGCAATTGCGGGTAGAAACTAAAACAGGATTGGGAGGCACAAAAATTTGTTTTGATGCCCTTACCAATAACCAGATCGATATGTATCCTGAGTATACAGGGACAGGATTGCTTGTTATTTTAAAAGCAAGCGATTCGACTGTTTCTTCATTAGGTGGCAATAAAGATAAAGTGTATGATTATGTGCAGCAGGAATTTGAAAGGCAGTATAATTTGAAATGGCTGCAACCAATAGGCTTTAATAATGCGTATGCTTTAATGATGCGGCGTGAACAATCGGAGCGGCTGCATATAAGGACAATAAGTGACCTTAAAACCGTCACCTCCAATTTACACTCCAAAAAGGAGAGGGAATAAGACTTGCATAAAAAATAGATATGAATTTACTGGAGAAATATATTAATGTAAGAAAGTATAGTGAAGAAATTTGTGCGCCTTTAAAAACCGAAGACTATGTGGTGCAGCCCATCGGGGATGTGAGCCCACCTAAATGGCACATCGGGCATACAACCTGGTTCTTTGAAACATTTATTCTTAAACCAAACGTAAGAAATTATGTTGAGTATGATCCTGAATACAATTATGTTTTCAACAGCTATTACGAAACAGTTGGAGCGAGGGTTATTCGCACCGATCGTGGAAATCTCAGCAGGCCGGCCGTTGAAGACGTTTATAAATTTCGGAAACATGTTGACGGTGCTATGGAGGATTTTTTATCAAAAAATATATCGAAAGAATTGCAAGAATTGGTGACGATTGGTTTGAATCATGAACAACAGCACCAGGAACTTTTATGGACGGATATAAAATATATTTTAGGAAATAATCCTTTGTTCCCCGCTTACAAAAGCCCGGCGAGAGGAGGAGATTTTAGGAGTGAAAATATTGAAAGTAATTTTATACAAATCGAAGAGGGAATTTATGACATAGGATACAATGGCGACGAATTTTGTTTCGATAATGAGTTGAGCAGGCATAAAGTTTTTATTAATGACTTCGCCATTTCAAATCGTCTCGTTACCAATGGAGCATTCCTCGAGTTTATGGATGCCGGGGGATATGGAGATTTTAATTACTGGCATGCCGAAGGATGGGATTGGGTGAAAACTAATAATATTACTGCCCCTTTGTATTGGCACTTTATCAACGGAGAATGGTATCAATATACTTATGAAGGATTAAAGCGGCTAAATCCATCGGATGAATTGTGCCACATCAGTTTTTACGAAGCCGCGGCTTTTGCATCGTGGAAAGGAATGAGGTTGCCGACTGAATTTGAATGGGAAATTGCTGCACAAAAATTTGAGTGGGGGAGCAGGTGGGAATGGACAGAAAGTGCTTATCTGCCCTATCCTGGTTTTGCAAAAGCACCCGGTGCGATAGGAGAGTATAATGGAAAGTTCATGGTGAATCAAAAGGTGTTAAAAGGTGCATCTGCCGTTACTTCACCAGGCCATAGCCGTATCACTTACAGGAATTTTTTTCATCCGCATTTACGTTGGCAGTATACGGGTTTAAGATTGGTGCAATAAAATTTATGCTTGAAATAATTACATGATGAAACGATTTTTAGAGGATGTGTTGAAGGGATTGCAGTCAACGCCAAAATATTTGCAATCAAAATATTTTTATGATAAAAGAGGGGATGAATTATTCCAGGAGATTATGAATTGCGGGGAATATTATCTCACCGATTGCGAGCTCGAAATTTTCTCTGAGCAGACTTCATCCCTGGCGGAAATTATTATTCAGCAGCATACTGATTTTGATGTGGTGGAATTGGGTGCCGGTGATGCGATGAAATCTATTTATCTTTTAAGGGAACTGGTCAATAAAAAAGCGATCTCTACTTATTTTCCCGTAGATATCTCCAATAATATTATCAACCTGCTTCAGCGCAAACTTCCCGTGCAGTTCCCTTATTTAAACATACATGGACTTAATGGAGAGTATCTCGAAATGCTGCGATCCGCAAAAAGCATTTCACATAAAATAAAACTCGTACTATTTCTGGGTTCAAATATTGGAAACCTTTCTTTGCAGGATGTTCCTGTTTTTTGTAAAGAATTGAGGAGCCAGTTGTCGCCTGGTGATATGGTACTTATTGGCATAGATCTTAAGAAAAATCCAAAGCAAATACTTGCCGCCTATAATGATAGTGCCGGCTATACGAAGGAATTTAACCTTAACCTCTTGCGACGGATCAATAACGAGCTTGGCGGAGATTTTGACCTGGATTGTTTTGATCACTATGCAAATTATGATCCTCTGAGTGGAGCGTGTAAAAGTTACCTTATATCGATGGCGAAACAGGATGTACATATCGGTAAAGGCGAAACAGTCTCTTTTGCTAAAGATGAAACCATATTTATGGAAATTTCTCAAAAATACACCGTCGAACAAACCGACGAGATAGCCGTGCATTCAGGCTTTATACCGGTTGCCCATTTTTTTGATAAAAATAAATGGTTTGCAGATGTAATATGGAAATGTGTATGAGTTTAGGTACGTGGGCTTTGGGATGTAGCCCTTAATTATTGAATATTTTCTTCATTCCTGGTAAGTATGTTCAACTGAGATGAAATGATTTCTGCAGTAATTTTATTGAGCTTGCCTTTAAATTCACCATCCACCTGAAAATGTGTTGCCCGTTTAGTGTAAATAGTGACGCGTGTGGTTTGTATAATTTCAACCTTCTTAGGGTTAAAATTCCGGTAACTCACAAACATTTGAAGCAATTGAGATAAAGAAAATTTGCGCATAATAACGATCTCAAATTTTCCATCATCGACTTTTCCATCGGGATTGATGACTGCACCGGTACCGTATTTACTTGCATTCGCAACAACGATCATATAAGCATGTGTATTAATTTCTTCATTATCTGTTATAACCTGCGCATCCATCAATTTTTTTCGCCACATAACCTTCGCCACCATTCTTACATAGCCCCACATTCCCCGCCAGGGGCTTTCTTCGAAATATTTTATTAGCCGGGCATTTAACCCGAAGTCTGCAAGATGAAGGCATATATCTTCCTCGTTTATTTTAATAACATCGCAACATTTTATTTTTCCATGCAGAATTATTCCCATCGCTTCTTCGTGATTTTCAGGAATATCTAATTCTTTTGCCATACCATTTGCAGATCCCGCCGGCAATATGCCCATGGCCATATCACTGCCGAGCATTTGCTTTGCAACCAACGAAATCGTGCCATCGCCTCCAACAGCAATTACACGATGCGGTTTAAATTTTTCAAGCCAATGTCGCAAAGAATCCCTGTCATGTTGGCCAGTTAAAACAAAAAACTCTATCGTGTGAGACAGATTTTTGAAGTATTGCCTTATGAGGGGTTCCCAATGAATTTTCTTTTTTCCACCCGATACGGGATTGAGAACAAATAATATTTTTAAATTTAAGGGCTGCTCCATTTATATCTTTGAGGGTTCTTACGCTATGCAAAATTTACCAGCTCATAAAGAAAGGAAACTTTCACTGTTTAAAAGGATAAAACGAAAAATATTCTTTTTATTCAGGCTTCGCTACAGCCCGGTAGTGAGAGTGTACAGGGGATATGGCAATTCAGAAAAAATAATTGTATTTGGGCACGTGTTCAAATTAAGCCCAATGAAACGCAGGACTTACAGGCAAAACTGGATCGTTAACTTTTTTTCCATGCTAAGATTATTTATGGTAAAACCCTTTGTAAATGCACGGGTGAGAATGGAATGGAATGGAACATTTATGGAGGTGGAAACACAAGATGATGGTTATTTTAGATTCGAATGGAAGCCCCAGTTGACGCCAACTCCAGGTTGGCATCATGTCACCGTTTTTTTAAATGAAGAAAAATACAAATCACAAAAGATATCAGGTACCTCGGAGATGTTGATACCTTATGACTCCCAGCATGCCTTTGTCAGCGACATTGACGATACATTTTTAATCTCGCACTCTTCAAAGCTGCGCAAGCGGCTGTACGTTTTATTTACAAAGAACGCCCGCAGCCGAAAGCCTTTCGAAGGTGTGGCGAATCATTACTGTCAGCTTGCAAAATCAGGACAGGATGAACATTTATTTAATCCTTTCTTTTATGTTTCGAGCAGCGAATGGAACCTCTACGATTTAATTGTAGAATTTTCAAGGGAGAATCATCTTCCGAAAGGCGTTTATCTTTTGAACCAAGTAAAAAAAATAAGCGAGGTCTTGCGCACAGGGCAGAACAAACATTCAGGAAAGTTTACGCGTATAGTAAGGATTATCGAGACTTATCCTGGTTTACAATTTATTTTAATGGGTGATGATACACAGGAAGATCCTAATATTTATTTATCACTAACAGAATATTTTCCAAAAAATATTTTTGCCGTTTACATAAGAAGGGTTCATAAAAATAAAGAGGACAGTGTGCGGGCTATAGTTGATAAAATGAAACTATCAGGTGTGCATGGCTGTTATTTTCAACATAGCGCTGAAGCAATAGAGCATTCTAAAACGATTGGGCTTATAAGGTGATGGTGGTTTTAAGAATCGGGAAGCAGGTATCAAGTATCAAGTATCGAGAATCAAGTATCAATCACCCTTTACAGAGTCAAACTTAATCTCAGTTGAATCAATTTATCCTCGTCAGAAATTCCATAGGTAACGTCAAATAATACTTTATTGAAAGGCGCAAATAAAATACCTCCACCATAACCCACATGCCAGGTACTTGATTTTTCCTGCGGAATCCAAACTCTTCCCTCGTCAACAAATACAAGCAGGCCAGCCTTGCCATTCACAAGATAAGTTTTGAACTTGCTTATAAACCGCAATTCATTGCTATTGTAAAAGGAAGTCTTTCCATAAAATCTCTGCCGTTGAAAGCCGCGTAGATCCATGCCACCGCCAATTGACGGGTATTGGTAAAATTCAGGATCACCACTTACTGATGAAACTGCGGCTGAGGTAGCAATAGAAAATTTAGAAATGAGAGGAACATACAATTGAACTTTTCCACCATATTTCCAGAATGATAAATCCGTTTGATTTACATTTTGAGTAAAAGAGACATTTCCTGAGAATGTGATACCCTTTGTTGGTACAGCAAGATCGTTAAGCTGGCTAAAGGTGTATTTAAAAACTGCCCCTGCGAAATTCCTTGTATCAAAAATATCTGCTATTGCAGGAGCTATCACTTTTGCTACATATCTTTCTTCATCGTTAATTATTTTAATAGATTGGTAAAACCCATTTAAGCTTACTGTGCTTTTACCAAAGCTTCGGTTTAGTCCGATGCTTCCAATGGCTTCTTTGGTTCGCATCCTGTTGTAATCTCTATCTTTCGTGATTAGTAATGTTTCATTTCCCAGGCCATAAAAGTTAGTCCATCTTATCAAATCATAATTTGCCAATAACGAAAGGTCAAATTTTCCAATGGCGCCCGGGAAAAGTCCTTTATACGTGAAGCTAAATGCCTGTTGAGAAATTGAATAGTTTGCTCCTATATACTGCTTGAATGCGAAAGGAAGTTTTTTCCATTTGTGATGCTCCCAACCATAACCAAGCCCGAAATAGAAACGATCTGCGTCACTGTAAAAAAAAGTAGGCTTTATACCCTTTTTATCATACATATAATTTCTGTAAACGTAGGAATGCCTGGAAGTATCGTTCGATAGATGAAATTTGGTATTGGACCCTGTTTGAAAATAATTGTTGTCTTTATCATCGTACACATAGGTCTTCATGCTACCATTGATGGTCGTCACAGAATCAGGATCGGGGCCACCAATAATCCTTATCTTAATCTTGTTGTCTTGATCTCCGCCAATGGTATAAATATCCTTGCCATCAAGCCCGTAAAGCCTTATCTCTTTTGTTTCATTATTTAAAAAAGTTCTTGAATAGAAGGGCTTGGATTTCTTCTCATCATCTTTTGTTTTGTTAAATAGCTGTACCGAAACCTCGTCTTCATTAATTGGTTTTACTTCAAAATATTCGGCCCCCTTCGTACCAACAACTTCAACTTCTTTAGCTAAAAAATAATAATACGTTGTAGCGTAATCCAATATTTGTTCACGTCTTGCTTTTAAAGCTGTGGTTATTTTTTCTCCCGAGATACCATATACTTCGGGGGGAAGTTTTTTTACAGCTTGTTCAATTACATTATCAGTTAATGATGCCTGTAAATCTTTTGCAATCTTTTGCCAGTCGTTCAGGTTTAATTGATTTGTGAACAGGCGGTCGGATCCTCTTTCCTCAAAGGTGAAAGTTTTTACATCACCAACTTTAGGTTTAAAACTTTGAAAATAATTTAAGCCAGAAGCAGTAATTGCAAGGTCAAGCAGTACGCCGTTATGTTTAAAATAGGCTTGGTCTCTATCCTGTGGTAAAGGAACAAATATTTTTTTCTTACCGTCTTCCTTAATACCCCATGCCCACTGATCTTCGTGCCGGTCCCAATCTCCAAGGAATATATCGAAAAGCCTTGCCTTTAAATAAGCTTCCTGGTCAACGCGGTTCTCCGTTTGATCAAATATCTCTTTTATCATATCCTCAGTATTAAGATATTTATCGAAATTGCCCAGGTTATCTGCGCTCTTCCAGCTTCCTTTTATTCTCTGCTCAAACAGGTAAACCTGGCCGGCAAATTTTTTATTGAAACTATCGAGAGCGGGTTGCTCCGGCAGGTAAACATATTGAGGATTGGTATGATAGATCCCCGCGCTTTGCGCCATCATAGGAACGGTAACTGCACCATAAGGATTTGACATAGAGACTTCATCATTTGCCAAATCTTCAATAAAGGTTCCCAGGAATTCTTCCGGCAGCACTTTTCCGAGCCTTTTATCAACAGAGCGAAGCGAATAATTGTCGCCTTCTTTAGTCTCAAGATGAAGGGAACTTGTTTGATGGCCGCCACCTTCCTTTGTTGCAATAAGCCCGCCCTTTTCAGCATCTAATAAAAAAACGGGGAGCTTTACGGGAGCAGACCATTCTTTGCGATAATTTTTCCCCCAAAAAAAGTCATGCCATCCCGAACGCTTGTACTGCGGGCCCGCGCTTACGATTTTATATTTTGAGATTGTGGTTGAGTCCGCCATATTTTGTGCATTGGCGTTTTCGGCAATCGCAAAAAAACAAATGCAAGTAAGAAATGATAATCTATACGATAAATTCATTTATTCGATTTAGTCGTTACCAGGTTATATACTTTTGCTAATCCAGAAAGCTATATAAATACATATAAGTTGAGATTCTGTTTAATATTAATTAAAATACTCCGGGGATTTTTTTTAAAATATTGAATTTAATTATTTATAACAGCAATACGTAATTCTGCTCCACATAATTAAAGCTGCAATCCATACAAATGATTATTGCATTGCAAATCATAGCTTTGACCAAATGAAATTATATAATTTAAATTAAAAAACTATGTGGTGGATTTATGCACTTCTTTCGGCGTTTTTTGCAGCGCTTACGGCCATCTTTGCCAAGGTAGGTATTAAAGGTGTAGATACAGATCTTGCAACGGCTATACGAACGGTTGTAATTTTAATACTGGCATGGGGAATCGCATTTTTCAGGGGTGGTGTTACTACCATGAATACACTTACCAGGCACAATCTGATATTTTTAATTCTCTCAGGTATTGCTACAGGCCTTTCGTGGATATTTTATTTTAAGGCGCTGCAAATGGGTAAAGTGTCGCTGGTTGCCCCGGTTGACAAAGCAAGTGTAGCCATTGCAATTATTTTATCGGTGATTTTTTTAGGCGAAACCTTAACACTTAAAATGGCTCTGGGAGCGTTAATGATAGTTGCCGGCACCATTATACTTATACTATAATGTGGAAGCTGATAAAACTAATTTGCGTTTCACTGCTTTTGAAAGGTAAGTTGGTATCTTAAATTGGTTCTGCACCGAGCCTTGCCAACCAAATACCTGAAACCACCATCTTAGTTCATGATTAACATATCCCTGTACTTTTTTAACTAATTTGCGGATTCTTTAGATGCATTTTATCGGGTATTTCGTTTTAATTTGATTTATTATGAAGAAAATATTATTTGCCTTATCGCTATTATTTTGTTCCCCCATATTATTCGGGCAGATTTTAAATCCCATTAACTGGACCGTTACTTCAAAAAAATTAAAAGATAAAACCTACGAAGTTCATTTAACTGCGACTGTAAATAAAGGCTGGCACGTATATTCCCAATTTACACCAGACGGCGGGCCGGTACCCACATTAATAAGTTTCACGAAAAATCCACTATTTGATCTTGTTGGCAATGCAAAGGAATTAGGAAAACTTGAACAACGACATGAAGAAATATTTGGAGTCGATGTAAAACAATTTTCCGATAAGGTAGATTTTGTACAGGTACTGAAATTAAAATCTCCCGTAAAAACATCTGCTAATATTTCGGTGGAATACATGGTGTGCAACGACCGGCAATGCCTACCCCCGGTAACAAAGAAATTTTCAGTCGCTCTTTAAAAATAAAATCATTTTGATGGCCAGGTACACCAGAGTTTGGGTTTTTGTTTTGATGTTTTTATTTTCCGGCAATGCATTCTCACAGGATTCTTCTGTTAATTTCTCTTTCACAAAAGAGCGCTTAAACGACAAGCAGGTTCTCCTAAAAATAAAAGCCACGCTGGCCCCGGGGATAGAATTGTTTGGTATTCAAAAATCGCCGGACGATCCTTTGTATTCCAATATTACATTTGATTCCTCGGCTTCAAAACTTCTCGTCGATTCAATTAGTGCAAACGGTATAGAACATAATGAATATGATAGCCTCGTACAAGGGCGTGTACATTACTTTTCCGATTCCGCAGAGTGGCAACAAAAGTTGCAGGCAGGTCTTGAGGATAGTTTTTTATTGAAAGGGACCGTTAGCTACATGTTTAAAAAAGGTGATCAGTATTTACCTGCTGAAAAGGATTTTAAATATTTTATTCAGCCGGAGTCAAAAGAATCCCCAACAATTGTTTCTGCCGGAGTCAATGTCGGTTCTCAGTCGCTGTGGTGGATTTTTGCTACAGCATTCGCCGGAGGCCTGCTTGCATTATTAACCCCGTGTGTGTATTCAATGATCCCGGTGACTGTAAGTTTTTTTACCAAGCGCAGTAAAACCAGGGTTGAAGGTATACGTAATGCAATTTACTATTCAGGCTCTATCGTTGTAATATTTACAATTCTTGGATTTTTAATAACATTAATCTTTGGGCCGACGGCGCTTAATAATCTTGCTACCAACTGGATTGCCAATCTCCTGTTCTTTGCCCTTTTCCTAATTTTTGGAATTTCTTTTTTAGGCGCTTTTAATATTGAACTGCCCTCTTCATGGTCAACCAGGGCAGATAGTAAAGCAGGCACAGGTAATTTTTTGGGCATATTTTTTATGGCGCTTACGTTGGTGGTGGTGTCATTTTCATGCACTGGTCCTATCATTGGTAATTTATTGGTGTTGGCAGCAAGAGGAAATTACTATGGCCCTCTCTTTGGCATGTTCGGATTTTCATTGGCCCTTGCATTGCCTTTTGCATTATTCGCTTTTTTTCCGGGCAAACTAAACGTGCTGGGAAAAGCAGGTGGCTGGCTCAACTCGGTAAAGGTCACTTTGGGCTTTCTTGAATTGGCATTAGCGTTAAAATTTTTGTCAAATGCCGACCTTGCAAGAGGATGGCGAATACTTGACCGCGAAATATTCATAACATTATGGATCGTCATTTTCATTTTACTGGGAATCTACCTGCTGGGTAAAATTAAATTTCACCACGATGATGAGTTACCGAAAAATGATTTTGATCTTCCTTACATCACCATTCCGAGATTATTTTTTGCAATAGCTTCTTTTGCCTTCGCCATGTATATGATACCGGGGCTCTGGGGTGCGCCTCTTAAAGGCATCAGTGCATTTGTACCGCCCATGGGCACACAGGATTTTACCTCGGCTCCTGTCGAAAAAAATACAGCACAGAATACATCAACCGTAAATTCTGATGCTCCGCATCCTAAGAAATATTTTGAGCAAATGAGAATTTATGAACCTGATGTGGTTACTAAGTATGGCATGGTGATTTACTATGATTATGACGAAGCGTTGGCTGTTGCAAAGAAAGTACATAAGCCCTTGATGCTGGATTTTACAGGCATTAACTGCGTGAATTGCCGAAAGATGGAAGGGCAGGTATGGAGCGACCCCGAAGTGATGAAGCGGCTAAAGGAGGATTTTATTATCGTGTCATTATACATTGATGTGCATAATGTTTACCTGCAAAAAAATGAGCAATACTTTTCCAAAGCATTAAATCAAAATATAGAAACCTTAGGTGATAAAAATGTTGACCTGCAGGTTTCAAAATATAACGCGAATACACAGCCGTTTTATTTTTTTCTTGATGTTAATGAAAATCGCCTGGCTCCTGATGGTTACGGCTATGACCCCGACATAAAGAAGTTTATACAGTTATTGGATTCTGTAAAAACAGTGTACAATAAGCCAGGATGAAAATTTATGTTTTTATTATCTGCGCCAAATAAATATGTGATTTATTTCCCTACTGCATACTCTTCTTAATCACCATCCCATCGGGCTTAGATATTGGTCTTGAAACTCTTACTTTGTAGCTAATTTTCTAATTAATTTTTTTTTGTAGAGTTAATCATAATTTTTGTGATAAATTTAGGCAGGTCAACAAATGCAAAGCCCCCAAATCTTTCATAAAGCAGGCCTGTAAATTATGAGAAATGTTTTTCTCAACTCTTTTATTTAAAAAGCCCAATGCCCCTTAGACAAGCACATAGGGAGATAGAAAAACTGAAAGATGCGCTTGCATATGCCGAGGCTATTATTGACGCCATTCATGAGCCGCTAGTTGTATTATACCCCGATCTCACAATTAGAAATGCTAACCAAAAATTTTATAAGACTTTCAAGGTTGCTCCTGAAAAAGCAGAGGAAAAATTAATTTATGAGCTGGACAACGGCCAATGGAATATTCCGGAGTTGAAAATATTTTTGGAAAAAACACTGCGCACAAAAACTTCATATAATGACTATGAAATAACTATCCCATTTAAAAAAATAGGAAAGAAAATAATGCTCTTCAATGCGAGGAAGATAATTATGGGCGGTGAGAAAAAGCCAATGATTTTAATGGTTATCGAAGATGTAACTGATAAAAAAAGATATGAGCAGCAGGCTGAGAAAGAAAAAAATATCCTGGCGGAAAACCAACGTTTGCAGGATATCTCCCGGCAAAAAGATGACTTCATTAGTATGGCTTCCCACGAATTAAAAACTCCTGTCACAAGCATTAAAGCATTTGCTCAATTGCTGGAGCAGGATTTTGCCGACTTAGGAAATACCAATGCTGCTAAGATGCTTTCGCGAATGAATCTTCAAATAGTAAAACTTACCAGCCTCATAGGGGATTTGCTGGATATCTCAAGAATAGCGGGTGGTAAGCTTCAATACCATCTTTCCTATTTTGATTTTAATGAGATGTTACAAGATACAGTAAGAGAAATGCAGCTCACTACAAAAATCCATACAATAAATTTGAGTCTTATAGAGGCTCCGCCGGTATTTGGGGATAAGGACAGGATAAGCCAGGTACTCACAAATCTCCTTTCAAATGCAATAAAATATTCTCCAAGAGCCGATACAATTGATGTAAGCTCATGTATTGATGAAGAATTTATAAGGGTGTGTGTAAGGGATTGCGGAATCGGGATCGTAAAAGAAAAGCAGGATAAGATCTTTCAAAGATTTTTTAGGGTCAATGGCGCTAAAGAAGATACTTATCCGGGTCTCGGTCTGGGTTTATACATTTCTTCAGAAATAATTAAACGACACGGCGGATGTATTTCAGTAAAAAGTAATAAAAGCAGGGGGTCAACGTTCTGTTTTAAGATACCGGTTGAAGGTTCTTAGCTCAAAATTTAAAAGATTAGTAAAGATTTACTATTGAAAGTTTTACCTTTCATTTTTTGTTGATTTAAATTAAACAACAATGGATAAGATTTTAGTAATAGACGATGACGTAGAAATTCTCAACGTAGTAAAACTAATACTTACCATGGAGGGTTACGAAGTGGAAACTGAAAGCAGGTGGGAAAAAACTTTCAATATGATTGAGTCATTTAAACCCGATCTAATTTTGCTTGATATCACACTGGGTGGAGAAGACGGCAGGAATATTTCAAGAAAAATAAAATCAAAAGATTCATTAAAGCATATTCACATCGTTTTATTTTCTGCGAAGATGGGTGTGCATAAACACTTTAGTGAATGCCTCGCAGATGACTTCATTGCAAAACCTTTCGACGCCCAGGAATTATTAAATAAAATTTACTCCCGCCTTTCTAAAAATTCCGGTCTCAATTAGCTGTTGAGATTATTTGCGAAAGATTTTTTTCGCTATAGCAACAGGTATACAATTCCCTTAATAACCGGTGCTCCGTTGCGGAGATCAATTGTGTATGGGTATGCGCCAGTTGTTTGTATTTTGCCTTTATATCTGCCATCCCATGCTTTGCTTATACCATTATTGGTGAAAATCATTTGCCCAAAACGGTTGAATACTTTTACTATTGCAGATGGATATGCCTGCAACGGTTCGATGTTCCATTGGTCGTTTACACCATCATTGTTAGGAGAAAATGCATTTGGAATAAATAATTTCGCAAACACTTTTACAAATACGGTATCCCTGGAAGTTCCGCAACCATATTTGGAGTTCAGGGTTAATGTATACGTTGTGCTGGTAATGGGGTTCACAAAGGGGACAAGATCTGTTGCCGTGGTAATATTAAAATTTGGTTGCCATAAAACGGAAACTTCAGAAATATTTGAAGTGGCATCCAGGGTAGTTGAATTGCCTTGTATAAGTACTTTATCCGGCCCGGCATCTGCCAATGGTTTTTTGTAAACTCCTACAATAACTGAATCCGATTTTTGGCAGGTTCCATTATCAACAGAAAGAATGTATTCAGTAGTTTGAGCCGGCGATGCAACCGGGTTTAGAATCAAATTGTCTGAAAGGCTTTGTGCAGGCAACCATAAATAACTGCCTGCATTGGTTGACCCCTTTAGTTGTGCAGTAGTGCCTTCACAAATATTGATA
This sequence comes from Ginsengibacter sp., assembly GCA_040007435.1. Taxonomy (GTDB): domain Bacteria; phylum Bacteroidota; class Bacteroidia; order Chitinophagales; family Chitinophagaceae; genus Ginsengibacter. The sequence goes on along the minus strand of JBDTUZ010000010.1, from coordinate 1,617 downwards.
TCACTACCGGCATTTACTAAAGGGCCTGGAATAATTGTTACAACTGTGGAATCTGTATTAGTACAACCTTCGGGAGAAACTATTTTCAAATAAAATTTCCCGTTATAATTTAATGGTACCCGGCCAATAGCGGGGGAGGGTTGATTGCTGGAAAAATTCGCAGGTCCCGTCCATGAATAAGTAGCCGCATTGTTGGCCGTTAATACAAGAGTATAACCTTCGCATACCGGGCCATTATTGGATGCCGCCGGTACGGGCAGTGCTATTTGGTTTACCGTGAGCACTTCCGATAAAACCCGGCTGCACGAGGGAATGAGAACATAATTGCCCTGAGCAACTGCTACCCTATACTTATATACACCAAGCCCGCTTATGGGCAACCTTGTATAGGTTGCGTTTGTGGCGCCGGTAATATCAGCCCATGTAGCGCCCAGGTCCGTGCTTATTTGCCACTGATAGGAAGTGTTGCCAAGTATTGGTGTAACATCACTTGAAAAGGTGAATGTGGGGAAATCTCCTTCACATACATTCACAGATGTTGCGGTATTATTAATCGCCACATTTACCAACGGGCCACATGGCCGGAAGGTAATATCATCCAGCACCAGGTCGTTTCCGCAGCCACCGGGTGCATTGTTAGTCATTCTTACTACTATCGAGTTTGTGTTTGCAGGAGTTGTAAAAAACAGACCATACTGTTTCCATGTCGGCGTATCGGTAGCGGGTATATCTCCTGTTTTAAAAGATTGCAAAATGGTACCTGAAGTTGTTTCGATATTGAACGTAACATTAGGTTTTATTCCTGCAAAGCCGCAGGCACTCGGTTTTAGAATATTTAAAATCCACGCCGCAAATTCGTAAGTGGTATTATCACAAAGCCCATCAACTGTTTGTACGTAAAAATCTCCCGGAGTATAAGACGCATTTACTATCATCATATACCCGTTCACATCATTTGGAGTATGATCCTGGGATACCATGTGCCAGGTATCGCCAAAACATAATGGCGAAGAATTTCCAATTGAGTATAATCCATCCGCAGGACAGGAATATTGCACAAAGTTATAATTAGTAAGCGTTCCGGGCAGTGCCGATGCAGGGCCTGAACCTGAACCGAAATCAATATTAATAACCGGATCACCGAGGCTTCCCTGGCATAATTGTGCGATGGCGGTACGGGTGAAAATACATGTTGCCAGCAAAAAAAAGGTATGGAATATTACAAGCTGTCTCCTCATAAACAATAGGGTAATAAAATTTTTCGAACTGTAAAATACAAATGAATTGTCTATTTAAGAAGTGTTCAGGAACCACCGTTAAAATAAGGCACCCGAATTTCGCCTTTTACGGCTTATTCAGAATATAGCAATATAAATCAAGCGCTTCATCAATATAATAAGATTCAAAAAAGGCGCTTAAATTTTTGTAAATTTGCAGGCTCAATTGAATATGGGGCTGACCGGTTTTGACAGCATAGTTCTTTGTAAGTATAAGCATGTAGTGCGTTGGATAATTAGCACTTAAATCTGAATATTCAAAACTTTAAATGGCAATACTTCGTATGCCATGGCTGCCTAAGCGATAGCTTAGCAACCATTAGGGCCGTTGAGTGGGCTT
>JBDTUZ010000009.1:0-128597 GCA_040007435.1 Ginsengibacter sp. | reverse complement strand
TAGTAGTAGGTTTTGTTCATGAGCCCATTACTTTTTTTAAGTATAAAATGTCCCTTCAACAGTTTGTCCGGCCTTGTCCAATAGGGCAAACATTTGTGTTAATTCGGTCGGGTTGCAAGTGGCAGTAGCAATTGAAAGAGATTATAACCTGCCAATTGATCTCCACACTGCAAGTTCTTCTTTAAACCTGTCATTAATTATTTCACATTTTGTATCAATACGCATAGTGGGTTTGGTTGTGAAGTTGTATGCCGGCCAATCCGGAACATCTTTGGCAGCGGGCTTACCTGTTTTTGCAAAGCTTGTCCATAATGCTGCAAAGTTGTGTGATGCAGCAAAGCGTTCAGGCTTGTTGCCACCGAAAAAACCTGCCTTTGATCCCGGGATTTCGTTGTTGAATTTAAACGTAATATCCATCGCATGCGGCGTTCCAAAAGGGTAATCAGTTCCGGGCACTTTTGCTTCTGACTTATAACCAAAATTGTATAGATAAACAGGTGCGCCTTGCTGTTGTACTTTTCTTTCGGCTATTTTAATTGAGCCCAATCCCATCATGTTGATTGATTCTATGGCTACCCAAATATCCGATGCCGTTGCGGTTGGCCTTGTCTGCCGGTAAGTATCAATAACTTTTTGGGTATTGCTGCCAAATTGCGCTTCCAATTTTGCCGGCAATGCTTCAAAAGTAAAATCGCTTTTCAATGCACTTGTGTCTCCGAATGCCATTGCAAAGAACGTAAATTCATCTTCATTCCACCCGACAATAAGTGGTTTGTTCTTAGAAATAACAGGTGCCGTTGGGTCGAAAGGATGGTGTGGAAGCGCAAAGCCATCCACCACCGGTGAAAATGAATTGGGCACAAAACCTACGGAGCCGTTTTTCTTTGCGTAGTCCGACTGGGCCATTAAGTTTGATATCTTACCTTGAATATTCAATAAATCTGCTGTTGGTGTGTCGAGTAATTTTCTCCAGTCTTTAGGAGCTATATTTAATTCCCGCAGGGTGATAGCCGTCATTTCCGCGGCCGCTTCTTTGGGTACCATGCGAACACCCGGGCCGCTTTCAATAGAGGCCTTGTTGAAATAGGGAGCGGCCGCAGGCATGGCATATAAACAGGTTGTTTTAGCGCCGCCGCCCGATTCACCAAAAATCATTACGTTGTTGGGGTCGCCACCAAAAGAAGCAATATTTTTATTCGCCCATTCCAGGCCTGCAGCAATATCCAGCATACCGTTATTACCCGAGGCTGCATATTCCGGCCCGGCTATTTCATCTAAATACAAATAGCCCATAATCCCCAGCCGATGGTTGGTTTCAACCACCACTACATCAAAGAAACGGGCAAGGTTAGCACCATCCTGGTCAGGGGCACCGCCAGAGCCTGCGCCAAAACCACCACCATGATTGTAAAACATCACTGCCCTTTTTTTATTATCATTGGCAGGCGTCCAAACATTCAGAAACAGGCAATCTTCATTTTTTGCTGGTTCATTTATCCCACGGCTTCCATCGGGCGGTTGAATGGCAGGGGCACCCAATTGCAAAGCATCACGCACGCCGGTCCACGGTTGCAAAGGAGCAGGCCTTCTAAAACGCCTGTCACCTGAAACCCTTCCTCCATAAGGAATCCCTTTGAATATATTTACTCCTTCGTTTCTGATTCCTTTTATACGTCCATGCGTTATTTCCACTTCTACATATTCATCAGCCCTGAATAAAGAAGAATAGCCAGCAAGTGGCATACTAAAAGCAGCGGCTGCCAGTGACATCCTGCTCAGAAATTCTCTACGGCTGGTGTTCATTTTTTTCTTTTTTTTATGATCATAAATCCCTAAAATTATTTAACTGAATCACCCGATGTTTATTACATTTTTTTGATACCAGCGTTTGCTTTTTATGGCATCACCTGTTGCGTCGCAATCATTTCATCTTAATTTTAATCTGCCTTTGCAAACTCTCCATCAGCTTTAATTTCTACTTCATCACTTACCATAGCCGAAGGATATTTTGAACCGATATTAAAATCAGTTCGCTTAATCGTGCCTGTTAATTTAAAACCTGCGTCATCTTTTTTGCTCATCGGGTTTTGAACAGTTCCGCGATAAATGAGATCCATCGTTACGGGTTTTGTAACGCCATGCATGGTAAGATTGCCGGTTAATTTGTATTTGTTTTTACCATCGGCTTTAATTGCAGTGCTTTTAAAAGTGATGGAAGGATAAGTTGCTGCATCAAACCATCCGGCGCTTTTTAAATCATTATCACGCATATCAACTTCAGTATTTATTGAAGCCACATCTGCCTTAAGTTCAAAAACAGCATCGCTGAAATCTGCTTTTGATGAAGTGATAGTTACATCAAAATTTTTAAATAGTCCGTCAACATCAGATACCAAAAGATGCGTTACCGTAAATGTAAGTTTGGAATGCATCTTATCATTCTTCCACGTAGTTGATTGAGCAAATGATGAAGCCTGTACAAACAGGATGGCTGCAAAGAATAATCTTTTCATTTTTAATTTTAATTAGTGATTTTGAATTTAGTTAAAGGAATGGTACAAAATGTTTTCACATTCTACCTTTCAAGGCTTACCTTTTTATATTAGACCTAAAGGTAAAAATAGAACGTATGCTCCTTTCAATACGTTGATGTGAGTCAAGAAATAATATTGATGCAGGTCAATAGAATTAACTACGTTCGGGCTTCTTTGCAATCAATTTTTTTCTTACACGGCTCAATGTTTCAGGTGTTAAACCCAGGTAAGAAGCAATCATGTGTTGTGGTACACGTTGGATAATATCAGGATAAATATGGAGAAGCTTAATATATTTTTCTTCTGCTGAAAGGGTAAACATATCAGTCAATCTTTTTTGCAGAGAAATGTACGCACCACGATATTGCAGATAATTAAATTTGAAAAAATCCGGAATTATATTTTCAAGATGTGCGTGTGCCTCCTGGTTGATTAGCACCAACTCTGAATCTTCAATTGCATCAATGTTCAGGTTAGAATATTCATTAGTTACAAAACTGTACAAGTCAGAAATAAACCAGCCTTCGGGGGCAAATTGTATAATGCGTTCGTTGCTTTTTTCATCCACCAGGTAAGAACGCAAAATCCCTTTGCTTACAAATGCCACAGATTTACAAATTTCTCCTTCCTGTAAAAGATATTGTCTTTTTCTTAACTTCTTTACAATAATATACTGCCTGAAAATTGCTTTATCAGCTTCTGTTAGCGTTATACTTTTTGATAGTTTATTAAAAAAATGATCGGGCATAATTACATTAACCGCTAATTTAATCTTATTTTATCTTGATGACTTATTTCTCATCACCGTTTGGTGTTCTTGCGATGGGGTTTTGCAGCATAGCAATCGCCAACCTGGCAACACCAACATCATTTCGAAACCATTGCCCAATTTATCTTAAGCCATCCAATGTTTCATAAAATCAAACCAAAGGCTATCGGATCGTCAATTCCGCTTTCATAAAATTCTGCTGATGCTAAGGTAATCACCGGTGGCTAAATTTAGTTACCAAATCCCTGCTGGTTGTTGGTGATTGCTAAGGCGGCAGAACCATCCGCACGATCACCGAATCAACGGCGGTGTCGGGCTTCGGACTGGTGGATGGACACCAAACAAGTGATGAATGAAAGCCCTGCCCGGACTGTGGCTGACAGCATTACAAAAGATGAGAACATGCAGGTTAGCCAGCATAGAAGCAAGCCCAACGTTGTGCGTTCGTGCTATTGTTTAAAAAGCATGTCTATTATTTTAACTTTATAAGACATGTCCATTTTACATGCAATGTCATAATGAAGTTTTGCAGTTTCTTTATATTCTGGCAAAAAGTGTAAGATTAAAAATGTCGAATACCAATAGTGGTCTTCTGCTTCATTCGGCTCAATTAAAATGAAACGGTCATTATAGAATTTTGCTTCTTTTAAATTTTTATAATGCTCTTCCAATAGTCTGGCTAACTGTTTTAAAGTATTTTTTTTGTCAGGTTCAATTTCAAGTATTTCAAGAAACTGCTTTTTTGCTTCGCCAAATAAACTCAAAGAACTAAAAAGTAGCATCCCGTAATTATGCTTGGCATCTACTAAGTCTGGTTGTAATTCTATTGCAACTTCATAATGATGTCTTGCAGCGTCATTATCTTTAAATTCTCTGGCAATTAGTGTTGCAAGATTATAATGTCCATCTGCGTCATCAGGATTAATCTTTAGAGCTTGTTCATAAAGTAATTTAGCTTTTTGAGGATTTTTTAACTCCTTTGAATATAACCCTGCTAAATTATTATATGCTCTTGTATTTGTGGGTTCTAATTCGATAGGATGTAGCAAACGTTGGGTCAAGTTCAATAGATTTTCTATAAAAATAGATTGAATTTTGTATCTTTTTTTCGTTAAAAGCATTTATTGCTTTGGCGGCATAAACTTTGGAATTGTTTGGAAATTCACTTTCAATTTTATCTAATTCGATTTCCTTTTCTTCTACTGTTTTAATACTTCCAAGTGAAAATAATTTTTTTAATAAAAATCGATCGGATACACCAATGTAGTCGAAAATTGGTTTAAACTTTTGCACTTTCAATTTTGAGAAACTTAGAAAATTTTCGTCTGATATAATTCCTAAAAACTCGTCAATAGAACTCCTGATATTCTCTATGTGTTTTAGTTCTTTGTATAATTCTAATGCGTCTGTGGTATTAACTGTTTTTAAATCGGTCTCAAGTTCAATATATTTATCACCCCAATATTTGATGTATTCAATCTTTTCTTTAGGCGTAAATATTTTTGTCCCGTCAATTAATACTGGCAAAATTTTCTTTTGATAATCTTGTTCTTTGAGTAATTCTAACATTTCATACATGCAGTTACTGGATTTTATAAAACTGTCACTAATTAAAATAAGCACAAAGTCTGTTTCTCTAATTTCAGACATGTATTTCTTAATACTTCCTTTGAATTTTATCGCCCGAATATCCCTCTTTACAAATATTCCTGTTGGCTGAAAAATAGTATCGATTTCATCAGCAGTATTTGAGTCTGTCCATGAGTATGAAATGAAAAGAGTTTGCTTCAAATTATTTTTAGTTACTGTTAGAAATCTCGGTCAACGCATGACGCACAACGTTTGTATTTCCGAAAGTACGAACCCTTCTATTACTTTTTTTCAAAAATATTTATTTATCATTGACAAGACTTTAAAGCATTTTAGCGAAGTACGTTTTAATATCATTATGACCGGGCAGCTTCTGAATAAAGGTGACATCAATACCCTTATCCAATAAGTGCATTGCAAAACTATGCCGCAGCTCTCCGGTAGTCTTTTATAGAAAAAATTGATTAAATAAACTAAGTAGCTATTCGGCTACAACATAACCACAAAATCAGTTGACCTTTAGCCCTGGTACGCCGATTCTATATGCCGGCAATTACTATTTGCCAGTACATCTTGAAGAGTTCGCAATAGCGCTATTTGAAAATTTCAGGTATTACTTTTCCAACCGTGCCACTAGGCATTTGAATATGCAAAAGAGCAGCAAGCGTGGGTGCGATATCCGTCATGTACGTCTCCTTGTTAGTTTTGCCCGCCTTTATTCCCCACCCGTACCAGAGCAATGGAATGTGAGAATCATAAGGGTTCCATACTCCATGGGTTGTTCCGCCACTTGCAAAACCTTCAATCCATTGGGGCTGTAAAATCAACTGTAACTGCCCGCTTCTTGAAGGGTTGTAGCCATTGGCAAACCTTTCTTTTACTTTGGAATTTAGGGCTACTTTATCAAAATCTTCCATATCAATAACCCTGTCAATTCCTGTTTGTTTCGAGAGATAGTTTATGATCCATGCTTTTAGATCGGCTGTCTTTAATTGGGAAGAATTAATAAGTATTGTATTCAATGAAACCTGGTAATTATCTATATCTATTATAAGATTATCCTGGCCAAATTTTTCCTTTAAGCCTGCTTCCATTTTATCCATTATCGCGGAAAAATTAATTGCACCCGCAGGTATATTATGGTCTTTTGCAAAAGCAGGAATATGCGCTACTCCATGATCGGCAGATAAAAAGACCGTGTATTGATCCTTGCCAATCCTCATGTCCAGGAAATTTAGAAGATCGCCCAGTTCTTTGTCGAGCCTTAAATAGTTATCTTCCTGTTCAACGGAATTTGGGCCAAACGCATGGCCGACATAATCGGGCGATGAGAAACTCACTGCAAGTAAATCTGTAATCGCATCTGTACCTAATTGCTCATTTACAATTGCCTGTTTTGCGAATTCCGCAGTAAGTGTATTCCCGAAAGGAGTGGCTAAAACCGCACCGTAATTATTGCCGGCAAAACTTTTCAGGTTATAAGGAAACCCTTTTGATGCAACGCCAAATGGCTTGCCTTCATAATCATTTACATCTGCGGTACTTTGGGTATATGTGTTCAAAGGATACAGCGTATTCCAGCCTGCATTATAAAACGAATCAATCATTTGTTTTGAATTGAATCCTTTTACCCATGCCGGCAAACTCTTTGTATAATAATCGGAAGTGATCCAAACACCTGCATTGCTATCGAACCAAAAAGCGCTGTTAGCGCTATGGCCCGCGGGTAGTATGCTGGCGCGATCTTTTAGCGCGACACCAACTACTTTACCCTGGAAATTTGTAGCCAATCGCAACTCGTCGCCGATAGTGGTAGTAAGTAAATTTTTCGGACTTTCCATTCCTGCTTTTGTATTACTCCCAACAGTTTTTACCGAACTGTCCTCGGTGCAGTAAACACTTTTATTGAGATTATAATCCCACCAAAAGTTTCCTGTAATTCCATTTATCGACGGAACTGAGCCGGTATAAATGCTCGCATGCCCGCATGCAGTAACCGTTGGTGCGTATGGAATAAAAGTATTCTCACAACTAAATCCCTGGTTGATCAGTCTTTTAAATCCTCCATTATCAGCATACCGGTCATAGTATCGATATAGATAGTCCCATCTCATTTGGTCTATTACAATTCCCACCACCAACCTGGGGCGTTGTAAAGATTGTGCGCATAGCGCTACGGAAAAGGCAAGTGCCAAAATTATCGTGAAAGTTTTTTTCATAAAGCCTGTTATATGACGGGTTATAATTATTGGAATATTGCTTAAAAGTTTGCAAACTTATTTGATTATAAATCCTAGAGCAGCATTTATAAAATGGGATAAAGCTAATTCATCATAAGTACATTCACACTGCGCTGTAAAATATTAAAGGCGATTTCTGCCATCAGGTTTTCCCTATCCAGTGTAGGATTTACTTCGGTTATTTCGAAACAACAGATCTTCCTGTTTTGCATAAACTTACTCACCAGGTCCTCCGCCTCCCTTTCTCTCAGGCCATTCGTTACCGGTGTTCCTGTACCTTTTGTAATGGAAGAATCCAGGCAGTCAACATCAAAGCTTACATAGATATCAGTGCATTCACTGAGGTAGCGAAGCGCTGCCCGTACTACATTTTCGGGTCCCTTTCTTCTAAGCTCCGCGGTAGTTATTACCTTCATGCCATATTTATCAATGAGGTGTTTTTCCTCTTTTTCATAATCTCTTAAGGAAATAAAAACAATATCCTCCGGTAAAATTTTAGGTGCAACTTTTCCTAATTGTTTCAGTTGTTCCCATTGCTTTTTTGTTTTTTCATCAAGCTCGTGCACTTTGCTTTCTTCATTATCTTCAGCAATGGATGCGGTGAGCGGCATGCCGTGCATATTACCTGAAGGAGTAGTAAAAGGTGTGTGAAGATCGGCATGTGCATCAATCCAAATCACCCCGAGCCTGCTCTTAGGTTTGGCAGCTTTTATACCTGCAATGGTGCCTCCCGCAATACTATGATCTCCGCTTAACACGACGGGGAAAAAATTCCCTTGTATCGTTTCCTTCACTGCTTTTGAAACTCTTTCATACATCACTAAAACTCCGTTGATCCTTTTGGCATAAGGCGATTGAATGGGTTCAAAAAGTAGTTGATTTTCCGCCTCAATTTTCTCTGACGGGAAATGAATAAAGAAACTGCTCATAAAATCAAGCGCAGCAATTTTGATCGCTTCTATTCCGAGGCTTGCGCCCCGCGTACCCGCGCCTATTTCACTGGGAACTTCAATCAATTTAATATTCTTCATAAAATCTGTTTATGCAGGAATGATTCCGCAATGCCCCGAATTAAGTCGGCAAGATATATTTTCCCTTTAGTGCAGGCAAATTTATCATCATTAATAACGAAACGATAAATTGGAAACAAGTTAACTAATGCCAGTTAGTATAATTATGCGATATCCTGTTGCCCCTATACTTTTATAGCAACAAATAAAAGGCTTGCAGGTTTAATTATTAAGCACGAATTGCATACAGCTAATATAAATCCTAATGGACGGCTATAGTAGGCACGTGGCTGTGATAGGCTAATTTTTTTGTATGACTGGTTTTGAAAAGCTGGCTTATAAAACCATGTTTGCGGGGCACGGTAATTATTGCATCAACCTCTTTAGTCTCAACAAACCTGTTGATGCCCTCAAGGAAATCAAAAGCCCTTAGAAAAGCAAACTCAGGATTGTAAGAGCCTAATTTTTCTTCCATAGATTCTCTCTCAATTTTAAACTCGTCGGTAAGTTCAATATAATGTTCACTATCCACATTTAGTATTTCAAGTTTTGGTTTAAAAGTGTCAAGAATATTTTTTAAAGATTGAAAAGGCAAGGTGCGTGCAACATCTTTAAAGTCTGACGTAAACACCACTTTCTTCAAACCATTGAATTTCGCATCCGGCGGAATAATCATAACGGGCGTATTAATGTGGCGGATTACATTAAGCGTATTTGTTCCCATAAATACCTGCTTAATACGTGAACTGCCCGTAATGCCCATAATTACCAAATCCACGTGATTCCCTAATACATATCGCTGAATGTTTTCTATGAAAGATCCTTCCTCGGATTCAAACGTGATATCTGCGGTTGTTTTAGGCAGGAGGCCTGTTCTCAAATCATTTAACTCGAGGTCAGTTATTGATTTACGAGAATCCTCATCATCATTTTGCAATCCAAAACTTATCCTGCTGTAAACATTATAAAGAATAATATTAGCACCAGGTATGTCTTTGGTTAATGCAGCGGCGTATTCAGCGGCGTTCTCCGAAGTGTCAGAAAAATCAACAGGAACAAGAAATGTTTTCATAATTTTTTTCAAATGTAAAAAGAGCAAATATCCCAAAATAATAACATCATCAATAAATTTTATATAGAAATATTATTTGTGTGATAAATCTGTGTATAAGTAGAGCAGAATGATCTCCGTTCTCAAATATTCTTTATTCCAGAACTCATATATTTGCCTGCCTGCCCTGGAATAGCCACAGCAGCCTTAAAAAAACCTAAGAAAAGTGAGATTAAAAAGCCTGGAAATAAAAGGATTTAAAAGTTTTGCCGATAAAACTACCCTCAATTTTGATGAAGGAATTACCGGGGTCATTGGGCCCAATGGTTGCGGGAAAAGCAATATTGTAGATAGTATTCGTTGGGTAATAGGCGAGCAGAAAATAAGCCAGCTCAGGAGTGAGAACCTGGAAAGCCTTGTATTTAATGGTTCCAAGACACGCAGTGCAAGTGGCCTTGCAGAAGTAAGCCTCACGTTTGACAATACAAGAAATTTACTGCCAACAGAATTCAATACAGTTACTGTAACCCGTAAGTATTATAAGAATGGAGAAAGTGAATACCGCCTCAATGATGTTACATGCCGCCTGAAGGATATTCATAATCTTTTTATGGATACGGGTGTAAGTACCGATAGCTATGCAATCATTGAACTGGGGATGGTTGATGACATTATCAAAGACAAAGACTACAGCCGCCGCAGAATGCTTGAGCAGGCCGCGGGGATTTCAATTTATAAGACCCGTAAAAGAGAAGCGAAGCTTAAACTCGATGCCACGGAGCAGGATATTGCCCGCATCGAAGATTTGCTTTTTGAAATTAACAACCAGTTAAAGACACTGGAAAGCCAGGCCAAAAAAGCGGAGAAATATTTAGAAATAAAAAAGGATTACCGAGAAATATCCATTGAGCTTGCAAAGGCTGCGCTGGAAGGTTTTAATATTACCTACCGGGATTTGAATGAGCAGCAAAAAACGGAAACAGATAAAAGAGCGATGCTCGAAGCCGGCGTTGCAACCGATGAAGCTGCACTTGAAAAAGATAAAGCAGGGTTTATAGAAAAAGAGAAAGCGCTTCAGCAACAGCAACACGCATTTAACCAACTTAATAATACGGTACGCGAAAAAGAAAATGAAAAAAACCTGAGTTCGCAGCGGCTGCAATACCTAAGAGAGAGAGAAAATAATTTAAAAGAATTTTTGCAAAAAGCAGAGGGGCAATTAAAAGGCATCAGTGAAAGTATAGAGTTTACTAAACTTCAAATTACGGATGAAGACAAGAAGTTTGAAGAATTGAAGAAACAGCTCGAACTGCTGAAACAAAATGCAGAAGATAAAAGAAAAATTTTTGACGAAAAAAGATCGTCTACAGACGCATTGCGTCAATCGCAAATAACACTTCAAAGAAACCATTTTGATGCTGAGAAAAAAGTAGCAGTTGCCGATACAAATATCCATAACCTGCAGCGCACCATCACACAGATAGAAGAAGAACAGAAACAGCGGGCTGAAGCGCTGGAAAGATTTGAAGGGGAGAAAAAACAAAAGGAAAAGGAACTTGAAGAAAAAAAGTCAACACTCGAACAACTGAAGGAACATAATGCTTTCACCAAAGAGCAAATACTGGAAACCCAGGCTGAACTTGAGAAATTGCGCACCGAACTTGCAGCGGAAAACCGTACGCTCGATGCCCGTCAAAATGAATACGATCTTTTAAAAAGCCTTATTGATTCAATGGAAGGCTATCCTGAAAGCGTGAAGTTTCTCCATAATAATCATGCATGGGATTATACCGCACCTATTCTTTCTGATATTATTTATGTAAAAGAAGAATACCGCACTGCGGTTGAAAATGTGCTTGAACCTTATCTTAATTATTATGTGGTGGAGGGACTCCAGGAAGGGCTTAAAGCAATTCATTTGTTAGATGAGAATAAAAAGGGAAAAGCCAATTTCTTTTTGCTCGATAAATTGAATGCATTTGAATCAGGGGTTACGGTTGATAATTTACCCGATACAATACCTGCATTAAATGTGGTGGAGATAGATGAAAAATATAAGAGCCTTGCCACTTACTTGCTCGGTAATGTATTGATTGCCGAAAATGAAGAAGCGTTGCAGAATAGCAACGACCATGTTGTATTGGAAAAACATGGAAAATATGTGAAAGGCAAATATGCGCTCTCCGGCGGAAGCGTTGGATTGTTCGAAGGAAAGAAAATAGGAAGGGCGAAGAACCTGGAAAAGCTGACTGAAATAATTGAGGTACAACAGGCAAAAGTTAATGAGTTGAAATCGGTAATAACCAGGCGTTCCAACGAAGTAATTGCGTTTAACGAACAGTTGAAAGAAAACACGATACAGCAAACGCAGCAGGTTATAAATGAATTAATAAATAATTCTTATTCTCTTCAAAATAAGATCGAGAATATTCTCCAGCAACAGCAGTCTTCTGTTGCGAGGTTGAAAGAGTTGAATGGGCAGCTTGAACAAAATCATGGGTCTATAAAAGAAACAAGAACCTTACTCGAATCACTTGTGCAGGATGTAGAGCAACTCGATAATAAAATGAATATTGCGACTGAGGAATTTTCAAATGCAGAGAATGAATTCAACCAGGCAAACGGGCTTTATAATGAAAATAACCTGCAACTCACCAGGCAGCAAAGCAAGGTTAATTCTTTAAAGCAGGAGCTTGAATTTAAGAACAACCAGTTCAATGATCTTAGTGCACAAAGAGAAACCAGCGACTTGCAGATTAAAGAAGCTTCACAAAATATTGCGGCAACTACCGAAGAATTAAAATCTGTAGATGAAATATTGCTTTCTTTAATGAAGAATAAAGAGGCCGAAGAGAAGAGCCTTAACGAGGCGGACCAGGCATATTACAATTTGAGAAATGCACTTAGCGAAAAAGAAAGCGCATTACGCCAAAAGCAAAAATCCAAGGAGCTTACCGATCATTTGCTCAATGAAATAAAAGATAAGCTCAACGAATTAAAGCTACAGCTTGCAGGCATGAAGGAAAGATTGCATGTTGAATTTAAGATTGATCTCGATGCAATTCTTGAAGAGGAAAGGAAAACGGAAACGCCTCTCGAAGACCTGCAGGAAAAAAGTGATCGCTTAAAAAAGAGACTGGAAAACATTGGTGAAATCAATCCAACTGCAATCGAGGCTTACACTGAAATGAAAAAGCGCTATGATTTTATCATAGAACAAAAAAATGATCTCGTAAGTGCAAAGGATTCGCTGATGCAAACGATACAGGAAGTAGAAGCCACAGCCAACCAGAAATTTCTTGAGACATTTAATAAGGTGAGAGATAATTTTCAAAACGTATTCCAGGCGTTATTTACAGAAGACGATACTGCCGATATGGTACTTGACAATCCTGAAAACCTTGCAGAGACAGGTATTGATATAATTGCAAAGCCTAAAGGTAAAAGGCCAACAAGCATTACGCAATTAAGTGGGGGAGAGAAAACATTAACAGCAACAGCTTTGTTGTTTGCTATCTACCTAATAAAGCCAGCGCCATTTTGTATCCTTGATGAAGTGGATGCGCCGCTTGACGATGCTAACGTAGGTAAGTTCACACAGATGATCCGCAAGTTTAGCAAAGATTCTCAATTCATAATTGTTACCCACAACAAGATGACCATGGCTTCAGTAGATGTAATCTATGGGGTTACGATGCAGGAAGCCGGTGTGAGTAAGTTGGTGCCCGTGGATTTCAGGGGATTGGAGCATGAGTTGGTGAATTGAGGATCAAATTATGTTTTTCAAAAAGCATTTAGAAATTTTACCTAAGTACATTTAAGATTTTTTATACTTTTTTTTATGAAAGAAAAGATAGATCAACTTGAAAAGTTATTAGCGGAAATAAGTAAATTAATAGAAAGACACCTGGAAATAAAACAGATTGATCTTGGAAAGTTTGATGCTGATTACAAGTCTAAACCAAACTCCTCTGATGATACAGAAAAACATTTTTATTCTGATTTCAGAAAGACCATAACATACCATAAAAATAACTCATCATTTAATGAATATGATATTCCCAGATTTGAATCATTATTATCCACCTCATTAAAAGAATTGCAACTTATTAAAGATGACCCTTCAGAATTAAGTTCAATAGAAAACAAGAATAGACGCCCTAATCCAGATATCATTAAACTAATAAAACAAGGAATACTAAACACAAAATCTCCAATTTATGGTGAGAAGAATAACAAAGTATTTTCAGGGTTTTTAACTGAAGATGGTTATTTAAAATTGAATTCTAATGGTAGTTTCAAAAAATTTGGTTCCTTGAGATATGCCGCTTTTAAGCTTTGGGGAAGTGATAATCAAAGCTCATGGAAATTTTGGAAAGCAAAAATTACCATCGATAGTGAAGAAGAATCTCTCGAATATTTTAAGAATCTAATTGAATAAATGTCTATAAACAATAAAATATTTTAGAAGCATATTGAATCAGAATAATCAGATAATCCTATAAATCATGGTTCAGACAATTTTCCAAATCACAATCCTTCCATTTTCCCAATCTTCCCTTTCCCGCCCGCTAAAAAAACACTCTTCCCATCTTTAGCTTTCCTGCACACGTGAAAACTTTCTTTTGAAATTGATGTCCAGGTTTCACCGTCATCATCAGAAATATCAACACCATTAAGCCCACACGTAATCCATTTATTTTTTTCAAGATATTCGACGCAACTTCTATAACCATTTGGTGGCGTAAAAGAATAGTTCCATGATTTACCGCCATCTTTAGTTATCACGCAATTTTTATAACTTGAATCCGGCGTATTAAAATCCCCACCGACAACTATAAATATTTTTTTATTTTTTATTGAGATTGAATTAGCACCGGTCGTTTCTTTACCCTGTATAATCGGGAGATCAATTTTTTTATCTTTTAGAAATAATCTTGAGCGAAGTCCGCCTGTTATAAAACAAGCCGCATCATTTCCAAATTTTCTAATGTTCGTTCCACTCGCTGCAAAGCATGCTTCACCACTGTCTGCAACAGGATAATTTTTTTCAGGAATGGTTTGCCACGTATCACCGCCATTAAAGGTTCGGGCTATAAAAAATTTTCCATCTATGGGATCGCCAATCACAATTCCACTTTGAATATTCCAGAATTCCATGGCATCAAGAAACATTCCTTTTGTTTTATTTTCATAAACTATCTTCCAGTTTTCACCGCCATCAATCGTTCTTAAAATGTGTGCCGGTTCGGCAATACCCATAATAACCGCCTGCGTTTCATCAAAAGCTTCTATATCCCGAAAGTCCGTTTTTTCAAATCCTTTTACCTGTATCCATTTCCAGGTATTGCCGCTATCGAGAGATTTGCCCACCATACCGTTGCTTCCACTTGCCCAGATTGTTTTATCATTCACAACACTCAATCCGCGAATTGAAGTATTAACACTGCTATCAATAATGTGTACTTGTTGTGCATGAACGTTTGCTGCAAGCAGGAAAAATAAAAACCAAATGTTTCTCATATAGAAGGAATTCTTAAACGGTAAAATGATATGCGATAAAGTTAATAAAAGATGATTAATGTTACCGTGCGCTCAAGTGAGTGATCCTTCAATGCTTCAGGATAAACTTCACTGGGATGCCCATAGAACTTTGGCCTGTGAAAAAAAATGTAATTCAAAATCTAAATTTTGAACTCTAAACTATTTAATACTTTTGAGTATGAGTTATAATTATTTGCCGCTTGATGCGAGTGAACTGACCTTTCAGCAGGTAAAAGACTTTGTAAATTACGATCAGCTTGTATCCATAACTTTTGCTGCGCACAAGTCTATTGAAAAATGCAGGAAATATCTCGACGAAAAATTAGATAAATCTGATGAGCTTTTTTATGGTATCAATACAGGTTTCGGCTACTTACAAAATGTACAGATAGATAAAAAACAGTTGCGCACCTTGCAGAGCAATTTATTGTTGTCGCATGCATGTGGTATGGGAGAAGAGGTGCCTGGTGAAATTGTGAGGCTGATGATGATGCTCAAAATAAAATCACTCAGCTATGGCTATTCAGGCATTGGTATAGAGGTGGTAAAGCGATTGATGGACATGTATAATAATGATGTGCTTCCGGTGATTTATACACAAGGCTCGCTTGGCGCATCCGGCGACCTGGCGCCTCTAAGCCATCTTTGCCTTCCTTTGATTGGTATGGGAGAAGTAAGAACAAAAGGTGAAAAAATTTCCGCTTCACAAGCTTTGAAAAATATGGGCTGGGAGGCGATTGATCTGCAAAGTAAGGAAGGACTTGCGCTTATTAATGGTACACAATTCATGAGCGCTTATGGAATGTGTGCTCTTATTAAATCAGAAAAATTAATTCAATGGGCGAGTATTATTGCCGCAATTTCATTCGATGCTTTCAACTGCAACCATGATTGTCTTAATGAAAAACTGCATTCAATAAGAGACCATAGCGGGCAGGTATCTGTTGCCGCTGATATGAGAAAGTTGCTGGCAGGCAGCGAAATAGAAGCTTTGAAAAAGGGAAGACTGCAGGATCCTTATTCATTCCGTTGTATGCCGCAGGTACATGGCGCTACGAAAGATACATTTGAATTTGTACTGAATACATTTTTGAAAGAAATTAATTCGGTAACGGACAACCCCAATATTTTCCCAGATGATGATCTTATTTTAAGCGGTGGAAACTTTCATGGTCAGCCGTTGGCGTTAGGTTTGGATTTTTTAGCAATTGCTATGAGTGAGCTCTCTAGTATTTCTGAACGCCGCACCTATCAATTATTGAGTGGCGACCGGGAGTTCCCTCTTTTCCTTGTTAAGAATCCGGGGTTAAATTCCGGGTTGATGATTCCACAATATACTGCTGCAGGCATCGTAAGCGAGAACAAGCAATTGTGTACACCGGCATCGGTCGATTCAATTTCATCTTCCAATAACCAGGAAGATCACGTAAGCATGGGCGCGAACGCGGCCACCAAATGTATGCGTGTGATAAGTAATGTAGAAAAAGTATTGGCTATTGAATTGCTTACAGCAGTGCAGGCTATAGAGTACCGTAAACCTTTGAAATCTTCTGAGACATTAGAGAAAATAATCAAGGCATTTCGTGAAAAAGTTTCTTTTAACGAGGCCGACAGGTTTTTGCACGAGGATATGGTGAAGTCGGTGGAGTTTATAAGATTATTTCCCATCAAAGGGGGTGAATAAAAATGTAAAAGAAGTCTTCATTCAAAATAGTAAATTTGTTAAAACCATTTTTCATGGACAACAAAGAACTTAAGAAAAGGCTTCATGAATACATTGATAGCATCGAAGACGAAGAAACTTTGATGATGGTCCATGAAGATGTGTCTGCGTACTTGAAAAGGAATGCTTCTGCGGAAAATGAGGAAGATGACGAATTAACCGAGGAACAGGAAACGCAGCTTAAAGAATCTATCAGGCAGGCGGAGGCAGGGGAAACCATTCCCTGGGAGGAATTTAAAGCAAGCCTGGAGAAATGGAGAGAAAAATAATTCAAACCAGAAATTTTCAAAAATCTGTTAACAAAACAAAGGACTGGCTTGAAAAAAGATGGTCTTTCGAGATTGCTGAAAAATTTATTCTGAAATTATATAGATTAGTTGATTTGATAGCCGCACAACCTACCATAGGTTCCATTTCCGAGAGGCATAACAACGTACGTAAAATTCTACTCTCAAAGCATAACAGGATTTATTATCATTTTGACGATAAGACGCTTACACTTTTAGATTTATTCAATACACGTCAAAATCCTAAACGCAATAAATATGCATAAAGAATAAACCTCTCTTAATACTATTAAATGTCGCTGACAAATTACGATCCCATAAAATATAAAACCCCCACAGGCACAAAACTTAATTGCAAAGGTTGGATACAGGAAGCAGCATTAAGAATGTTGCTCAACAATCTTAACCCGGAGGTCGCTGAGAAACCGGATGAGCTTATTGTATATGGTGGGCGCGGTAAAGCTGCAAGAAATTTTGAAAGCCTCGATCTTATTATTAAGGCATTGAAAGATCTTGAAAATGATGAATCACTTTTAATACAAAGTGGTAAGCCCGTTGGCATTTTGCAAACACATTCTAACGCTCCAAGAATTCTTATTTCAAATTCGCAGCTTGTGCCTAAATGGGCAACATGGGAACATTTTGATGAACTGGATAAAAAGGGATTGATGATGTATGGCCAGATGACGGCAGGTTCATGGATATACATCGGAAGCCAGGGGATTGTACAAGGAACTTATGAAACATACGGAGCGATTGCAAAAAAACATTTTAAAGGAACATTAAAAGGAACATTAAATGTGACAGCCGGTCTTGGCGGTATGGGCGGTGCACAACCACTCGCAATTACGATGAATGAAGGAGTCGCATTAATTGCAGAAGTTGAAAAATGGCGGATAGAGAAAAGATTAGAAACCAGGTATTGTGATTTGTTGATTGAAGACATTGACGAAGCAATTGATAAAGCGCTTGAATGTAAAGAGCAGGGCAAAGCAATGAGCATCGGCGTTCATTGCAATGCTATACATTTATTGCAAAGACTTGTGGAAAGAAATATAATTCCTGATACACTAACAGACCAAACTTCAGCCCACGACCCGCTTGTAGGATATGTTCCTCACACATTAAATAATGATGAGGCAAACAAATTAAGAGAAAGCGACCCCAATAAATATATCGCACTTGCCTATGAAAGTATGAAGCTTCATGTAGAGCTAATGCTCGAATTACAAGATCGTGGCGCCATAACTTTTGACTATGGCAACAACTTACGTGCGAGGGCATACGAACAAATATTGAAAGAAGGAAAAACAGAAAGCGAAGCAAAACGCGCTTTCGACTTTCCGGGTTTTGTACCTGCTTACATTCGTCTTTTATTTTGCGAAGGTAAAGGTCCTTTTCGATGGGCAGCCTTAAGTGGTGACCCAAAGGATATTGCCATAACAGATGAGGTAATGATAAATTTATTCCCGGAAAATGAAGGAATGATACGCTGGATAAAAATGGCGCAACAGAAGATTGCATTCCAGGGACTTCCTGCACGTATTTGCTGGATAGGCCAGGGTGACAGGGAAAAGGCAGGACTTGCTTTTAATGATTTGGTAAAAACAGGAAAGATAAAAGCGCCAATAGTTATTGGCCGTGATCATCTCGATACAGGTTCTGTTGCAAGCCCAAACAGGGAAACAGAATCCATGTTGGATGGAAGTGATGCAGTTGCAGACTGGCCCATTCTGAATGCACTGGTAAATACAGCAGGAGGCGCAAGTTGGGTAAGCCTCCATCATGGTGGTGGTGTCGGTATGGGTTATAGCATACATGCGGGAATGGTGATTGTTGCCGATGGTACTGATGAAGCAGCGGCTAAGCTTAGCCGTGTGTTACGCAACGATCCCGGCCTTGGTGTTATACGCCATGCAGATGCCGGTTATGATGTTGCAAAAGATTATGCAAGAAAATTTGGGCTCGATATAAAAGAGAGATTGAAAAAATATTAAACAAAGGGCTGTAAAAAAACTTTCGTTGGCAGCAGGTGGAAAGCATGCTCATAATCGAATAAATAAATGCAGCAAAACTTTAGTTTGAAAAGAATCTAATTCGTAACAAATATTTCAACCCACAATCCTTATCCCTTCCACACATTATCCTCCGGAGTGTAGTCCATAAAAATCCCACCATCCAATTCAATCGAGCTAATATTTTTATTTGGGTAAACTTTTAAGATTTGTTGACTTTGATTCGTCTTCCAGATCTCGGGTGTATTATGTACTATAGCAGTAGTGCCGTCTTTGTAAGTGATTTTTACATCGAAGGGAATTGCAAAGCCACCCACATTACGGACGTAAAGACCATAGTAATTATTTTGTTTTTTTACAGCATCAATCCTCAGGTCAATATAATTATTTGTAAAGAACCAGTTTTGAAAAAACCAGTTTAAATTCTGTCCTGACCCGGTATTCATCGCATTAAAATAATCCCACGGAATGGGATGCCTGCTGTTCCATGCATTTATATAAAAATGCAAAGCCTTTTTAAAAGTTTCATCACCAAGTAAATCTTTCAAGGCGAGATAACTTAAAGATGCTTTACCATAAGAATTCTTTCCATAACCGGCACCGCTTACCTGTGTTGACATTGTAATAATTGGCTGGTCTTCTTCAGCAGATGGATCTGTTATATATTGCCTTACGCGGAAAGATTTATAAACGGAATCCGCGGCAGTTTTGCCAACTTCATCCTGGCCAATTAAATATTCAAAAGTAGTAGCTCAGCCTTCATCCATATATGCATAGCGGGTTTCATTAATCCCCATGTAAAATGGGAAATAAGTATGTGCGATTTCGTGATCTGCCACCATTTGTGCAAACTGAAGATTAGAGGTGGTTGCATCATTTATCATCATTGGGTATTCCATATCAGAATGCCCCTGGAAAGAGGTCATCTTCGAAAAAGGGTAGGGCACTCCCGGCCATTGGGTAGAAAAATATTTCAGTGTGTGTTGTGTCCATTTTGTATAGCTGTGAAAATCTTTTGCCGTGTCATTATACGCAGCCTGTACACTTGCCCTGCGATTGTTCTTTGCATCAACTACAACACTCGCGGCATCCCATACATAATTTTTGCTGGTAGCAAAGCAAACGTCACTAATATGATCTGCAGTAAACTTCCAGGTATTCCATTCATTTTGCAAGGTTATTTTATGGCCTTGCATTTCGTTAAGATCTGTAATGGATATTACCGCATCAGAGGTATAAGATTTTTTTAAGCGATCAGCGATTTCGGGTTGCAATACTTCACTTGCATTTTGTAAATCCCCTGTTGCCCATACGACATAATCTTTAGGAGCTTTTACCGCTAATTTGTAATCATTAAAATCATTGTAAAATTCCTGCCTGCCGGTATGAGGTATCATATCCCAGTCATTGTAATCATCATATACTGATACCCTCGGATAACTATATGCTATATAAAAAGTGGTACTGTCTATCTGGCCTTCACGGCCACTTAGCTCAGATAAGGGATAGCTCCACACTATATTTAAAGTAATTGAAGTATGCGGTAATAAAGGATTTTTCAATGGCACTGCAGCTACGGTTCCCCAATCTTTACTGTTTATGTTATAGTCTTCATTATTTACAGAAAATGATTCAATGTCCAGGCCAGATGTAATAGCATCGGGGCTGGTATAGTTTCCGCGGGGAGCCATAGGTTTATGAAAATTATTTACAAACCTGATAGCAATTGTTTTTAAAGTATCGGGGCTATTATTTGTATAAACAATGCTTTCGCTGCCGGAGACAATTTTTGTTTCGGGTGTTATTTTTACATTGATGTCATAAGTCCCTTTGTTCTGCCAATAATTTTTTCCGGGAGTTCCATCCATAGATCTTGTGCCGTTCTTATATGCGATTGCAATGTTGCGCGGCATGTAAAGTTTCTGCGCCTGCAAATAGTTTCCACCAGCAAAAAATAAAATTGCTGCGGTTAAAATAGTGTTTCTCATGAATATGCTTTTCATTTCGCGCAAAATTAAGAAAGGGCGACTAAGGGGAGAATTCATTTATTTGAATGGTTAATTTTTATGAAGAATTATTTCTTACAATCATTATAAAAAGTTGTTTCGTATTTTTATTGAACATTTAAATACGATTACTATGTATCACTTCACCCGGAGAAAATTTCTGAAATCATCCTCAATATTGTTAGCTGCATCTTTTGCCGTGCCAAATTTTGATACAAAAAAAGATAAACTCCTTTTAGCATTTTCCACACTTGGCTGCCCTGACTGGGATTTGAAAAAGATTACTGATTTTGCTGTGCAGCATAATTATAAAGGGATTGAATTACGGGGCCTGCAAAGGGAGATGGATCTTACAAAGGCTAAAGAATTTAATAGCCCGGAAAACATAAAAAATACGCTCGGTATTATGCAGGACAAAAATCTTCGATTTGTTGACCTGGGGTCGTCATGTACTTTACATTTCTCCGAGCCGGAAGAAAGAAAGAAAAATTTAGATGAAGGGAAACGCTTCATAGACCTCGCTCAAAAAATAAATTGCCCTTATGTAAGGGTATTCCCCAATAAAATTCCAGAAGGCCAGGAGAAAACACAAACATTGGATCTTATTGCAAAGGGACTACAGGAACTGAGTGATTATGCAAAAGGAGGTACCGTAAGTGTGCTAATGGAAACACATGGTGATGTTGTAAAAAGTGATGATATATTATATGTAATGAAGTCTGCGGCCAACGATCATGCAGGGCTCGTGTGGGATATTACAAATATGTGGTCGATAACTAAAGAGCCGCCCGAAGAAGTATTTCCAAAACTAAAAAAATACATTCGCCATACCCATATCAAAGACCTTAAATTGGTGGATGGCAAAGAGCAGTATGCATTTTTGGGAAAAGGGGACGTGCCAATATTTGCTGCAATTGATCTTTTGATGAAAGGTGGATACAATGGTTACTACAGTTTTGAATGGGAAAAATTATGGCACCCTGAAATTGCAGAACCGGAAATCGCGTTGGCTGATTATTCTAAAGTTATGAAGCAACGTTATGGATAAATATCGTTTTATCTTCTAAAAAATTTTTCTAAAAAACATGCATAAATAATTATTCTATATATAGGCTAATTAATATTTTGCAATGCTGGAAATAGGGTTGATATTTTTCCTGGCAGATAACGCGTAAAACCCTGAAAGGGTGCCATGATTATAGAAAGAAAAGCTAAATAGAAAAGAAGCTAACCCGCCTACGGCGGGGTGACATAAAAAACCGATTACCTAATCATACCACTCAAACAAATATTTTTCTTCGTACTCCACCTCAAACTTTTTTAAAAATTCAAGATATTCTTGTTTGAAGGTTTTCTTTTTGTGATGAGTTTCCTGATTGAGAATATATTTATACACACTGTCTATATGTGAATGCGAGTATGAAAATGCACCGTACCCATCCTGCCATTCAAATTTTCTTTTTACCCATTTGTGATCTTTAATAAAATTTGATGAATTGTTTTTAATATCTCTCACAAGATCAGATATCGACATAGCCTGACGCAACCCAATAAATGCATGTACGTGATCTGGCATACCATTTACAATTATGGATTTTTGTTCCTTTCCCTTTATAATACCCGCGATATATTTATGCAGTTCTTTATTCCAGCTATTACTTATCATATTCTCTCTTCCTTTAACAGCAAAAACAACCTGGATATATAGTTTTGAGAATGTACCTGGCATGGTTAAAATTTGAGATGGCAAAAAAATATCACCCCTTCGGGGTTAGACTTTTAAATTTACTTATTTGCTATAATAATATCAACCCTTCGGGTTTTTAATCTCTGTGATTGACATTACTTTGGTGAGAGTTATTAATTATTAAAAAATCGTATTTTTAATCAGCCCGCAGGATTCTTCAAAAGAAGTATGTCATTTAAAAAAGTAAAAAAGTTTCGTTTCGGGCATATCAAAATATTAATCAGCTAATATTCTACCTGACTATGCCGGATTCAACCTATTTGAACAACAAAGCAAAAACGCAAAACACCTATGATGCCATTGTAGTTGGTTCAGGAATCAGCGGCGGATGGGCCGCAAAGGAATTGTGTGAAAAAGGATTGAAAGTTTTATTGCTCGATCGTGGCAACAATGTAGTGCACCCGAATTATCCAACTGCCACAAAAGATCCATGGGAATTTACACACCGTCTTCACCTTACAGAAGAAGATAAAAAACGAAATTATGTTCAGAGCCGGCATTATTCTTTTCGTGAAGACAATAAACATTTCTATATAAACGACCAGGAAAATCCTTATGATGAAACCAAACGCTTTGACTGGATAAGAAGCGGTGTTGTAGGCGGACGTTCACTTTTATGGGCAAGAGCCTGCTACCGATGGAGTGATCTTGATTTTGATGCCAACCTGAAAGACGGACATGGTGTAGACTGGCCGATAAGATATAAAGATATTGCACCCTGGTATGATTATGCCGAATCATTTATTGGTGTGAGTGGTTCGGTGGAAGGAATTCCACAATTGCCCGATGGAATATTTCAACCTCCTTTTGAAATGAATTGCGTGGAAAAAGATTTTAAACAAAAGGTTGAGTCAAAGTTTCCTGGACGTAAAGTTATCATGGGCAGAACGGCGAACCTTACAAAGCCGGTGCAGGGCAGGGGACAATGCCAGGCACGTGATCTTTGCCACCGGGGATGCCCGTTTGGCGCATACTTCAGCACCAATGCAAGTACCATTCCTGCAGCGTATGCAACAGGCAATCTAACAGTAAGGCCTAACTCACTCGTGAATACAGTTATTTACGATGAACAAAAACACCTGCCTGCCGGGAGGCATGGGAAAGCGACAGGCGTGGAAATAATAGATACTGAAACCATGCGTACAGAAACTTTTCATGCACGGATTATTTTTCTTAATGCAGCAACGGTTGCTACCTCTTTTATTTTATTGAATTCTACTTCAAACCGTTTTCCAAACGGACTTGGCAATGGGAGCGACCAGGTAGGGCGTAATCTTATGGATCATCATAAAGGCATTTCAATATCGTGCCCGGTAGATGGTTTCCTGGACAGTTATTATTATGGCCGCAGGCCAACGCCCGCCTATATACCTCGTTTCAGAAATGTTACTGATACAACTCCGGCATTTCTTCGCGGCTATAATTATGGGATAAGCGCATCACGATCCCCTGCGCAAGGTGATGCTTCTATTGGGGCTGAGTTAAAAGAAACAATGACAGAGCCGGGTGGATGGCATTTGGGTTTATATTCTTTTGGTGAATGCCTGCCTTATCCTGAAAATAGGATTACTTTAAACAATAATAAAAAAGATAAATGGGGGAGGCCCATCATCGCAGTTGATTGTGAATTTAAAGATAACGAGAAGGCAATGCACGAAGACATGGTTATACAAGGCAAAGAAATGCTGGAAGCTATCGGTTACAAAAACATTGATGTACAGGCGAAAATTTCTTTCCCCGGAAATGCCAATCATGAAATGGGAATTGCACGGATGGGCAAAGATCCAAAGACTTCTGTGTTAAATAAATTCAACCAAATGCACGAAGTACCCAATGTATTTATTTCGGATGGTTCTTGTATGACATCCTCGTCATGTGTGAATCCTTCATTGACTTATATGGCACTTACTGCAAGGGCGTGCGACTTTGCTGTGAAAGAATTGAAGAAGGGAAATATTTAAGGGAGATTTTTTTGAGTAAATCAGTTTGATTACCACAGGAATTGCTGCTGTTATGGTTGTCTGTTACGCCAATACTTTTTAGAATATTCACTTTCTTTAAAAACATTAAATAAGATTTCACAGTCACAATATGCACCTTCATTCATCAATACATGAAAAATATCAAACTTGTCTTCGTCCGAAAAGCCTATGTCTTTTAATATTTTTTTCGAATTTCTAAAGTCACCAAAACATTTTACTTTTTGAAAGTCAAATTCCTTGTCAAGAATTTTGAAAAAATCAACTTTGTCTTTAAGAATTGAAAGTATGCTGTCTTTTATATCTATGATTGTTTCTTCATCATGATACTCAAGTTCATTAGGGTTTTCGCCTGGCGCTAATTCAAACCAAGTTGCGTTCTGCAAGTTTTGGTCGTAAAAGTCCTTCGGAATTGAATGAACTAAATAATGATAACGTTGCTTTGGATACAATAATTTAAAATTGTCATCTGTGAAATATAATTGACGAATGTTGTCTGTAGTATCCTCAACCTTAATTAAAATGTCTGGATACTTGGGTTTAATAAATTCGTATAGTTTTTCTTGAAGTTTGACTGTTGTCATTGTTAGTTGAAGTATGTCTGTCACGTCTTGAATTTAGTTGACGTTTTTATTCATTGAAATTATTTAAAAATATTTTCTCCCACAGCATATTTGTTTTTAGTTTTTTAGGGTTTGGATTAATATGCGAACAGATGTACCCGTAGTAGCGTAGATAGCTTATGAAAGTAAGCAGTAGCGAAGGGGTACACAAGATGTAAAAACCTGTCTGCCGACAGGCAGGTTGTGAAGGCTTCCCTTTTTCAGTACACCTTAAAAGTAGACAATTATTCTTTTGATATGATCTCCTGCTGGGCGTAGTGAAGCGAAGGCGTAGCCGAAGCGCAACGGAGCCCAGCAGGAGAAGGATTATTTGTTCTGTCAATATTTTGTCGGTATAGAGTTGGCGGTATGCCACCCAGTGCATCATGGGGCCGGTGGTTATTATAATCGTCTATAAAGTCTGCGGTAATTTCCCTCACTTCATCAATGTTATCAAACAAATATGCATTTAAGACCTTCCCTCTATAGGTGCGATTAAACCTTTCGATATATGCATTTTGTGATGGTTTGCCTGGTTGTATATATTTAAAATCTATTTCATTTGCCTTGCTCCATAGCTTTGCTATTTTGGCAATAAACTCCGGACCATTATCCATACGTATCTTGTTAGGCTTGCCATACCGGGCTATCAAATGCCTTAACACCCACAATACACGACTACTTTTGAGCGAATAATCGGTTTCTATAAAAAGTACTTCACGGTTAAAATCGTCTAGCACATTAAACGACCGGAACTTCCTGCCATTGCTTAATGAATCGCTCATAAAATCTATACTCCAGGTATGTGTAAAGGACGCTGGCACTTCCAATTTTTCTTTTATGCGTGCAGGCAGACGCTTCCTGACTTTACGCTTCATACGTAATCCTAATTGTTTATAAACCCTGTATACCCGTTTATGGTTTATCTTATGGCCTTGCAACCGAAGGCGATCGTAGAAACTTCCAAAAGCCTTCGTCTTCCACGGTTTGGGAATAATGCTGCAATAAGTGTATCAATGTATCATCATTCTTTATAGACTTATAATGCAATGAACTACGGCTTATGTTAAGTATGCGACACGCCTTGCAGATGTCTTTAGGCCGCTCTTTACGGATCTGATCTACGATTACTCGTTTATCACAAGGCTTTAAATCTTTTTTTCGATAATGTATTTTGCAACGTCTAACTCCATGGCCAGGTTGGCATACATGCGTTTTAGCCGGGCATTTTCTTCCTCCAGTTCCTTGATCTTTTTGAGCTCGGATGCATCCATACCTCCATAGCGCTGACGCCATTTATACAAACTGGCTTTACTTACTCCGTGTTCACGGTTAATCTCTTCGGCACTTTTGCCACTGTCAAATTCTTTGAGAATGCCTGCAATCTGTGCAGGACTGAATGTGCTTTTTTTCATCTTTTACAGTTTTAAAATTAAACATTTTGTCTACTTTTAAACTGTACTGCTTTTGGGGAAGCTTACCGTTGGTGAACACAAAACAACCGAAAGGGAAGATTAAACTGTTTATCCAAACAATTAGCAAGCGTAAGTTCGCTAATTGGTCGAGGCATCTTGAAGAGCCGTATGAATCGAGAGGTTCACGTACGGTTGTGTGAGGAGCAGGGGGTGAAATTCCCCTTGCTTACTCGTCTGGTCGAGTGCTATTCTTTTTCTAAAGATTTTTTAATTCCTTTTAAACTGTCAGCGATACTTCCTATGTATGTGTCGGGTGGAGAAATTGAAGAAGATTTTCTTTGTTCTGATATTTTAATATGAAACGTCTCCGTTATGGACTCTTTAAAAACATTTTTATAATTGGCTGTCAATATTAATTCTTCTTGGATTTTTTTGTCATTATTATTTCGTGTCTCAACAAGAAAATGTTTTATCAAATGTCCTGGTGGAAAAAATTTCATACCCTCCTTGAAAAGCCCTCTTTGTCCAATTTGCATTCCTTCGTTACCAAAATTTGCTAAATCTTTGTCGATTATAAATGTCAAATCATAAGCCATACCATGTCCAATATTTTGCACAATTATGAATAATAAGGAGACGTCTGTTTCGGCATGTTCAAGGTGAATAGATATACAAGGCTGTATTTGTGATTTTCTTGAAAGTCTCGCTTCGTTAACCAACCTGTATGTATAAATAGCCAAATAAATTGTTGCAACTGTCAACACAAGCGTCAAGCCAATATTTGTAATGTCTTTCAGATTAGTTAAGTCACATAAAAGTATCGAATAGATATTCAAAGTAGTAGGTTTTTTTAGTTTTTGCCACAGCCATTGCGATGTCGGGCGTTGGTTATCGGAACTTGTCGAAGTCAACATTATACGGAAGTTTCAAAAAGTCCGAACGCTTGATAATATCTTTATTTATGTTCAGAAGAATGAATGTTGTATCACGCTCGACTGATTTATCCTTTCGTCTTAGTTGATAAAAGCACTTTGCTTGAAATCCAACTGGCTTGGTAGTGTCAGCGTTTTTGGCTGAACTGTCAATGGCTTTGGTTATCGACATTAGAGTGTCAATTTCGTAATGTATTTGTTGACCTTTTTCCTTTTGTTTGTCAAAATCCTTTTTCTCGATTTCTACAAGATCTCTACTCTCTATCATGCGGTAAAGCCGCATTTTGTCAACACTATTTGATAGCTCTTCATTGCTTAATTTATAAAGCTCTATTAAGTTGTCTAAGTGTTTTCCTAATACAGATGACTGTTCATAAAAAAGCATTCTTTGGTTGATTGTATCGATTTTGACCAAACGAAAACTGTCAAGAGTTGAGGTGCTATCCATCATGTTTGCTTTAAAATAAGACTGCATATCATTTTGTAAATTTTGGTGTTCCTTTTCGCGTTCAGATTTACAAGCGAATAATGAAGTTACAAGTATTAGCATGTAAAATCTTTTTAAGCTAATATTCATAAACAGTTTTTTTATAGTTAATATGGTTTTGTAAGAGACTTTCGCCCAACACTTAAATATATGGTGCTCCCCCAAATCTGCAAAATTGATTTTCAATTGTCGTTGCGCCAATACAACTTTCTGTTTCTGGTTTCACCACCTAAATTGTCGTTATACAAATCATCAAATGGGCTAACTATACTTATCAACGATTGCTTAATTACATTCAGGTAACTCTCTGTGGTTAACCTGTATGGCGCTCAGAGCCTGGATTTGCGACGATACCCTAAAAGAATTGAAGGAGGGAAATATTTAATTAATTTTTTTACTAACGTTATTCTTTTCATCAGCCACCACCCAGCGATTCACCGTATTCCACTTGCCTTCAATCACAATTTTATAAAATGAAGATGGCGTGTTATCCAGGTCAATGGTTGCCTTTTCCGATTTTGCCGGAACTTGTTTTAGTAAAGTATAAATGTCTTCGCTGCCGGTTTTATAATTATTAGTAGGAGAGGCAAATATTTTTACCATGCCGGTTTGGTCAATCGCTTTCCAGGTAATTTTTGCCTTTCCATTTTCATATTCAACTTCCGGATCGGTTATAGACAAATCACCAATAAGCGGAACTCCATCGATTTCCCTGGCAACCGGCACAGAAAGTTTAATGTTCATAAAGCGGGCAATCGTTGGCATAATATCTACCATAGCACTCTTTTGTTCTTTAAAGTGGCTGTTAAGATTTTTTGCATTGGTAATGATCCAGCCGGCTCTCTCACGATCGCTCTGGCCGCCATGCCCTTTACCGGTTGCCTGATCTCGTCCATGGTCGGTAGTGATGATAATAAGCCAGTCTTCGTTATAATTTTGTTCCCTCAACAGAACAGAATTCCATATTCTCCCCACTTGCTCATCCGCGTAGGAAATGGCTTTATTATATTCAGGGCCGTCCCCATATTTGTGTCCCATATCGTCAGTATATTCAAGATAAACCCAGGAGAGATCAGGAGCAAATGTGAGAATGTTTTGCGATGCTTCGTTGGCAACTTTTTCATCTATGCGATGCATGTAATCACTATTTTCATCATGCGGATAATTTATAGTATCCAGTTCGAGCCCATCTGCTTTAAAATCAAATTTTATATTTCCTGCTTCCGGCATTCCTTCGCCCACAAGCTTTGTGCGATTATCCTGCCATGAAGAAAATATGCCGATTCTTTTTCTAGGGAACTGGTCTTTTAATAAATGGAAAATATTGGTGTAGTTATAATTTGGCTCTTTTATTTCGTTGCCCCACACATTATGTTTATTTACCCATGTGCCGGTAAGAATGCTATTATAGCCTACCGCGGATATAGTGGGGGTTTGCGAATAGCCACCTTTCTCCCCGCCAACTATTGCTTTAGAATAACCACCTGTATTTTTAATTGCATCAAAATTCGGCAGGTTTAGTTTTTCAATCATATCCGCCGGCACACCATCAACAATTATGAACACCGCTTTTTTCTTGGTAGCCTGGCCATGCGATGAGGTGCTTATTAACACCAAAAAGCTGCAAATACAAAGACGTAAAATTTTCAGCATGAAATAAAATTATTAAGTAACACTATTAACGAAAAGCATTTGATCTAACTTAATTCTTTATTGTTAACCTTCTGTTGCGATGAAGGATTCATTTGATAGGTTACGATTTCACCGCTTTTAAGGATCTCTACAATTCTGTATCCGTTGTAATTGGTGCCCCAGTTACCTGCAACATGCGAATCGAAGAAATAATACTTGCCATTGTTTTCTTTTACATCATCCTGGTCGTGATCGTGCCCGTGAAAAATAGCTTTCAAATTTTCCTGTTTGTCAAACAGCTCAACAATGTCAGGGCATGGAAGGCCCGCTTTAGTCCATTTAAAAGGAGTGATATGCATGAAAACAAAAAGCTGTTTTTTGGAAGCGAAACGCAGCAATTCATTTTTAGTCCATTCAACATCGGGGCAAATATAAGTTCCCTTATCATCAGCAGAATTTAACACGATGAAGGCAGCGTCTTTCTTTTCAAATGAATAGTGCCACGGTGTACTCCAGGTATTTTTCCAATTATCTTCCGGTGTTTCATCATGGTTGCCATGCGACACATAGTAAGGCATTTTTAATTGATCCCATTTGGATTTTACTTCAGGGAGAAAGGAAATATCATTATGAAAAAGGTCGCCGTTTATTACGGTAAAATCTATACCCCTGTTTTTCTTTTCAGCATTTATCCATTGAACCATTTGGTCATGAAGCGATTCATATTCCGTTTTTGGTTGCCCGTAATGGCCATCAGAAGCGATTGCAAAGCGGGTAACTATTTTATTAGCCGGGGCAAGATTAAAAGCACTTCCTGTAAATGGATTGAGAATATTAGTCGCGCTTATGATAACAGCGCCGTTTAAGCTTAGCTTTAAGAACTTTCTTCTGGATAAAGGCATTGTTTAAATGATTTAGGGTTATTGCAACAATCCCGGAAAACATAAAATTGAAAGAGAGAATCAATTCAAAATCTTATGCAAACATATCAATCAATTTTCACTTTTTCCTACGGTTTAAATTAAGATAATATGAAACAATGCCGGTTGTTTATTCTTTCTATGGCACCAGGATAAAAAATCCGTTTTGTAATTTCGGTTAAGAATGTTTAGACTTGTTGTAAATTTGAACTAACGCTTTCATAATCTTTCATAATGGCAGATAACGCTCCCCCGGTTGCAAGTATTTTTATTTCTTATGCACATGTCGATGAAGATCTAAAAACAGAACTCGACAAATATTTGAAAGTCTTAAAACGGTCTTCTAAAGTTGGGTCATGGAACGACAGGAACCTGGTTGCCGGGCAGGAATGGGATGCCGAAATTATGGCTGCGTTAGAAAAAGCTAACATTATCTTACTCCTGATAAGTGTGGATTTCAATGCTTCGGATTTTATCTGGGATAAGGAACTCGCTTCAGCCATGAAACGACACGAAGAAGGCACAGCGCATATAGTGCCTGTAATACTTCGCAAATGCGACTGGAGTAAAATGCCTTATGCAAAATTGCAGGCACTTCCCCGCAATGCTAAACCTGTAACAGAATACCCCAATCGCGATGAAGCTTTTACCGAAATTGCCCAGGGCATTGAAGCACTGGTTGATTACATGAACAGCAAGCAATAAAGCGAAAGATTTTTAGCGAACTACTGAATGAAAATGGTTTTGTTATTAGCAATTTTTTTTAATTTATAATTCATGCCTGATACATTAGAAGCCTTCAAATCGAAAAAAAGAAACAAGATATCGGTTTACCTGCTTGCATCACCTGAAGACCAGGAGGAATGCAATGCCATTCAGAAACATCTTTCTCCCATTGTAAGAAATTCCAGGATACCCATTGAGATTGAGAGCGACTTTGCAATACCAGCAGGAGAGGATACTGATAAATACAAGCAAAAATTGTATGATGCGGATATTGTACTTGATTTAATAAGTGTTGATTTTATTAATAACGACGACATTTATGCACGCAACAAAAAGGTAATTGCCAGGTATAATAATAATGAGACCATATTATTACCCATACTCGTTCGCAATTGTCTTTGGAAGTCAACGCCATTTGTAAACCTGCCTTTGTTGCCAAAAAACTTTCAGCCATTAAATAATAAACAATTCTGGAATAGCGAAGATGATGCACTCACAGCGGTTGTAAGTGATATCTATGATTCTATTAATAAATTTTCTGATGAGGTGGCGAGCAAGGCATCTTCAATTGTTTCGGAGGAAACAATGACACCGCATACCACAGAAAATAAAACGGAGGCAACAGACAATCCACCGATAGCAAAGATTGCTAATGTGCAAGCCAGGGTAACACAAACTGCGGGGTCCTCTGCGCCGGCAAAAGTCAATATTCCATTGGAGGCGGAATGGAGGAAAGATTATTATAAAAATACTACCTGGAAAAGAGCCGCTGCTTTTATGCTTGATAATATATTGACGATGTTTCCAGTGATGGGCATCACATTTGCCATTGCGTCTGCTGCAGTAGTCGACGATGATCTTGTGGTAACAGATGCAGATCTCGGCTATATTATGTCGGCCACTTTTTTAATATATTGTATTGTATGCGCCATGATGGAATCATCAAGCTGGCGGGGCACTTTTGGTAAGCGCATTATGAAACTCCAGATAACTGACAGGGATGGTCACGCGATATCTTTCGGGAGAGCTTTTTGGAGAAATGTTGTCCGGCTTATAGTGGGCTATTCCTATCTCCTCATAGTTCCCGCGATCATACAATATTTTACTTTTAAAAAAACAAAGCAATTATTTCACGATCAGCTTTCAAGTACTGTTATAGGGGAGAAGTTGACCAAAGCTTAAAAGCAGATTACTCCGGATAAAAGGCTTACCCGGAAAAAATTTATTTACAAATGTTTTTTCTCCAAAAAAGTTATTGAGTTCTCCTGCTTGCCCTGGATTACTTTTTTGCAATTAGTCGCGCCGCAATTACAAATAAAGCTTTCCATTTCATTATTCAAAAAAGAAGTGTAGTCGAGTGTAAGTTCTTCGCCTGCTTTAATCTCTCTTTTAGCAATTACATTCAATCCTGAATATTGCGTATTGGGATCGCAAGAATGGTTTTGCGGCGCCCATTCCGAAGGCTTCGTATCCCATAAAATATATACTTCATCACTTAGCGGCCACGCATATTTCCTGAAGTTTTCGATCTCTTCGGGTTTCCAGTTTTGCTCAACAAACTTTTTAGTCACCAGCCTGTGGGCTTTTTCTTCACTGCTGAAAACTATTTCACCTTCTTTTATATTCTTCGTTGCATAAATTCCGTAACCGGCGAGGGCGTTTCCCTTTACCTGGAATTTTTTTTGCTTTTGTGAGTGTCTCCATATTCCCTCTGCTATAATTGCATTAAGAAATCCTTCTTTTTTTGCAGGATCGTTCATCAACACATAATCTGCTGAGCCTTCATAACCATTTTCATAAAAAACAGAACAGGTAAAATTTATTTCAAGAAAAAAAATACTGCCGTCTTCTTTTACCCTGAAATCGAGCCTCGCATAACCCACACCATTGAACGCCGTAAATATTGCAGATGCAGCCTCTTTCAGTTTCGCAGAAAGTTCCTCGTCTTCGCACGGCACATTTGCATCACTATGCAACTCAGAAGTTTTAAGCTTATAAGTTTTAAACTTATTCTCTCCGGGGAAAATAAATTCCACCGGCGTGTAAACGGTACAATCGTTTTTTGCACCTGCATTAGCAGAAACCAATATCGTAAATTCGCGGCCTTCAATGTATTCTTCAATTAAAATTTCATCATAATCTTCCAGTAAATTTTTCACCTTAGTTTCCAGTTGCGAAATATTCTCCACTAGTGAATCCTGGTCAATGCCAAGGCTATCGCCGGCTTTGGCCGGCTTTACAAAAAGAGGGTAATGCAAAAAATTAATTTGAGTTTCTATGTCTCTAACATTTTGCACAACCACATAAGGTGGTGTAGCAACACCGGCGGTAAAAGCAACATATTTCATTAATTCTTTTGGGGGATCATATAGTTCAGCATTCGGGCCGGTGTAGGGCAGGTTAAGCAATTCCAGGGTATGAATTACATCGATAGATGGTACAGCCCAATCGAGATAACCTTCGCACAGGTTTATGAAAATAGCATACTTTTTTTTTCTAAGTTCTTTCAGCTGCCTGTACGTATGGAGTTTATTCAGGAATACATGATCCACATCGTGGCCAGGTAATAATGATGAAAGATTTCTCGGCGGGTCGTAGTTTTTATAATCTACATCTGTAGTGGAATAATCGGGCTGTAGCACACAAACTTTCATCGCATATAGATTTTCATATTAGCAAGTGTAAATAACTCAGATCAGTTCCAGTTGTTTGACCGTTGCGGGCTTTCGTGATTGCTTTCTATTGATTGCTTCTTTAATGATGTCTGTTATCATGGATCCAAAGGAGTTCCCTGATAGTCGAAGTATAGCGCCGATAGAAGTAAAGTTTTCATCGTCCGATAAACCGCATTGCGAATTTACTTCCAGCACATACAATTTGCCTGTTGCACTGTCCATTCTAATATCTACCCGGCAATAGCCCCTTCCTCTTACGGCCCTGTATGCATCAAGGCTTAGCTTGCAAATGCTTTCTATTAAAGAACTGTCAGGTGTTTGATAATTATAAAAGTCTTCATCATTTTTTACCGGGCTCTCTTCTTCATACATTTCCCAGAGCCTGTCGAATGAAAGGAATTTTTCAATCGCCGGCAGTGATTTATTGAATACCCTTTCCACCGGCAGAAATACCTTACAATCTTTTGGCGAAGCACCATTTCCAATTATTAAAGTGGTAAACTCCGGTCCTTCAATAAATTTTTCGGCAATTACTCCACCATTGGCAAGCTTCCATCCATGATAACCTTCCTGCAATTTGTTATATTGTTTTTGCAAATCCATTTTGTTTTGCACAACAGAATTAATGCCTACACCAAGGCTTCCGCCGGAGATTGCAGGCTTAACTATCACCGGCTTGCCAAGTGCTTCAAATACAGAATTTATTTTTACATTCTCTTCTGTAAGAATTTGCCATGGCGACGTAGAAATATTCTTTGTTTCAAATACTTCCTTCATTGAAATTTTTGAAGTGGTAATACGGTAGAAATATTCATCCGCACCGGTAAAGCAAAGCCCGCTTTTTTTAAGATACTTTATTACATTAAGGCCGGGAGCTTTGTTAATCTCATCTCCGTCGCAAAGATTTATTACAACAACATTTTCCAGTGATGATTCCGAAGTTATAAAATCAATTACTGACTTATAATTTTCATTAGTTACCTGCTGCCATTTCCAGGCAATGCCGAGTTCATTAAATGCTTTTGTGTACTCTTCTATGCTTTGAGTGAAATCGTAATAGTAGTCAAGATTTTCATCATTTGTTTCCACAAACGGAGCTAAAACCCAAACAAAAATTTCATTAGAAAATTCAGGCATACTTATTATTTAAGACAAATAGTATTATCATACTTTTTGCAGGTAAGTATTGTTTAATTTTTGTATAATGAAGTCTGTAAATTTATATTTGGGAATTATTTCCTGCGGTAAAAAAGAAGCACCCTGTATCTCGTGCAGGCAACCATTGGCTCCGCAAAAACATTTGAAAGGCTCAGCCATGGCCCATTCCGTTGAAGGATAGAAAAAAGTAAATTCGTCCCCGGCAGCAACATCAACAAGACAACTCAGTTCCATTTTTGCCGTATCAAAAAAGATATTGGGGTTACAACTGTGGTTTATGTATTGTAAAAATTCAGGCGATAATATAATATGTGTATCGTCATTTACCTGTACCGTAAACCTGTTTGGACTGTCAAGTATTTCCAGCGCTTCAAAAGTTGCGAAAACATCTCCTTTGGTATGAGACACCGTTGCATGTAATGACTTTTCTTTTGTAGCTAAATTTTCGTATAGAGTTGCAAACCCATAGTGATATAATCTACTTAAATGGGGAAGTGCGTAAGCGGTTGAATTCATTATGAATTTAATGGGGTTTATTCATTAACTAAATTATTATAAAAAAGATATGTAATGCACTTATACTCTAAAAAACTTATACACAAATGTGCATAGAGAAGTCAATTGTTCATTTCTCATAATCTTTAATTTTATAGACCGGTGGTTAATGGCAGATTTGTGAATGGCCAATTGATCAATAACCAATGAATTGCTGCAATGAAAGATGAAGGAATTTTTAATCAATTACGGGTAATGAAACACTATAAATTTCAGTAAGGCCTTGCTTGCCTCTAAGTTGGGTTTCTGTGATCTTTTTGAAAACGTATTTTGATTTTACTTTTGCATATTCATCATAAAGCTTCCTGGTGATTAAAAGTTTTTCCCCATAGATATTGCATAAAGCTACCACTCGAGCCGCGGTATTGAGCGTATTACCGTGATAGGCAATTTCTTTTTTCACCCTTCCTATTTCCACTACGGATACCATACCAATGCTCATGCCTGCCTTGAATTCCGGCACCATACCATATTTCATAAAGTAATATTCCGATTCATGCAAAAGCTTCGTTTGAAAAGCCCAGAAGGCATCAATGGATTGAATTACGGATTTCATTTTGGGCAATTCCCATGTGAGTACTGCTTCATCGCCTACATATTGGTAGATCTCCGCACCATAAGCATGTACCACATCAAGATCAGAAAAGCAGTCCTGTATAAAACTGCTATAGTTCACGTGGCCCAGCTTTTCAGCAATAGTAGTAGAAGAATTTAGATCAACAAACATAAACATCCTGTATTCTTCCTGCGCATTGAAAAACCTGCCGGTGATTATTTTAAGAAAATTATTTTTTCCGATAAGGCGGATTATTTCAATCAATATGGCGAAGTACAAGTTTGCAAGCAACACATACAGGTTTAAAACGAAAGCACTGGGAGATAAAAGGTATTTGAAAAATTTTTCCCAGGTATTTTCCATCATGGCCACCACAGAATAAAAGCCGATCGTTAAGACTGAAATAACTATAAGCTGCACGAGTATTACCCGAACAATCAGTATTAAAAATGGAAATTTTCTTCTAAGGTTTTTTTCAAAAAAATACTGCAGAGATCCAAAAATAAAGCCGGGTACGATAGCAAACCCTGGAAGAAGAAGAAGGAAAGTTCGTAATGAAATGTTCACACCTTTTTCGCCTACAACACCTACCTGCCTCATTATGTAAAGGAAAATGGCTGCGAAGAACCAACCTGCAATATAAAATTTTACGTGTTCAAACCATTTATTCAATGAAGTATTTTTTAAAATATATGTTCTGCTAAATTAAAAGAAAAAACTATGGTGTATATTCATTTATGGATTGCGCAGCAAGTAACTTCCGTTTAACTTTGCAGGCATTAATAAAGTACTGTCTTTTTATTTAACCTTCTTACTATTTTTTTAAACTTTAAAACAAAAAAATGATTGAAATAGAAACCCCGCAGAAAATTCTATCAATAGACATTGGTGGCTCCAACATAAAAGCAACCGTATTAAACGAAGATGGAGATTTCATACAAGATTATCAGAAACTCCCGACGCCAGATCCTGCTACGCCCGGTAAAGTATTGGATGTAATAAGACAGTTAGCGGATAAGTTCACAGACTACAATTATGTAGCGGTAGGGTTTCCGGGTTTTATTAAGAACGGAGTGGTAAAAACTGCACCAAACCTTGGTACTTTGGAATGGGCTGAATTTAATCTTGAAAAAAATCTGCAATTACTTTTGGGCAAATTAGTTATTGCCATAAATGATGCAGACCTGCAGGGGCTGGCTGTAGCAGAGGGGAAAGGAGTAGAAATGGTAGTAACGCTGGGTACCGGCTTTGGTTCAGCAATAATTAATAATGGCGCACTAATACCTCACCTTGAAATTGCACACCATCCCATTACAAAGAAAAAAGATTATGATGAATACATTGGTGAAGAAGAGCTAAAACGAATTGGAAAGAAAAAATGGAACAAGCGGATGAAAAGAGTGATTGAAATTTTGAAAGTGGTTGTGAACTATGATACACTTTATATAAGCGGCGGTAATGCAGATAAGCTAAATTTCAAACTCGATAAAAATATCATCATAGTTGGCAACCGGGATGGGATAAAAGGTGGTGCAGCCTTATGGAAACAGAAGATAAAAGAAGCTGTAAAAGAGCAGCCAATGATGCAGGTTGCAAACTGACTCTAAAATTTTATTGTATGATAATTGGTATAGCCGCAGATCACGGCGGATTTGATCTTAAAATAATCATTAGAGAATTTCTTGAAAAGATGGGCCATCAGATTATTGACTTTGGCGCTTATGAAAATAACCCCGCCGATGACTATCCTGATTTTGTAATTCCGCTGGCCCGTGCCGTTGCTGAAAAAAAAGCGGAACGTGGTATTGCCGTTTGCGGCAGCGGAGTAGGAGCTGCAATTGTTGCTAATAAAATAGCAGGTGTAAGGGCTGCGCTCATCCAGGACTACTTTTCGGCACACCAGGGCGTGGAAGATGATGATATGAATTTGTTATGTCTAGGGGGCCGCGTAACCGGGGTAATGGCTGCACAGGAATTTGTTTCATCTTTTTTAAATGCGAAATTTACCGGCGCAGAAAGGCATAAGCGACGTTTGCAAAAAGTTGAGATGCTTGAAATTCATAAAATCAAATAATTATATCCCAGTATGAAGTATGCTTACAGGTTTTTATTTTCTGACATTGGAGGGGTTCTCTTAAGCAATGGCTGGGGGCATGCGTCACGCAAAACGGCAGCAAAAAAATTCAAGATTGATTACGAGCAGATGGATGCGTTGCACAACTTTATCTTCAATGTTTTTGAAATAGGAAAAGTTACGCTGGATGATTATCTCGAATGGGTAATATTTAATCAGCCCCGCAATTTCCCGAAAGAGGATTTCGTGAACTTTATGCTGTCGCAATCCGTCCAGTTACCCCAAATGCTTCCATGGCTTGTGGATTGGAAAAAAAATCATCCTGCCGTGAAAATTATTTCAATAAATAATGAGGCGCGGGAGCTCAACAATTACCGCATAAAAAAATTTAATCTTCATGCTTTTTTCGATGCTTTCATCTCTTCCTGTGAGGTAGGTATGCGAAAGCCCGACCCCGGAATTTTCCGGTTGGCACTCGGGATTGCTCAGGCAGAGCCGCACGAATGCCTCTACTTTGATGACCGGCCTACACTGGTTGAAGCCGCAAGAAAAGAAGGAATTCATGCACATCACCATAAAACTTTTGAAGAGACAAAAAAGATAATTGAAGATGCGATTGGATGAATCAGGATTGACGGTATTTGTTGATTAAAGAATTGCCCCGTCTTTTTATGCAGAATAATTCGTGTAATTCGTGCCAAAAAATTCGTGCTACTATTATTTAATTAATTTTCCTATATCCGAAGTCTCTGTGTTTCTCTCAAAATATTCCGTCTTCCATCCTCTTATTTTAGTAAAAGGTAATTTCAAAAGATAACCAGCAGTAAGTTCCTTTTTATCGCCGTAAGAAGGAACGCCGATGACAACATCTTCCTGGCGAATATTTAGTTTTACAGTATGATGCAGCCTGTCCCATATCGAAAAAATAACTGAGTAGTTACTGTCCGCTTCATTTTTTATTATTGAGTGGTGAATACCATGCATGCGCGGTGTTACGAATATTTTATTCAATGCCTTTTCAAATTGTACAGGTAATCTTGTGTTGCTGTGATGAAACATAGTGGCGGATTCAAAAATTATTTCATAAATAATAATTACAAGCGGGGATGAACCGGATAAGAAAACAAATGCCCCGCGAAAAAATAAAGAGCCGATCATTTCGCCAAAATGGAAACGAGTGGCTGTGGAGAGATCAAGATCAGGATCAGTATGGTGAACAAGATGAAACCGCCAGAGCAGGGGAATCCGATGATTTAAGATGTGCCATAAATAGTTGGTATAATCAAATATCAACATCCCAATCAACGCTTCCGTCCACGGTGGCAGCTGGTACAAATAGTTAAGGCCAAAATGAATTTTTTCATTCTGAATACTTATCCAGATCATCGCCGGCAAAAACATAAAACGCAGTAAAATAAAAGAAGGAATTGAAACAATACTATTTATAACAGATCGCTGCCATTTGTTTTGTACTCTTTTACGAAGTTCAAATTTTGATTCGATAAGAAATAATATCCAGAAAATGATGATCAGAACAGGGATGCCAATCCAATCGAAAATCCGGTGTATTATATGCATGTAATCTTTATTAATTTATCTTGACAATTTACGGTATAATTTCAGCAAACGTTTTTGCGATATCCCGATGTAGTACAACATCCAGATAATAAAAAAAGTACCCTGTGTTTTATAGATACCATTTGCCAGGTATTTTCTTGATGATGTGATCATGTATGCATTCAGCACTTTAAAAGATGAATATTTTTTCAGTCTATGAATTATTTCCTGGTCTTCCATGATGACTAATTTTTCATCATAGCCACCACTTTTTTCAAAAACTTCTTTTGTAACGAACAATCCCTGGTCACCGAAGCGAATCGCATTTACATCAAACCTTGTGAACCATGCATTGGCTTTCAAAAACCAATGATCGTAATCAAACATTAACCTGAAACATCCTGAATGATAGTTATGATTTATAGCTTCGATAATTTTTATAGTATAGCCAGTCGTTGCGATCGAGTCAGCATGGAGAAATAGCAAAATGCTTCCTTTAGCAATGTGCGCTGCGGCGTTTAGTTGTGCAGCCCTGTTTTTATCCCACACTACAATTGTTTTTGCAGATAAACTTTGGGCAATCTCAGCAGTGTTGTCGCTGCTGCCGCCGTCTGTAATAATTATTTCAAATATATTTTCTTTATCTGCCCCATTCAATATATTATTAATTGTGGCGTCAATTTTTTTTTCTTCATTAAAAGTTGGGATGATAACACTTATCATAGCTGGCTGGCAAACATAGATACAAAAAAAATATTTGCTTCAAAAACAATTGTCAAATAAAAACCGGGAAGATTTTCCATAAATATTTTCCCTGATATTCCCAGCCTTCATAAATCAATTAATTTTGAATAAGAAAAAAAATTTATTGTGCAAAAACAAATAGCTGCGATTTTAAAAGTACTCACTCTTGCCGAACGAGTAAAATTGAAACCCGTCATAGTTATACTTCCAATAGCAGGCAGGAAAGCGTTGCTGAACATTGCTGGCGGATGTCGCTGATGGCGGTGCTCATTGAATGATAATCATTCACGACCTTGTAGAGGCGGCGGCGAGGGATATATCAGCCCTGGATGTTTTAAGAAACCCTGAAATAAAAGTTCAGAAAATCGAAAAAGAAAAACAAGCGATCATCAATTTACGATCTGCGTTGCAGGAAACAAATTGGCAGGAAATCTATGACCTGTTTTGCGAATTTGAAAATAAAGAAACTTATGAAGCCAAAGTTACTAATGCTTTAGATAAACTGGAAGTTCAGTTGCAACACAACCACGCCAATTTTTCAACCTGGGTAGAAATTGAATATGATATGAGCTACATGATTGATAAGTATGTGCTGTTTGACGAAACTTTATTTGAATTAAAGAAACAAATTGAAGACGCAGCAGAATTAAAAATGCAAATGGCCGGGGTTGATACAGATGCAGTAAAGCAAAGAGTTTTTGGTTGATATCTTCTCCATTATTTCCCCTGTCACTTATTACTTGCATTAGCAATATTAAGCGCCATTTCATTAAGTTTTGTACCTCCTTTAATTCCAAAATCCAACGTACGTATAGGGAAAGGAATCATAATATCATTTTCATCATAAGCTTTCTTAATTCGCATAATTGCTTCGCTGCCCGCTTTGAGATAGACAGGTTGCTCTGGCGAGTTCATCCACAGGCGAATGAAAAAGTTAATCGAGCTATCTCCAAATTCCTGGTAGAACATAGTCGTTTCGTCTTCGGCCGATAAGCCTTCAATATCTTTAACGGCGTTGAGCGTTACGTCCATTACTTTTCTTAAATCTTCGCCGTAAGAAACACCTACAACGAGATCAAACCGGCGCTTGCCGAGTAATGAATAATTTTCAATGGGGTTTTGAAATACGTCTTTATTTGGAATGATAACCATCTGGCCCTGGAAGGTTCGTAAGGTCGTGTCGCGTAAATTGATCTCTTCCACCTTACCCATATAATCTTTTATTTTTACAATGTCTCCCACATGCAAGGGCCTTCTGAATGTAATAAAAACTCCGGAAATAAAATTGGAAGCGATATCCTGGAATGCAAATGCCAGCGCCAAACCGATTATTCCGGCACCCGCCAGGATTGACGTGACTGCGGTATCAAGGTGTAAAATTCGCAGTACCGTAAATAAAGTAACGCCTATAAAAACAACATGGACTACAGAACCAAACAGATTATTAAGCGTAGTGTTATGAGAAACTTTGGCTATAAGTCTTACCGCGAGTTTTTTGATAAATCGTGCAACATAAAGTCCCACAACAAATATGACTGCTGCTAAAATAATGTTAGGAAGCAGGCGTATGATCTCCTGCAACCATGAAGTAAGTTTGGTTTTTATCAGTTCGAATGCTTTATTAATGTCCATCTTTTGAATTTAATTATATTAGGATCTTTTTGATTGAAAATGACTGTTTTAAGGTTGTAAAGTCTCACCAGCAACTTTCCTGCCCGCTTTTAAAAAAGCTTCATTTATTTTTATTGATTGCGTAATAATGAACGGGCACTAAATGTGTACTCCTAAAAAAATTACTTATTAATATGAATAACCCTTTGCGGGAAAGGAACTGTAATACCATGTTCTTTAAATAACTCAAAAATCCTAATGCGGATACCACTCA
Organism: Ginsengibacter sp.; assembly: GCA_040007435.1. Taxonomy (GTDB): domain Bacteria; phylum Bacteroidota; class Bacteroidia; order Chitinophagales; family Chitinophagaceae; genus Ginsengibacter. The sequence continues at coordinate 86,184 of JBDTUZ010000009.1, read as the reverse complement.
TAATAGTTTCCACCCTGAAGACTTCCTGCGACCAGAAAAAGATAGAAAAATTTAAGGAAGAATCACCATAGTCAGTAAAGCGGACAAATGGTTCCGGTGTTTTTAAAACTCCTTGCCGGTTAATTACAGATTCTTTTAATATTTTCATTACAAGACTTACATCAGAAGAATAATCAACTCCAATCTTGACTTCAAACCTGGATGTAATATCGCTATGTGTCCAGTTTATTAGCTGGTTTCTTGTTAAGTCGCTATTGGGTAAAATAATGTACTTATCGTCTCTCGTAAGAACCATGGTTGTTCTTAAGTTTATTGCCTGTACTTTACAAACGAGGCCATTCACTTCAATAATATCGTTCACTTTCACAGATGAATCAACCAGGAGAATAATACCCGAAATAAAATCACTGAAAAGGTTTTGCAACCCAAGCCCCAAGCCCACAAGTAATGCAGCAGAACCTGCCAGCAATACGGAAACATTAAAGCCGAGAATTTCAAAACCAATAACGAAAGAAAATACTAATATGCAGTATTTAATAAGATTATAGATCGCATATTTTTTTGCCAGGTCAATTTTTTTTGTCCTGTACATTGCTTTCTTAATGATTTTCAGCAAAAAGAAAATCACTAATACAAAAATTACAAGTTTGAATATTGACGCTACCTTTATAGTATAATTCCCTAATTGGAACAACGTATAGTTTAAAAATTCTTTCATTCTTTTGTTTGCGGTTTATCTCCGCATTATTTTACCCATTAGCTGTGCCTTATGGTTTATTATAATCCGTAAAAGTGTTAAGTTATTTAAATGAGATGAGCAGAAAATCTAATTAAGTATAAGTAAAAAAAATCAAATATCAATTTCTTTTCTTTTTATACTTGTTTCAAAATCAATTTTTGGATGTTTCTTTCTACCTGTCGCTATCATCTTTATTAATATTAAATCCCGGGGCTTTATAATCTTTGGGCAGGTAACCGGACGGGATCGTCGTCATATTTCCATCTCTCGCCGCCCTGTAATGCGGTGAAAGAATTTCTATTCCTCTTTCATTGCAAACATCCTGTATGTTCTGATGAAGATGAGAATAAATCAGCGATTGTTTATTTGCTTCTCTCACGTATGCATTTATCTGGTAAGAAACATAAAAATCTTCAAGGCTTGTTTGTAATACATACGGCACGGGCTCTTTTAAAATTAACTCAATACGCAATGCTGCATCTATTAAGGCCTGGTGCATATCTTTCCAGGGAACATCATAGCCTATAGTGACCGTAGTATGAATTATCAAACCTTTTTCCGGGGCATCACTACTATAATTAATAGTATGACTGCTCATAACAGTGGAATTAGGTATAGATATAATTTCATTTTTTATAGTCCTGATCCTTGTTACCAACATAGATTTTTCGATAACATCTCCCGTTACATCACCAATTTTTACGCGGTCGCCGAGTTTAAATAAACGCATATAAGTAAGCACCAGGCCCGCAATAATATTTGATAACGATCCGGCAGAGCCGAAGGTGAACAGGAATCCCAGGAAAACAGAAACCCCCCTGAAAACAGGAGAATCACTTCCGGGCAAATAAGGAAATATTACAATTATCATAAAAGCGAAAATCAAGACCCTAACAATCTGATAAGTGGGGTTTGCCCAATCAGGATAAAAGCCAGCTATGTGAAGCTCACCATTTTCAATCTCTGTTTTCAGAAAATGAATTCCTTTTAGCACATAGCGAAATACAATCACAATTACGATGATTGTAATAATGTTTGGCAGATAATTCCATAAGGCGCTTGCAATTTTCTTTACCGGATTTAAGATGTATCCAAATAATACCTCTGCAAAATTTTTAGTCCATGGGAAAATACCGAACAAAATAGGCAGCGCAATGTATATAGAAAGTAATATGATAAGCCACTTTAAAATAGTATTTACGTTCAGTAAAAAATTGACTTCTCTCTTTGCATCGAATAATGTATAGTTTTTAATTTTAATCCCCATAAGTCTTTTATCCTCTTCATCCTGTATTTTTTTTGCCGTCCATTTAAAAAGCTTACTAATATATACAATCAGCACAACTATCACTACTATCACAAGCAATGCAAGCCCTATCTCTTTTGCTAATGTTGCAAGACTTGTCTCTGACTTATATTTCATTACAGCATCTCCAATAATATTCTTGAATTTGGTAGCGACTTCGCGTTTGGTGTCATTGTTCCATAGGGCATCATTCTCTGAAACACTTGTAATAATAGTTTCACCAAAAACCAAATCCTCGGTTGTTTCTGCCTCTGATAATTTTAATGAATCAGGCGTAAACCTGAGGTCCGCAGCGAGGGCATAAACCCGGCTGGTAATTGCATCTGCCCGGTCTTTGGCAGAAAAACTTCCTAGTTTATTATAAATCAGAAATAAGGTGTCGTTAAAAAAACCAATAACGGGAAATCCTATTGCGGTATGACGCAATGAATCTATCTGTGCCTTTTTTTGACTAATACGTTCTACCTCTTTATCTTTTAAATCCTGCAGCTTTTTTTGCAATTCTTCTTTCTTTAAATTATCTGTTGTTTTTAAAGAATTAAGTTGGGTCTCTAATTCTACTTTTTGTATTGAGTCTGTTTTACGCTGCTCTTCAATTTTCGCTATTTTATTATTATAGTCTTCTAGGATGACGCTATTGAGGGAATCATTTTTTTTATTAATGCTATCTTTCTGGGCAACCAGAGTTTGCACACTAAATAGCAGCACAGTTCCTAACAGGAAAGTTTTAATAATTTTCATGCGATAATTTAGCCTTGTTACCTGACTATTAATTTTAAAGTTACAATTCTAAAGGATACTTCTTGTCTCAGTCGACGATTATTCGAATCGTGTAAATGTAATGATGACAAACATGTGATTTTATACCACTGCGGCTCTTTATAGCGCAGTTAGATATTAATCAATTAGCGAAATTGAGAATGATATGAATGAGCTGCGGGCTAAACGATGTTTACTGGACTGCAAGTCCCCGTTTTTAAAGAACCAATTTTAATCTCACTGGATATATAGCTAATAGCGGAATAAGCGAAAATCCTCTTTTCCCTAATAAAGATTATAAAACTATAGGAAGCATAATGTATTCGAAATCTAATTCTGATAATGTAAAACTATCCAAAACTTCAATGAACCATACAATCACATTTTTATAAATTCTACCCTTCTGTTGTTGGCTTTACCTTCAGCAGTTTTATTGTCAGCCACCGGCTGCTTCTCACCCATACCGTCAGTCTGCATGCGATCTGAAGCTATGCCAAAATCGGCATTGAGCGCGCCTTTAACCGAAGCCGCCCTTCTTTTGGATAGTTCAAGATTGGTATTATCATCGCCATCGCTATCAGTATATCCGACTATCTTTATTTTTACTCCTGCATTTTCGGTAAGTACATTGGCTATATCTTTAAGCACACCATACGACTCGGGTCGTATTTTATCAGAATTTACATCAAACAAAATGCCCGTAGTGGAAAACTTGCCTTCGCTAATTAACTTATTGCGGACGTCGGGCGACCCAACAGCTAATTTAATGTTAGAAATGAGGTATTTATCCTGATCCTGACTCATCCCGCTCCATATTTCAAACATGGCAGTGTTATATGTTTTATTAGCCGCAAATGCACGCGGCAGGTCAAAAACTTTTTCCTGGTTTAAATATAATCTGATTCGTTGTTTTTGTCGCCAGATGGATACTTTGACTTTTGTTTTCCCTGTATTACTGTTAAACTGAGTAGTGGCTGCTTCATTGTTAATTACTCTTGTTCCATCTTCAAAAGTTTCAATAAAGGCGCTGCCGCCATTGCTTCCTGCGTTGGTGGGATGAATTCCAAGTTTTACGCCTGATCTTTTTCCCAGCTCAACGAAACTATTTTCCATGACCTCTTTTCCGTTCCCTCCGGTTAAGAAAAATAATTGCAGGGGATTGGAATAGTAGCTGAATTTTTCGTTACAAATAAGATCAAATTCAAACGTGAAGTTATCGGGAAGGCTGGTAATATAGTCTGGCACAAAACGCCCTCTCTTGTTTACCATTAGCCAATGATCTTGCTGCGCGGTCGTTGTCACAATCTCGCCACTTCCATTCGTGTTCCATTTGTCCGGGAAGTCACCAACGGCATCCTGGGAAAAATCTTCGAAGACTAAAACCTTATCTCCAGGCACAAAATCAAACTTAGAGTAGGTTGCCAGCGAGCCCGTTTTTGTTTCCGGTGTTGCTTCATCATTTTTGTTGCCCGTTGTATTTGTATCACCGGCGCTGGTGTTACCGTTTTTGCCATTGTTACGATTTCCAGCACCGGCATCATCTATTGGCTTTGTAGCAGCATCTGAAACTTTTTCTGAAACTTTCTCCTCTGTTTTTTGTTTCGTTCTTTCAAGTATTCGTTTTAGGATTTGTGAATGTGAAAGTTGAGCAAATGACAATAACATTAATGAAAGGAGAATCTTTCTCATGATGAAAATTTTATTTATTAAAATTACACCTTTAAGCGAAGAGCCCAAATAATGGGATTTCAAAATCACGATGGATATATCTCGTTGCAGTCATCATTTAGGCGCCGGCAGTTTTTGAATGGCAAGTGGCGATCTATTAGATTACATGTAGCTGGAGAGGCAATTCATCTGTTTATCAAAATCAAGTCTCTTTTTTACGTTTTCTGGTTCAAAATTTGGGATTAGCACCCTTAAAAACTGACTTTTCCTATAATACTCGAACTTCAGATTTCCTTCAAATTAGGATTGTTATTTTATTGCTTCGATAAAAAACGCTTATCTTTCATTTTAGAGATATCGCAGTCAACAATTAAAAGCAGATACCTAAGAATAATTCCAAATTCTAAAACCTTCAATGGCCTTAATGCGAGCCGAAAATTTCCAACCTGTAAAAAATCTTTGAGTTCACCGAATGTCCTCATTGTTATTGCCAATAGTGTCGGTATCAAAACTCAAACTTCCAAAATTCTATAACACTATATCGGGTTAACAATAATTTTTTATTCTAAAATTTAGGAGATGCAAAGAGATAATACTCTTATTCAAAAATCCCCGGGAAGTTTCGTAAAAAAATATCCCGAAGAAAGCATAATAAGTGACCCGGCACAACAAAAAGCGATAAAAAGTATTTCTTGTCTTAATAAAAATATTGAATTGAAAAAAAAGGAATTTACGATAGATAACGAGCTGGCAAAACTCTTGCAAATAATTTCTTCAAATGAAGGGACAACAGTTTTTATGACTTTACTCGGTGTCTTGCATGTGCTATTTTACAGGTATAACACACAGGATGATATTTGCATTGGCATCCCATATTCTTTCGAAGAGATAGGTAAGCAACAAAGCCAGGAAGTTTTATTTAACGGCTTAAACGCGATGCGAACCAGAATAAGTTCTGAAACTCCATTTAAGGAATTATTGAGGGGAATAAAGGCAACTTCATCTGAGGCTGCTGAGCAAAAAAAACTTGCTGCCCACACTTCAGAAGATGTGGCCATCCAGAATAATAATTCAAAAATTAATCTAACCAGGCAGGTAATGTTGACCGTTAAATCTTCCACATTACAATTTGGTATTTTACAATTATCAGGGGGCCCTCTTGAGGTTAGTTCATCAAACCCTGAAATAAGTTTTTCAATAGCACAGAATTCACAAGGTCTTGCGGGAGCGATACAATACGATTCTGCATTATACGAGGACGATAGGATAGATCGCATGGCTAAACATTTTGAAGAATTAATTTCTTCGATTACGAAAGAGCCAAATGAGAAAATTTCGAAATTGAATATACTTCCCGCCGGCGAGATACACCAGTTGTTGGAAACATTTAATGACACTGAGGTAGCATATCCGAGAGATAAAAGCATAGTAAATTTATTTGAGGAGCAGGTCACTAAAACCCCGGCTAAAATTGCGGTAGTTTTTGAAAATGAAAGGCTTACATACGAGGCATTAAATAAACGTTCTAATCAACTGGCACGGTATTTAAAAAGCCTTGGTGTAAAAAAAGAGGCTCTTATTCCTATTTGTTTGGAACGAAGCGTTGAAATGCTGATCGGTATAATAGGGATATTAAAAGCTGGTGCCGCATACGTTCCTATTGATCCTGAATATCCTGAAGATCGTATTAATTATATGCTTGAGGACACAGCAGCGAAGGTTGTAATAACTAGTAAATCAGCCAGGATAAAACTGCCCACAGCGGCAGGAATTGATATTATTGAATTAGATGGCCACAAGGATGCAATAGCTGAAATGCCTTTACAAAATCCGGAAAGCGAAATAAATTCCCGCAATCTTGCCTATGTAATTTACACTTCAGGATCGACCGGTAAGCCAAAAGGAGTTATGATAGAGCACCAGGCAGTAGTTGATCATTGCTTCGGTTTAATTAAGGTTGCAAAATTAGAAGACTGTGCTTCGTTTGCTCTGTTCTCACCATTGGTTTTTGACGCAGGCCACTCAATAATTTTTACGTCTATCTTCTTAGGAGCTTCACTAAATGTATTATCGAAGCGGCTAATAATGGATGGCGAGAAATTAGTCGCGTACCTGGAGAAATACCCGGTTGATTGTATAAAAATTGTTCCTTCAGTGTGGCTGTCTTATGTAAATGGAGAGAACACGGTATTGGCAAATAAAGTAATGATATTCGGCGGAGAAACATTTTCCGCCAAGATACAAGAGCATTTGGTAAGATTGGATTATAAAGGCATTGTTTACAATCACTATGGCCCTACCGAAGCTACGATCGGTAAATGCATCCATACTGTAGATTTGAAAAGAGCGTACAAAACAGTACCTATAGGCAAGCCCTTTTCAAATACGCAACTTTATGTTGTTGACGAATGGGATCAAATAGTGCCAATAGGAATAGCAGGAGAGCTGTATATAGCAGGCGAAGGCATTGCCAGAGAGTATCTGAATCGGCCTGATCTCTCAGCAGAGAAGTTCATCCTAAATCCGTTCAGGGCAGATGTAGCTATTAATAATTATGATGCTTCCGATCCAAAGCCTGTATCAAGACTCTATAAAACAGGTGATAAGGTAAGATGGAATACTGATGGTGAAATAGAATACCTCGGCAGGATAGATGAGCAGGTTAAAATGAGTGGGTACAGAATAGAGTTGGGTGAAATTGAAAATGTTCTTTTGCAAAATAAAAACATCAGGCAAGCGGCAGTGAGGCTGAACGAAGACAATCAGGGCAATAAAATGTTGGTTGGTTATGTGGTACCGACGGCGACTTTTGACAAACAAAATACCATAACGCAACTACAGGAAAAACTTCCTGAATACATGATACCGGGGATGTGGGTGGAATTAGAACGGTTGCCACAAACTCCTAATGGTAAGATTGATAAAAAAGCTTTACCGATACCGGACTTTTCCAAATTAATGGATGATCAATATGCGGCGCCTACAAATGATACGGAGATAGCGTTGGTAAAAATTTGGGAACATCTGCTCGGCGTAAAAAAAGTGGGAATTCATGATACCTTTTTTGAACTCGGCGGAAATTCAATTCAAACGGTAACCATGTTCACAAGGATCAGGAAACAATTTGGTAAAGAGTTGCCTTTAGCGACTATTTTCCAGGCTCCTAACATAAGTAAACTTGCTGCTATTATAAATCAAAAAGATAAGGTTGTTAACGTCTCTTGCCTGGTACCGATTCAGCCGCAAGGTGCTAAACCTCCACTATTTTGCATGCATGCAGGAGCAGGTAATGTTCTTTTCTACAAAGACTTGTCAAAGAATTTGGGAATGCAACAACCGCTGTATGGGCTTATGGCCAGGGGCCTAAATGGAAAAGAGCATTTTCATACCAGTATTGAAGAGATGGCTGCTCACTACATTAAAGAGATTCGTTCCGTGCAACCACATGGTCCGTATTTTCTCGCTGGATATTGCCTGGGGGGTACTCTCGCTTTTGAAATGGCACAACAATTATTGAAGGAAGGTGAAAAAACTGAATTACTTGCAACATTTAACAGCAGGTCATCTACTTATCTAAATGCACCTTCCATAGATTCTAATAATAGTAGTCAAAAAAGACCACCTCGCGTCTCTTCGATTATAAGGGCTTATGCAGGCGACTATTCTTCATTAAAATCTAAAGAGAAAGTTCTATATCCTTTAAAGGTTATGAAAGTAGGGTCGAAGGTGATAGCACATGTACTATATAATAAGACACGAAATAAGATATTAAGACTAAACGCAAGGGCCGTGAAATTTGGTTTCGACTATTATCTTTCAAAAGGCAAATTACTTCCCCGCTTCCTGAGAAATAAATACATGCTTCATACAAATGGAATAATGTCGAGGGCTTATAAAACTGGTATTTATCCTGGGAAGATGCTGGTTTTTCGATCACCACAAATTTATAAAGATCCATACCTTGGCTGGAAACAGCACGTGTCAGGCGTCATAGAATCTTATGATGTGTCCGGGAAGTACAGGCGCAGATCAGAAATTATGAATGAACCTTACATAAATGTGATTGCTTCAAAACTTAAAACATTATTAGAATCTTCAAAACAGAAGCCAACTGATGGGACGAAAATCAACACAAGCATACTTTCATAAATAAATTTGTCTTGTGGCTTTTCCTTTTTCTACCAAGTTCTATAAATAAATAGTGCTCCACGGGCTTAAAGTAGTGTTTTAGAATGGCGTTAAAAAATGACTGAATTTTTTTTTATATTAATCGCCTCTACAAGTCATAATTCCTTGTCAACGCCGGAGGAAAGCGTATTTAACCTTCACTGAAATGCCACTAATCTCCATGAACCATTTGGGATTGAATTTAAAAGACAGTTGTAAATTTATGCGCAAACGCATATAGTAATTTTATAGCCGCATATTTTTAGCATTATGAAATACCGGTTCATTTTTTAAAATTTTATAAAATGGATATGTCATCCTTTAAAGAAAGTCTATCAGCCGAAGAACCACCACAAAATGTAACGGTCTACTTAAATGCATTGTGGTATGATGCTACGGGCGATTGGGATAAAGCGCACACATTGATACAGGATATTAACGACCGGGATGCATCGTGGATACATGCCTACCTTCATCGCAAAGAAGGCGACACCGGAAATGCAGGTTACTGGTACAGCCGGGCGGGTAAACAAATGCCTTACCTCACATTAGAAAAAGAGTGGGAACAAATTGCGACCGCATTATTGTGAAATCATCATTCTTTTTATAAACTTTAAAATACATGAAGTATTTTCTCATTTGTGCATCAAAAGATCACGTACTAGCGGGTGTGGCAGGTGGATTTGCGCAAGCCGGACATGGCCGAAAAGATCTTATGAGTAAACCCTCGAAAGGTGACTGGATTGTTTATTATTCGTCAAAAGACAAGTTTGAAAACGGGAAGCCATTACAAAAATTTACTGCCGTCGGCAGAATCACTGATTACGAACCTTACCAACCGGGTCCTTCTTCGGATTTTAAACCTTACAGGCGTAATGTAAAATATAGTAAGATCAAAGAAGCTGAAATACGGTCTGTTATAGATCGAATAGAGTTTATCAAAAATAAAAAACGCCGGGGCTTTTATCTAATCAGCGGATTTAGGGAAATCAATGAAGTTGATTTTCAAATTATCCGGCAGGTAATGAAGCAAAAAGTGTTGTTTTATTTTTTATTAATAAATAAACGATTGCCGGTCTAAATTAGAGGAAATTTTCTAATATTATTTTGGACAATGGAATTTTTATGAGAAAATACAATCAATAGTTAGACGCATTGAGGAATTTTATTAATTTTGAAGAAGCTCTTTCACTATTAAAACTTCCTACATGAACATTCTTCAACGTCTTGAAATTTGGGGTGTCAGCCATCATCCAAAATGGATGGATATTATACGAATTGCTTTAGGACTTTTTCTCTGTTATAAAGGCGTAGATTTTCTGCTGAACATGAGCAAGCTCATCAACCTCATGTCCAACAGGACATCGTTTGGTTCTTTTGCTTACATTTTGGCCGGACAGTACGTTGTATTTGCGCATATACTTGGTGGAATTTTTTTAATACTTGGCCTGTTCACCCGTTTTGCATGCGCTATACAGATTCCAATATTGATTGGAGCCATTTTCTTTGTAAGCTCGTCGCCCGAAATGCTGCAGCCATATTCCCAATTGCTTATCTCAATCTTAGTGCTGCTGCTGCTTATTTATTTTTTGATTGCCGGTAACGGCCTGTGGTCATTTAAAATACCGGAAGAGGAGAAAAACAAAGACCCTGATAAGTATTTATGATTTCGTGGGTACTTAATTCGAAGCGAAAATAAAATGTGCGGTTATTTATCTGCAAACACTTTATAGTTTGGATCTTCAATAATATTTACATCAATAATGTCATCGGCATTTTTAAAGAGCTGCCGGCAATATTCACTTAAATGGCGCAGGTGTAAAATTTTTCCGGCGATACGGCTACATGAAATTTTAAGAAGCATTGTTGCGAAGAAGTTTATTTGCAAATACTCTAAATGAATTGGTGTATAGGTTTGCAACGGCGAAGCACGATTAATTTTCCCGGCGGTTAAGAACAAAAAAACAGGTTGCATAACCGGGAAACAAGATTATGCAACCTGAAAATTTTGAGATATTCATAGGAAAATCAAATACTTGGAGTCTTTTTTGGGGATCTTAATCAAAAACAAAAAACTATTTCTCGTTATTCTTAATTAAAGATCGAAAAGAGTTCAGGCATTTTTTATAGTAATTATGGTATTTGTTGATAGAAAATTTTCTATTAAAATATATTTACACGATAATAATAACCAATGCCGCTTAACCATCCATTGCAAGTGCGGTAGTGCCGATTATTGAATCAGTAAACTTTCCATTCTTTACGAAGAATATCAATGATCAGGATGAATTTGAAACTAATGAAGTATCGGTGAAAGCAGCTGAGACTATGTTGAAACAAATTGTGCGATGGACCAAAGGTTTGAAGATTATAAAGGAGGATAAAAAGTAATTGATGGCTAATCTTTTTCCGCTAATGTTTTAAACAAATGAATAAGCCTGCGCCAATATCGGGCAGGCTTATTACATTAGAAATTTTATTCAACAACCAGTTTTGTCGTTTGCATATTGCCGGTGATGCCGACACTCACCATATATAATCCTTTGGATAACGATGCGATATTTATTTTTTGTTCTGCGTTGTTGTTGAATTTCTGACTGATCAATTTACGACCTGCTAAGTCTGTTACGATAATATTAGCATTATTTAAAGTCGTATAGTTGCCATTTCTTATGATAAAATAATTATGCGCAGGGTTTGGATAAATTGAATACCTTAAACCGTCTGAAGTAATGGTAATATAAACAATCTTACTGTAGGTAAATTTTCCGTCATTATCCACCATTTGTAATCGATAAAATATTTTGCCCGATTGAGTCGCAGATAAATTATTAGTAAATAAGTAATCCTTTTGCAAACTGTTGTTACTGCCTGCGCTTACTTTTCCAACTGTTGTAAAATTTGTACCATCTATACTTCGCTCTACATTGAAATAAGCAGTATTTATTTCGTTGTTTGTCTGCCACGCAAGCATTGCGGTGTTATTGTTTTTTGTCACAGAAAAATCGAGTAATGTAAGCGGCAGTGTGCTTGAAATATTATTTAATATTTGCGTAAGAGACCACCTGTTTTCCGTATCATCCTGAACCCGCACAAATAGAGAATCGGCGCCCATTGGAATTTGATTTCTCGAAATGTTTATTGTAAACGAACCGTCTGACGCGGGATTTAGCAGTGCTACCGAAGTACAATTACCTACCCCAAGATCCGAGTCGAAGAAATATTCCGCATTGGTAACCGAAGTATTGCTACTCTTATAGATGTCCACGTTACGCCTGAACGTGAGGCTCCAGCGACCCTCGTTATCCAACAAACGGCCATATAATTTGTGATAGCCTTCAGATAAAGCAGATGTAACTGCTGTAAAATTTTGAAGTATTATTGAGTCAGTGAGATCTGAGATTGCTATTGAAGAACCATTACCAAAACCAGGATCGTTATCAAAAAAATATTCACCTTTTGCAAAGGTTGTTTTAGCTTCTGAAATCAGCACCTCAACATTCCGCCTTGCTGTCAGGCTCCATATTCCATTATTATCTTTAGTTCTAACGTACAATTTGTGATAGCCTGGTGTAATGCCGGAAAAGTCTATTGGAAGTGAAAATGTAACATCAGAAGATGGACTCACGCTATCCAGTTTATTGTTTCCAAAGCCCTGGTCATTATCAATAAAATATTCAACCTGCACTACATTTTGCGACAGGGCTGCAAGGCTTAATCCTGTGCTACAAATGAGTATTATTAAATTTTTCATGACTAATTATTTAATGGTTCTTGCCTGGATAGTGACCGGCAAAGTGTTAGATGTGGCACCGGGTGTTGTGATAAAATATATGACCGGAATAGCGGCCAGGCCGGATAGCGTATATTGATTTGTGACACTTGCACCCCCAAAAGCACCACGGTCTGTTCCATCTGAGCCACTATTATCCGCCGGGGAGCTATTAGCAATCTGGTAAGCACCATCAGTTGATGTTGATGTAATAAAGAGAGAAGTTATAGCAGGCACCACAAGATTATTATCAGCGGTTCCAAATTGCGTAGATAATGTTCCTATATTGTACTGAACAACACCGGGAGATGCCGAAATATTTACAACGGCGTTAGTGGGCATCAGAATATTATTCTTAAACTCACCAACGGAAAACGCGAGGTTTGGAGTAGCCAGATTATCAGGACCGTCAAATACATTGTTGTTGCATTGCAGGATGGGCCACAAAGTTGTTGGATTGGCTAATGGACTTCCCCATGTCAAAGCTTTCTGGCAGATATTATTATTGAAAACGATATTGGTTGGTGGAGTGAAGAAAGAATTGCCGTTACTCGATAAAGCACTTCCAGCCACTATAGAAGAAAAGAAATTTTCTAAAATATACTCGTCATTTAATGGGAATCCAAACACAATCTGGCCCTCGATTCTGCAACGCTTTACTGTAATTCCATCTACATTGATATAAACATCCCGGTCAGCGACGTTTCCGGCGCTCACCAAATTAAGCCCGATCAATTGCGAATTGGAAGAGCCGACGTTAAAGGATATCCTCGCAAGTTTTGTATCCATAGCATTCTCCGCAGTCTTCGGGTTTTCTGTAAGAAAATAACCTGCGCCAATTATAACAAGACGCTTTGTAATCGTACTTGCGTTATAGGTTACGCTCGACCCTTCCACATGAATAGTATCGCCATTATTTACAATTCCAAAGGCAACAGCCTGGTCTATTTGTGCAAATACCGGGTAACCTGCAGATCCTCCGAAATTTTCTCCATAAAGGGTAGAGCCATTATAATTTGATTTATTGTTTACCCGCCAGGTCTTGGCGTGAACGGGTTGGATCATTCCGGTTAAAACGATGGTAATGAATGTAAAAAGCACTGCTGTCTTTTTCATAATTTTTGATTTTTGTTATTATAAAATTAAAGGCCCGGGATACCTGGAATTGACTTGGCTTTTTTATTGATAGCCAAAGGATATGGAATAATTTTTTTAAGTGCTTTTCTGGCAGCCCTGTTGGATTGCAGGCGCTGTCTTTAATTAAACAGCCCAAATAGGAAGTCTGATAAAATCAGTTTTGATTTTAGCTGTAGAAATTCTTCTTCGGTAATATATCCGCTTTGTTTTAATGCAATAAGTTTCTCAAGGCCGATATCCTCTTTTTCCTGGAGTGACAGCCTCGGATAAATATTTTTATTATCTGCAAAAGTTGCAGGAATAGAGATTCCATTTTCGAAAGACTTAAGAGGTGTTTTTCTTTGAGGCTTCTTTAATCTCAATTTAAAATCCCTGGAAAGTATTACTACCAGGAAGGCAGCAATGATTTTTATCCATATTCCCAAGCCGTACCTGGTTTCGATGTTGTTAAACAGGGATGTGAAACTTGCAAGATCAATTACCTGCATTATTATAAAAAACAACGCACCAATTCCTGCGGCAGTGGTAAAAAGCAAAAATGTTTTTCCTTCTATTTGCAATTCCCGATAAAGGATACTTATAAGTGCAATACCGGTAAACACAAAAAAAACTAAAATGCCTATTCCGCTAAAACCATTCATGGATTTATTTATACCAGGAAACGTTACCCATGGAAGAAAAGCAGAAGCGATACCCAACATTGCCGCAATCAATATTCCAATTCGCTGCCAGGTGATGCGCTTCGATTTCATGCAATTTTTTTTACAACGTAAACTTAGCCTGCATAGCATTTAGCATCAAGCACCATTTATTTTTTGCTGTCTGCTATTTATTTTTCGTGAAGATTTACGAGAAAATTCAAAAGGAATGGCTATCTTTTTATTGTTATTTGAGGAACAAATAAGATCTGTTTGATCTGCCAAATTCTAATTAATGCCCAAATCTTTTTTTCTCATTATTTGTTGTTTGATATTAAATCTCTGTTTTGCTCAACAATCAAAAGATGTTGATTCACTCAGGAATATCATCAATAGGGATAGGGCAGAAGATTCAAACCGCGTCAAAACATTATTAAACCTTGCTTTTTCCATTATTTATGACAAGCCTGACTCTTCAATGATTTATACAGATGAAGCTGTTCGAACAACTTTTAAAATTAAATGGCAAAAAGGCATAGCACTTTCTTACAGACAAAAGGGCTACGTGTATTATATTTTGTCGGATTATACTCATTCGATGGATTATTATTTGAAAGCATTAAAGGCGGGCGAAAAATTGGGCAACAAATATTTTGACGCGACCATATTTAATAACGTTGCCAATATCTATGCTGATTTAAAGAATTACAAAGAGGCACTGGACTACTACGAAAAATATCTCGTCATTTCCCGTACCATCAAAAGTAAAAATGATGAAATGGGAGCGCTGGTTAATATCGGAAATATCTATACTGAATTAAATGATTTAACCTTAGGACTCGATTATTTTAACAAGGCACTGTTAATAGCAGAAGAAACAGGGAATAAAAGAATAAGCACCGCTGTTCTGAATAATATTGGAGAGATATTTCTTAAACAAAAAAATTATTCAAATGCGCTTGCTTACTTCCAAAGATCTATCCTCTTGGCTGACAAAAGTGATTATCGAAATATAAAGGCCAGCGCTTTAAATGGCATCGGCGAAGTGTTTTTAAACCAGGGCGATTTCGCAAATGCGGAAAATTACAGCAGGGAATCTTTTGAACTGGCAAGGGAATTAAAGGATTTATCATGGCAGGTAAATGCGCTGGAAACCTTAAGCAAAATTCATGAAAAGCAAAAAAAATATGATGAGGCGTTAAAAGATTACAGGCAATCTGTGGTGCTGCGTGACAGTTCAGTAAATGAAGATAAAAAGGCGGAGGTTACCCGGCTTGCAATGCAATATGACTTTGATAAAAAAGAAGCGCTGACCAAGGCAACGAATGACAAACAACACGCTCTTGCTGTCGCTGAAATAAACAGGCAAAAAGTAATACGCAATGCATCCATTATTATCGGAGGTATTTTAATTCTCGCTGCAATTGCAGGAATTATTATTTATAAGAGAAGAAAGGATAATATAGAAAAAAAGAAAGAAGCTGAATTTAATGTGCAGGTAGCCGATACCGAGATGAAAGCTCTTCGTGCACAGATGAACCCTCATTTTATTTATAATTCACTTAACTCTATTAATGATTATATTGATAAACACGATATAGATAAAGCGACTGATTATACAACCAAATTTGCAAAGCTGATGCGGATGATTTTAGAAAATTCTGAGCATAAGGAAATACCACTTGCCGATGATTTAAAAACCCTTGAATTGTACATGCAATTGGAAAACATGAGGATGAACAATAAATTCAGCTACGAAATAAAGGTTGATGATAACATTGATCCAGACAATACATTGATACCTCCTTTAATCTTACAGCCATTTGTAGAAAATAGTATATGGCATGGAATAGCCGGGAAAAATGATAATGGCAAAATATGGATCCATATTAAGAAAGAAGGGAACATGATCAATTGCGTCGTTGAAGATAATGGTGTTGGGATACGGCAATCTGCCCACTCAGAAAAGGAAACGAGCGGTACTTCGAAAAAATCTTTGGGAATGAAAATTACTAACGAAAGAATTGATATTTTGAACAAGCTAAAAAGATCTAATGCAGCTGTTACATTATCCAGCCTAAGCGGGGGTACAAAAATAGAAGTAAAACTGCCCGAAGAACTGGCGTTTTAATTTTATGATAAAAGCATTAATTATAGATGACGAGCAACATTGTATCGACAGGATTACCCGCCTGTTGGTGCCGCATAGCAATCTGCTTGAAATAATCGGTTCAGCCTGCTCCGTTGAAGATGGTATCGAATCCATCCTGTTAAAACAGCCAGACCTTATCTTCCTGGATGTTCAAATGAAAGATAAAACCGGCTTTGATCTCTTAAGAGCTTTGCCGGAAATAAATTTTTCGTTGATATTTACAACAGCATTCGAAAAATTTGCTTTGCAGGCGATCAAGTTTAGCGCAATAGATTACCTCTTAAAACCTGTTGATACAGATGATTTAAATGCGGCACTTCTTAAAGTAAGAAACGAGATTTCAAAAAAATTAACGGCAGAAAAAATTGATACGCTGCTTCAAAATACGCTTCATAGTAATGTGGCTCCCAAAAAATTAATTGTGCCGACAATAAACGGGTTCGAGTTTTTAGAGATCGCTGATATTGTACGTTGCCAAAGTGATATTAATTACACCACCATCTATTTAAATAACAAACAAAAATTAGTCGTTGCTAAAACATTAAAGGAGTTTGAAGAAATGCTTTCTGATCATTCGTTTTTCAGGGTACATAATTCTCATCTCATTAACCTCACATATATAAAAAGCTATACCAAAGGTAAAGGTGGCTCTGTAATCTTAAAAGATGGATGCGAAATTGAAGTGTCCTCACGCCGAAAGGAAGACTTTTTAAAAAGCCTATCCCATTTATGAGATCTTACCTGGCAACGCAAGAATTTTAATCAAAAAGTAGCCTGTTACTTTTATTAAACCCCCTGGTTTAACAATTATCGTACACAATTATTGCATTTTTACAACAATGTGATAATGAATTTTAGATCGGTTGCAATAATCAATTCTTCAAGTGCGTTATTATTCCATACCTACACTTGTTGATACCACAAGCAGTTTACTATTTAAACAATCAATCTTATGATATCGTGGTTCAATACTCCTTTTAATTCTTTAATATTAATTGCATTTGTAGTTATATACAATCTTATTGCAGCAATAAACAACTATGATATCCGGCTACTGCGTGAGAAGAAAAATGATATTTTTTCTGCAGGTCCGCAAGCACTTCCCAAATGGATTCGTAACGCACGCTGGGTAGAACCTATTCTCTTTCTTATCATGCTGTTATTAAATTGGAAATTTGCATTGATAGCCTGGATAGTTAAAGCCATTTTGCAGGCGTTGCTTGTTCTAGAATTTATTGGGTATATTATTTTATCAGCTTTCAATTTCAAACGCTGATTGCGGGTAACCTGAAATTGATACATCAAGAATCCAGTGTCTTTTTAGCGCAAATATTAAACTAATTAAATCTCAAATTCCCATACAGATCTATACTCCCCATGTTTTTCAGCATAATTTAAAAAAGCATTGTAAAACGGGTCGGCTCCAATAGTTGCGCTGTCGCCTATCACAAACAATTTCTCTTTTGCACGAGTTATCGCCACATTCATCCGGCGGTAATCTTTTAAAAAACCTATTTCACCATCATCATTGCTTCTAACGAGGGAAATAATAACGATCTCTTTTTCCTGTCCCTGGAAACTGTCTATGGTGCTCATGCGAATTTCATTTGGTAAGATGCCCTTTGCCGCAATCACCTGTCCGGAATAAGGAGAAATAAAAGCAGTGAGGGATAGTTCAAGCGCCTCGGATTGCAACAATTTTTGCACGATCTTCAGCTCTCCTTCGTTTTGCAAGCTAATACCATTGTTTCCCTGCAATTCATTGTACCCGGAACCCGCTGTATCGATAAAACTTAGGTGTACACCTTTATTAGCAAGGTGCTTCGCAGTGCGTAGAAGTCCCTTATAGAAATAATCGCCGGAAAATCCTGCAATAGATTCGCGCATGCGGTATTGTGTGTCGAGTAAAAAGGTGTTTGCAACACTCTCCACGCATACTTCCAGTATAGATTTATTCAATCCCATTATTGCCGCATCATAGCTAAGAACCGTCGGTGGCAATTGCAGGTGATCACCCGCTAGAACGTATTTGGAAGCAAGCGGAAAAATGCACCATGCCAGGGGTTCAATGCATTGACCTGCTTCATCAATTACCAGCGTTTGAAATTTTATATGGTTAATCTTTGCATCATAGAGCCCTATGGGAGTTCCCAATATTACCTGTGCCTCCCTGAATAATTTCTCTTCATTGTATTCCTGTAATTTTTTTATTTGGGTGCGTATACTTTTTACTTCCTTAAATAAAAGATTGCGTTGTTCCCTTTCTGTTTTCCCAAAACTGCGTTTATATTTCAAAGCCATTCTTCGGAACTCTTCCGCTCTTTTTTTTAATTCTTTTATTTCTTTTTGTTGCTTCGCATTCAATAATTTCCCTTCGGGTGTGTGTGAAAATATTTCCTGATCCACTTTACTTGCATTTCCAACTCTTAGCACTTCCAACCTTTTTCTAATAAGCTCCTTGGCGATGTTATCAACGGCTGTATTGCTTGGAGCACTCACCAATACTTTTTCCCCGGCTTTTATTAATTGTCCAATTGCCTCTGTTAAAGTGGTTGTCTTGCCGGTTCCTGGTGGGCCATGCACAATGATGATGTCTTTATTTTGAAGTATTGCTTTTACTGTTTTTTGCTGGCTTTCATTTAATTGCTGGTTAATAAAATTAATATCAACCGGTTTTGAGTCACCACTTTTTTCCATGCTTACATTGCCATGCAGTTGTTCGAATAGCTTGTATAATTCTTTATTACTTTCCAATCCATTTAAAACTGCTTTCATAATGGTTATGGTACGTTGGTCGGGTGCCAGTTTAATACCTGCATTATTATCTTCTATCCATTCGGGAAAGTCAGGAGCAAACAAACGGAACTCTCCTGATTTTCCTTCAAGATTTATGAGTACTCCTTTCACGGGCTCTTCACCTGGTGCAAAACATTCAATCGCAGCGCCATCCCTGAATTGGTTAGTATCTGCAGGGAAAGGCAACCGGAAACTTATTTCCGGATAATCAGTATAGCCAAAATTTTTCCGGGTCACAATCAATGGATGCAGCGCCAGGCCTTCAGCTTTCAGCGATTTTAATGTATGTTGCTGATCCAGCCTGTAGCGCTTCACTTCTTCTTTTTCTTCTTCTGCTATGGCGGTTAATAATTGCAGTATGTATGGATGGGTGGCAGGCATTACGTGAAAATACTTATAAGTATTCAACCTGTGTTCGGGAGGCAATTACTTCTTAATTTACTAATTCAGGAGGAAGTGATTTTGATTATAGTTTTGCTTTACAATTGACAATTAAAATCTTATGTATAGTAATTTACACGGCATTTTTTTTGCGCCCATGCTCTATCTTATAAATGTCGTTGAGGCAATTGACGCGGGCACCAGGAAATTAAGTCCGATTCAGGACTATGATAATAGTTACGGCCAGGCAAATATCTCTGATCCATTTAAGCACTATTGGCAAATCGGGGAAAAAATATAGCTAGCTTTTCAAACCACACTTTGAGTCCATCTAATGATGCCTTAAGAAATCAAAAGCATACATGGATTCTTAATTTTGAGGAGGATAAATTATTATATCAAAAACATACATGGGAAGATTTTCTTTAGCAACTTCTATTGCGCTCACTTCCTGCTTTTGAAGAAATTTATCATTGTTACAATTTTTGCAATTAAGCATCACTGCTGTTTTCTTAAAGTCAATTTTACCATTAAGCCCAGGCTTAATCATTAGCCCCAATTCGGATTCATTTCCATAAATTTCAAAATCGTTTTCGTTCAATTTAATCAGGTCTTCAATACTCATGCCCGGATGCATGCCGCTTCTTAACTTCCACT
This sequence comes from Ginsengibacter sp., assembly GCA_040007435.1. Lineage (GTDB taxonomy): Bacteria > Bacteroidota > Bacteroidia > Chitinophagales > Chitinophagaceae > Ginsengibacter. Next base: position 66,012 of record JBDTUZ010000009.1, on the reverse strand, counting down.
CATTATTACTTAACTCCCCGTCAGGCCGCGGAGAATTCACTGTAGGGATAATGTTGCTCACCATTATAAACGCAAGGTTATTAAGATTGTCACCATCATTCCACACAAAAACAACCTGGTGGCTGCTGTTACCAAATAGTACGGAACATTTCTTTAATTCCTTTTCAGAAAAATAATATTGATCTTTTTTTACATTTTGCTCTCCAAAATAACTAACAAGAAATTCGTGCGAATCAAATCTGAGCAGATCTTCTGCGTAAATAATGGCTTCAGGGATCTTTTTTTCCCTCAACATAAATGTATATTGAGCTGTATCATTCGTGACTTCTGTTGTAGCATCTATCGTGATATTCCATTTCTGAAACAACAAAGAAGGTGCTTTTCCAATTTCATTTTTTTTATCGTACAAGAAACCCTTTTTTACAAGTTCTTTTTGCCCCTCTGCAAATTCACTGCTTGAGGAAGTATGGAAACAAAAATACCTTGAGCTGTCTTTCATATACATGTCCACACTTCTCAGCGCATCGAAATCCTTTTTGTTCTTCTTAATTGTTTGGGTAAAAACCGTACCAGGCAGATCCGAATCCCATTTGCTGGCCGAGTTTGTAAAGCCTTTTTTATCCATGAAATGACCAATATTCTTCGAAGGCATGGAGGCTAATCGCACAAGATCATCTAAATCAAACGACTGGCTAAATAGATTTGCTGCAGCTAAAAATTGCAGTATAAGTAAAGGTAGAAGTCTCTTCATCAGTTTTCTTGTTCATTAAGTTTTCAGTTTGGTCTTTTTTAGGAGCAGGAAATGAAAAAGGGAATGGCGGTTGCCGGTTATTCAGAATTGAAAGGGCGAATATAGAAAGTTTTTTCAGAATTTCAAAGCCGCATTAAAATACACTATCTCTTATCTTCGGACTAAATGAATAGTTTTTTTTAGAATGCTGAAGAAATTTTCCTTAAACCAGGTTCTTATCATGCTGCTATTTCAAAGCGCTAACGGACAAATTAAAACTTATGAAGATTCCATAATTGCTTATGAGCAAATCTATATCGACACACATGAAGTAGTTGGTGAAAATGATAGAAAATATATTCACTTTTATGAAGTCGATAAAAGATATCGTGCCCTGGCATCTTTTAAGAAAATTACCGACAAAAAGGGTTTTGACATGAACACTTCCTCAGGTATGAAGAAGCATTATTTTATTTATGGACTCCTCACTTTTACAATTAACGATTCTTTATTGCACTTATACATTTACCAGTCTGCGGATTTGATGCGGCAAGAAAAATACAAAGATTATTTATTTGTACCGTTTGGTGACGCCACCTCTGGTTTTGAGAGTTACGGTGGAGGCCGCTACATTGAGTTCTATATTTCAGACATAAAAAACGGCCATGTAATTATTGATTTTAATAAAGCCTATAATCCATACTGTGCCTATACTACTGGTTACAATTGCCCGATTCCCCCAAAAGAAAACCTTTTACCTGTTTCTATTTCTTCGGGAGAAAAAAATTTTGGGAAGCCTTTTCATTAAGCCTCAAATAATTTCAGTTGCTTTATATTTAGACGGACTATTTACCTTTATCGCAACAGAACAATCATTCCCAAAAGATTTTTTCTTCTGTATTAAGTATCTTTTCAAAAAATCCTTTTGCCTGAAAGGCTATTGTAAATTATATTAACCATTGATACCCTTGAGTGAAAAAAATTTAACGACGGCAGAACACCAACGCCTTGCAACCAATTTACCCAAAAGAGTTCCACTTGAACAGTGGGGGCCATACCTGAGTGAGCGACAATGGGGCACCGTGCGTGAGGATTATGGGCACCTGGGCGATGCCTGGAATTATTTCCCTTTTGATCAGTCGCATTACAGGGCTTATTTATGGGGAGAAGATGGCATCGCGGGAATCTCAGATTTATTCCAAAATCTTTGCTTTGCCATTACCCTCTGGAATCGAAAAGATCCCATTTTAAAAGAGCGGTTATTTGGGCTTGGAAATACTGATGGCAATCATGGAGAGGACGTGAAGGAGCTTTACTACTATCTCGATAATCTTCCCACGCACTATTACATGGAGTATTTGTATAAATACCCGCAAAGGGAATTTCCGTATGAAGAACTTAAAAGAGAAAATCGCCAGCGGGCAAAGAACGAACCGGAATATGAAATTCTTGATACAGGGATTTTCGACAACAATCAATATTTTGATGTACACGTGACTTATGCGAAGCAAGGCTCGCAGGATATATTTATTAAGATAAATATTCACAACCGCTATAGTGAAAGCGCTGCCATAACGGTGTTACCTACTCTTTGGTTTTATAACCGGCTAAGCAATAAAAGGCTGGTAAATGGCCCTGTAATAAGTGACTATAATAAAACAACAGTAAAGGCCATACACCAGCGGTTAGGAACTTATTATTTATATTTTCCCACGACCCGCGCAACATTTTATACACAGAATGAAACGAATACTGAAAAGGTTGCGGGCATACCAAATGATACACCCTTTGTAAAAGATGCATTTCATGATGCCATCATAAATAAAAAAAATATAAAATCACTCAGGACGAGTACTTCCGGGACAAAGTTTGCGCCCATATATGACCTCACCATTGAAGGCGGCAAATCTAAAACTCTTTATTTACGGCTAACTAACAAGGAACTGGCAAATGGCTTTGAAGAAGGCTTTGAGAATATATTTACTACCCGGAAGGCCGAAGCAGACGAATTTTACAATGCTGTATTACCAGGTGGTATTTCACCGGAATTGAGAAATATTCAACGCCAGGCACTTGCGGGCCTGCTTTGGAGCAAACAGTTTTACCACTACGATGTAGAAAGATGGCTAAATACAAGTGATGGTATTACACCTGTAAATCAGGGTAAACTTATGGGCCGCAACCATGAATGGAAGCACTTGAAGAATCAAAATATTTTGTTGATGCCCGATAAATGGGAGTATCCATGGTATGCAGCCTGGGATCTTGCTTTTCATTGCATTCCAATGGCGATGCTCGATCCCGGGTTTGCAAAAGATCAGTTGATTCTTATAATGCGGGAATGGTATATGAAGCCTGATGGACAGTTACCGGCTTATGAATGGCATTTCAGTGATGTAAATCCTCCTGTGCAGGCTTGGGCAGCACTCCAGGTTTATCGCATTGAAAAATCTATGACAGGTAACGGGGACATCAATTTCTTAAAAAGAATATTTCAAAAGCTTATAATCAATTTTACCTGGTGGATCAACCGTAAAGACGCCAGCGGCAATAATATCTTTCAGGGTGGTTTTCTTGGCCTCGATAATATTGGGGTATTCAACCGAAGTATTGAAACTCCCGGAAACCATCAACTGGAGCAGGCTGACGGTACAAGTTGGATGGGCATGTATGCGCTTAATATGATGGACATGGCGCTTGAAATTTCTATGGCAGATGAGACTTTTGAGGATACCGCTACTAAATTTTTTGAACATTTTGTACTCATTGCCGAGGCGCTGAATCTGCATGGTTTATGGAATGATGATGATAAATTTTTTTACGATATACTTTCAAAAGCGGGAGCTAACCCGATGCATTTACGCATACAGTCCATTGTGGGCATAACAACATTATTTGCCGTGTCTATTATTGAAAAGAAAGTGCTTGATAAACTATCTGATTTTAGAAAGAGAAGTACATGGTTTGAAAAGTATCGTAAGAAAAATAATCGTTTCTGGCCGAATGAAGAAAAAACCGGTGGTGAAAAACTTTTGTTATCACTCGTTCCGCAGGATCGGTTAAAAAATATTCTTGAGCGATTACTTAACGAAGACGAATTTCTTTCGCCAGGCGGCATAAGGGCTTTATCAAAATATCATGAAAAAAACCCATACTCGGTATACATTGACAATATTGAATATGCAATACAGTATGATCCGGGCGATTCTACTTCTAGCTTTTTCGGAGGTAATTCCAATTGGCGCGGGCCGGTATGGATTCCTATAAATTATATCCTCATTCAATCTATAAGAAAATATGGAGAATTTTACGGGGATGATCTCATGGTGGATTACCCAACCGGTTCAGGCAATAAAATAAATCTTTGCCAGGTTGCGGACGAATTGTCGAAGCGGGTTATAAGTTTATTTGAAAAAAATGAGGAGGGGAAAAGAAATATTTATGGTAAGGATAATCCTTTCTATCAGTTGCCGGGTAATGAACACCTCATTTTATTTTACGAATATTTTCATGGCGACAACGGAAACGGGCTTGGCGCTAATCACCAAACCGGGTGGACTTCATTGGTTGCCCAGTTAATAAGTGAAATGCACAACAGAATATGATACCCGGTAATGATGTAACAACGGGTTGTCATTATGGAACAAGAATTAACTTACAAAATGTTTCATAGAATCGCCAGGGCTTTATCATAATACCCGAAATTCCTGTTCACCTATAGTAAAGATAAACTGATAAATCGGCGTTATGGCCTGTAGAACATTCGGAAAAGTTCTTTCAAAAAACGTACAACAGAAGATCGAATTACTAAGAAAAGACCGAACTTGAATAAATATTCGGAGTAGAGATGGAACACTTAATCAAAGGTGAGAAACAGTTTCGATTATTAATAGCGGACGATGACAGCATTGTAATCCTTCTTGATGAAAGGCTGAATGTTATTTTTCGCAATGCCTCCGCTACACTCAACCTGCCCGGGCAGGATGGTAATTTTCATGCGCTGCTTGAACGGTACGGTTATCCCGGGGAAGATGAAAAATTTGAAAAAGTAATTGCTGAATCATTTTCAAGGCCGGGAAAATCATTTACCCTTACCACAAGATTAAAGGATATAAATAATACCGATCTCCTGTTGGAAGGTTGTGTAAAAAATCTTCTCTATGAAGAGCAGGTGAATGCTATCCTTATTCAATTAAAGGATATTACCAAAACCCAAATGGTAATGGAAAGCTCTTTTGCAACTAGCAGGCTTTATCTTTTTCTCAACCGTGTATATAAGAACGTTTTAAGAAGCACTGACAGTAAATCTCTTTTCGATAGCATCTGCTGCGAAGCAATAGAATCCGGGAAGTTTAGAATGGCATGGATTGGGCTATTTGATGAAAGCAAAAACTTGCTAAAACCAGCTTACCACGCGGAAGTTGACGCAATTTTTTTTTCTGACTTAAAAATAAGAATTGATAAAGAAGCGGACGAGGAAAATGCTTCATTCGTTGGATATCTGCGCAACGGAAAAACTATAATAAATAATGATGCGGAAAGTGGCCGATTGGGAAAATCATCGGACACTTTACAAACAGATTCATTTTCCACAATTTCAATCCCTTTAAAGCAATCCGGTAAAATTGTTGGTGCATTTAATTTGCATGCAGGGGGCAAAGATTTTTTTGGCAAGGATCAAATAAGGTTACTAGAAGAAGCAATAGCGGATATAAGTTTTGTTATGGATTCATTTGTAGAACAGGAAATACAAAAGAAATCGCAACTGGCAATAGAAGCAAGTGGAAGGCATTATGAAACCCTTGCCAAAATGTCTCCCGTCGGTATTTTTCATACTGACAATACCGGGTACACAACATACGTTAATCCGCATTGGTGTACAATCTCAGGGCTGTCGGGCGAAGAAGCGCTAGGCAATGGCTGGCTCAAGGCTGTGCATAACGATGATCGGGAACAATTGCGGCAAGGTTGGATACAGGCAACAAAAGACCGGAAACTTTCTATCTCGGAATATCGTTTCGTGCACAAGGATGGAAGTATCGCATGGGTAATGGGACAAGCAGTGCCCGAAATTAATTCCTCGAATGAGGTGATTGGTTATATCGGCACAATAACGAACATTACTGACCGAAAAATTTCAGAAGAAAAACTGAAGAGATCGAATACTCAATTGAGCCTTTCACAGACGATTTCTCAAATTGGCTATTGGGAATTTGACTTTAAAAATGAAACTGATTTTTGGTCAGATGAAATGTATAGGCTTGTTGGCATTGGTAGTGAGGAAAGACCTATGAACATAGAGGCTTTTGTTAGTAATGTGCACCCGGATGATAGGAAAATATTGGAAAAAGACCTGGAAGCGGCGATGGAAAATAAAACACCGCTAAATTCGGAATTTCGTTATACACGGCAGGATGGAACCATCGCAAACTTTATATCGATGGGGAATTTTATTAATGACAAAGATGGCCGGCCAGCTCTTATGGTAGGAATAACACAGGACATAACCCAACGGAAGAAAATTGAGAATGAAATCTTAAAAGAAAAAAAACTTTCAGATTCTATTATTAATAGCCTGCCTGGCATATTTTATATGTCGGACAGAACACCTAAACTACTTCGTTGGAACGAGGCATTTGAAATGATTTCCGGCTATTCATCTGGAGAATTGGAGTCAATTGTACCCATAAAGATATTTGATCCTGAAGATCACCCACATTTCAGGGTATCAATGGAAAAGGCCTACAGGGAAGGCTTTGCGGATGCAGAAGCAAGGATTTTGACAAAAGATGGAAGAAAAATTCCCTATTATTTTACCGGAGTGAGAATAGAATACCAGGGAGTACAGGTGATTCTTGGAATAGGGATCGATATTAGTGGCCAGAAAAAAGCAGATGAGGCTATCAAAGAAAGCGAGGAAAAATACCGAACACTCGTGGAACAGGCTTCAGATGCTATTTATATAGCTAATGAGGAAGGCCACATAATTACCGTTAATCCAAGCGCCTGCAAATTGTCAGGCTATTCCGAAAGTGAATTATTGGAAAAGTCTATTTATGAATTTGTTTTTTCAGAAGACCTTAAAGAAAAACCTTTTCGTTTTGATGACCTCAGGCAAGGTAAAACCGTAACAATTGAAAGACGGTTGAAGGTAAAAGATGGAAAAATATTATATCTCGAATGTATTGCAAAAATGCTATCGGACGGAAGAATACTTGTTTTTGCACGCGATATTTCTGAGCGCCTGCAGGCTCAAAATGACATTATTAAAGAAAAGAATTTTTCTGATGCAATTATCAATAGCCTTCCGGGAATTTTTTACCTGTATGATGAAAGCGGTACTTTTTTACGATGGAATAGAAACTTTGAATACGTATCGGGATATACCAGGCGGGAAATTACCAGCATGAAACCGCTTGATTTTTTTGATGTTTCAGAAAAAGAATTGCTAAAACGTACGGGAGAGGTAGCATTTGGCACAGGGAAAGCCGATGTGGAAGCGCACTTTCTTACAAAGGATAAGGAAAAAATTCCGTACTATTTTTATGGATTGCGTGTAATATTTGAAGGTAAAATTTGCCTCATTGGTGTAGGAATCGATATTACCGAAAAATGGAAAGCGGAAGAATTATTAAAGAAATCGTATGAAGATATACGCAAACTTGCTTCTCATCTTACCGAAGTAAGAGAAGAAGAGCGAAAGAGAATTGGCCGCGAAATACATGATGAACTGGGCCAGCAACTTACAGCCATTAAAATGGATGTGGCATGGATTGATAAGAAGATACCTTCAGACGCAACCCAAGTGAAGACCAAAATTAAAAATATCATCGAACTCTTAGATGATAGTAATAAATCAATCAGGAGAATATTGAGTGAGTTAAGATCAGGCATCTTAGACGATCATGACTTGCTCGGCGCTGTGGAGTGGCTGGGTAAAAAATTTACAGCAAACACCGGAATACCTGTAACATTTATCTTGCCTGACAAACGATTAAACGTACCAGAGCCAATCGGCAATTGTATTTTCCGGCTATGCCAGGAAGCATTTACCAACATTACGCGTTATTCCAAAGCGAGTGAAGTAGTGGTATCAATAAACAGCGCTGGCGATATCGTCACAGCCAGCGTTGAAGATAACGGCATTGGTTTTAATGTTAATTCCATTGTGTATAATAAATCATTTGGTATACTCGGTATGAGGGAGAGAGTTCTTTCTTTGGGCGGGGAATTTGAAGTAATTTCCTCACCGGGATCGGGAACTAGAATAGCGCTTCGAATATCAAATATTGTATCTTAAACTATCTCGCCAATTATGATACGAATACTTTTAGCTGATGATCATAGTATTATCCGGCTGGGGCTCATACAGATCCTTCGGGATGAATATGCCGATGCGGAAATTAAAGAAGTAGGCGATGGCGAATCATTGATTAAAGAAATATCGTTACAGGATTGGGACCTGGTAATATCCGACCTGGACATGCCCGGAATGAATGGACTACAGGCATTAGAACAGATTAAACTGATAAAACCACAAATTCCTGTTTTAATCCTGAGCATTTTTACCGAAGACCTATACGCGGTACGTGTATTGAAAGCCGGCGCAGCAGGTTATATGAACAAAAATGCAGCGCCCTATGAATTGATCACCGCGATACAGCGAATACTTATAGGGAGAAAATATATCACACCTGAGATCGCCGAAAAAATATTGATGTCACCGAACACTAATAAAAGTAATCACGAACTATTAAGTAACCGGGAATTTGAAATTTTTAAATTGCTTGCGCTGGGGAAAACAACAGGCCAGGTGGCAGACTCCTTCTCACTTGCACTCACCACAGTAAGCACTTATCGCAGCAGAATTATGGAGAAGCTTAACTTGTCTACTAATTCGGAACTTACACGTTATGCAATTTTGCACAACATCATTTCCGATATCGGATTTGATCAATAAAATTAATTGTGAATTTACCTTGTAGTACAACTTCTACCTTTTCGTCGAATCACTTCTATATGCTAAAATCAATTTCTGCTATTGACAGTCAATGATTAATTTATTCTCTTTAGAGAATCAAAACTTCAATTCTCATAGTTGATTTATCCACGTCTGTTATAGACAGGCTGGCAGAAATCCTTTCGGAAACAAGGATTTCTGCCACCATATTAAAAGCTGACTCTTTTAAGAAAGCACGAAAGCTATTTTACGATAACAAGCCCCGGATTGTGCTTCTCGATATTTTCCTGCCCGGACAAAAGTCCTTTGAATTATTAAAGGAAATAAAGGATTCGGAAGATAAGACGTCCGTAATTATCCTTGCAATCGATATGGACAAATATGCCCTGGATCAATGCGAATTATTAGGAGCGGATTTCTTTTTTGATAAATATAATGAGTTTGAAAAAATACCGGCAGTTATTGAATCTATTTTTGAAAGGAATTAGGAATTATATACCTGTTTACTGTATGATAACTTCTTCAACTTTACTTGTGCACTATCAATACCTTCTGCGTAGTAACCATTCCATCATTTTCAATCTTTAAAACATAAGTGCCATCAGGAAAGCCAACCGTACTCATTTGTTTTGTTGCACCGGTCATTATTAAAGAACTCAATTGTTTTCCTATTGCATCATATACCCGTATTGTTGTTTCACCTTTGAGGTTTCCGGGTGAATTAATTATTAAATAATTATTTGCCGGATTAGGAAAAACAAGAAAATTACCAGAAGTGTTTTTATTATGAAGAACAACGATGTTGCTGTACACATATTCGCCATCAATGTCAACTTCTTTGATGCGATAATAAAGGTTTCCAAATGGTATATTAACATGCAGAAACTCATAGTTACCTTTATTAGTATTAACTATGGCTAATTCTCCTATGTCGTGCCAGTTCTTTCCATCTTCACTAAATTCTATTTCAAATTTATCCGAATTGACGGTGGGAGTTGCAACACTCCACTTGACCAAAGCAGAGGTTTTATCAATAATAGAAGCATTAATACTGATAAATTTTACGGGTAATGTGGCAAAGTTGAAAGGCGTGGGAATGTTCTCACCCGGCTCTCCGGCATTGCCATTATTGTTTGGATCCACTACACTCTCCGGGCCGTTATTGGAAGAATCAGTAACATTAATAAAACCTGAAGTACCAATGCTGCCGATGTTGGCATTTCCTACTGCTGAACTGAGGTAAGTTCCTGCCATGTCCACATTAGTAACGCGTAGGCCTAACCTGATTTTTGCAAAATAATCTGCACTAGATGCAACCTGGTTGGACAGATTCTGTGCGGTGGCAAGCAATTCATTATTAGTACTTCCGTTATAAGAAGAATTTAATACGAGTCCCGCGTTATTGCCGCCGGGTACAAAGGCAAGGGAAACATTGGAAATATTTCCCGCACCAAAAACACCGGCGAGGTTATCGGTGATATTTATATTGTTGAGAGAAACGTTACCTATATTTTTTACATAAATCTCGTATGTTAGATCTGCTGTATTGTTATTTATTTTTATTGCGTTTAGTAATTGATTAGTTACACCCAGCGATGGGGTAATACTGGTATTGTCGATAGGTAATTGGCCGTTTTGAAAGTTCATGGCAGCGCCTAAAGTATTCGTGGCGATATTGTACTCGTAATAATAACAGTTACCATTGAAGTCGGAGCCGGTAAGTTCCAGTTGCCCGTTAAGGTATGCAATGCCGTAACAATTTTGAGGCAGCAGGGTTAAAAATGTGGCAGTAGCATTTGTGGTCGTGCTGCTGTAATTGGTAATTTCATATAGCCTTGAAGGATTGCTGCCAAGTGTTGCAAACATGCGCCCGTTGGGCAAAATAGTTAGATCGCCGCTCGTAATGGCAGTGGGAAAATTACCAATAGGGAACTGTAATAATCTTGTATTAATAACAGATCCTGTGTTCACATCAAACTTGTCCATATTACATTGGCCGGTTGTAAGATTGTAATTTGAAAATGACCACAGATCTCCATTATTATCAAATTCGAAATTGTTAGAAACATAGCTGTATGCATAATCAGGTGTGCTATTAATCAAAGCGGGACAAGTAATATTTGCAGGGAGGCTCATGTCCAGCGTCCATATTTTTGTATCAGTGCCGGTTCTTATATCGGCAACATATATTTTATTATTTTTTGGATTGTAGGCAATGAACACTGCAAATATATCCGGCAGTTGATTGCCTAAATCGCACGTAACTAAAGGAGAGGGCGCTACGCCGAGCGGATCTTTTATAAACGAAAATGCAGGAACGCCAGAGCCGGAGCAGGAACTTGTTCCAAAATTTACAAGGAGTGAATTCTGTGCAATGCATTTAATGCATAATGTGAAGTTTAATAACACCACAATAAGAGAAAGGGAAGTAATTTTTTTCATCATCCGACATTTTTTTTATTGATAAGAATGTAATCGATTAAAGAAACTGGTCTTATCTCGTGAAATGTTGGATGGCTATACAATACTGTGATTGGGGCGTAAAATACAGTATCTTATGAGGCTATAAATGTAATAATTAGGTCTCATATTTTATAGAAACATATTTATTATTATTGAGAATAATTTTCCGCCCTTGCGACATTCTAATTCATTACCTGTAGCTTTTATTTTCATCATTTTGTTTAAGGTGTTGGTTGCTCTCTTATTTTTCTTACATTTAAAGAAGGTTAGTAACCCCGAATATTCTTTATGGATTCATACGACATAGAAATAATTCTAAATCGCCAGTTGGCAGATTGCCTTTCCATACCCGTGTTTATTACCGACACAATTGGAAACCTCCTTTTTTATAATGAGCCGGCGGAAGAAATTTTGGGAAGAAGATTTAAAGATACAGGCGAGATGCCTGTGGAAGTGTGGTCAACGATTTATAAACCCCTGAGTTTAGATGGAACAGTACTGCCTCCCGAGGAATTGCCGCTTGTAAAAACACTAAAGGATTGTCTGCCATACCACAAAACCTTTTTAATTGAAAGTCTTAAGGGAAAAGCCGAAAAAATTTCTTTAACTTCTTATCCTATTATTGGAAGAACTGGTAAATTTTTAGGAGCTGTTGCTATTTTCTGGACACCAAAAGAATAATGAAAATTACAATTTGCGGCGTGCGTGGTTCTATACCGACTTCAGGCCCACAAACAATTTATTTTGGAGGTAATACTTCGTGTATCGCGGTATCGAACGATGACATGATGCTCGTGCTTGATGCTGGCACAGGGATACAGAATTTACCCGTAAATAATAATTCTGGTAATAAAAGAATTGATATTTTGTTAACTCATTTGCATCTTGATCACATACAGGGGCTGGGGTTTTTTAAGCCTCTTTTTGATCCTTCGATGGAAGTTCATATTTGGGGACCCGCAAGTAGTGCGCAACCATTGCGTTCACGGCTTAGCCGCTATTTTTCCCCTCCTTTATTTCCGGTGCATTTTCGCGACCTTCCATGTTCCCTCATTTTACATGAAACTGAAAATAGTTTTTTTGATATCGGCCCTTTCGCCATACAATCAGCTTATGTCATTCATGCTGGTCCCACAGTTGGTTATCGTATTAATGACCAGCAATCAGTATTTACCTATATCCCGGATCATGAGCCTGCACTGGGACGGTTGGGTATGATCAAAGATGCGCGATGGTTATCCGGAGGAAGCCTTGCTTTCGATGCAGACCTGTTGTTGCACGATGCACAATACACGGCTGAAGAATATAGCACCAGGAAGGGATGGGGCCATTCATCAATTGAAGATGCGGCGGAATTCGCCAGTCTCACCAATGTAAAACGCCTTGTGTTTTCCCATTACGACCCGGCCCACCATGATGATCAACTCATCGAAATATTTCGCTGCTTTGGTGAGAATTATAAGTACACTTTTAAATATGAACAGGCTATTGAGGGGATGGTAATTGATTTATGATGATCTATAAAAGAGAATTATAAAGCAGGATCTAACTACTTTCACTATTATTATTTATGAATAAAATCAACTGGGGTATTATTGGCTGTGGCGATGTTACTGAATTGAAAAGTGGCCCGGCATTTAACAAAGTAAAAAATTCAGCGCTTGTAGCGGTAATGAGAAGAGATGCAGCTAAAGCAGAGAATTATGCCCAACGACATAATGTACCCAGGTGGTATAATGACGCCTACGAATTAATAAATGACGCGGATGTGAATGCAATATATGTGGCAACCCCTCCATCATCACATGAAGAATACGCCATCGCTGCGATGAAGGCAGGTAAACCTGTATATGTTGAGAAACCGATGTCAGTGAATTATACCTCTTCGAAGAATATGATGCAGGCGGCAAATAAATACAATGGGAAATTAGTTGTAGCTCATTACAGGCGAGAACAGCCACTATTCAAAAAGGTTAAGCAATTACTTGCCGATAAAGAGATTGGTGAAGTGAGGATGGTTAACCTTACTTGTTACAAAAAGCCGCTGACTGATGAGCAACTTTCTAATGAAAGTATTGGCTGGCGGGTGGATCCTGCAATTGCAGGGGCAGGGCTTTTTAACGATCTTGCTCCTCACCAGCTTGATCTCATGATTTATTTTTTTGGTAATACAGAAACCGCCTGCGGCATATCCACTAACCAGGCTCATTTATACGAAGCAGATGATGCTGTTGCAGGAAATATTTTGTTTAAAAGTGGGGTAATATTTAATGGATCATGGTGTTTTTCTGTCGGAGAGCACAATGAAAAAGATCTATGCGAGATTACTGGTACAAAAGGAAGAATAAGTTTCGCGATTTTTAAACACCAGGCAATAACACTTACAAAAGAATCAGGTTCGGAACCCATTTTATTCGATAAGCTTTTGCATGTACAGCAACCAATGATAGAAAAAGTAGTTGCTTATTTCTTAAATGAATGTGATAATCCATGTAGTGGAGAAGAGGGTGTTAAAGTAATGGAATTGATCGAAGAGTTTACTTTTAAAAATTTTAATTTGTTTTATTAGATTACGGCGGCTATAGAAGATAGTTATACTAAATATTTTCGATAGTTCTCACCAGTAATTTGCTTAATGTACTATCTGCGTCTCCTGCAACTTTTATTATTTCACTAATGTCAACCGGCTGAAGATTATCGGGGTCGCATTCATCGGTGATAACACTTATTGCCGCACACTTCAATCCAATATGATTTGCGACAATTACCTCCGGTACGGTGCTCATACCCACCATGTCCGCACCAATTGATCTTATATAGCGATATTCAGCGCGTGTTTCAAGATTTGGTCCCGGCACTGATGCGTAAACCCCTTTTTTTAAAATGATGGACATTTGCTTTGCTGAGTTATTAAGTTTTTCACTTAGGCCGGTATCGTAGGGGCAACACATATCAACAAACCGGTTTCCGAATGCAGCATCGTTAAGGCCTCGCAGCGGATTTTCCGGAAGCAGATTTATATGATCATCAATCAAAACGAGGTCTCCCTTTTTAAAGCTATTATTTATGCCACCTGCCGCATTGCTCAATAGCAGATGTTTTACGCCAAGCTCTTTCATCACTCTTACGGGAAAGGTAATTTGTTGCATTGAATAGCCTTCATAATAATGATAGCGTCCTTGCATCACGACAACTTTTTTATCGCCAATGCTTCCATATATAAGTTGTCCTTTATGAAATTCCACTGTTGCTATTGGAAAATGAGGTATACTACTATACGGGATATTTTTATCAATTGACATTTCATTTACCAACGATCCAAGGCCCGTACCAAGTACAATGCCGATAAGAGGCCTGGTAATATTCTCACTTGAAAGGAATGCGGCGCATTCATTAATTTGTTTTAATAATTCGTTCATATATTTAATTTGAGCACGTTTTATCAATGATAAGATATTTATTAATGCAAACACATAAGCGTTAAGAATTTTTGACTTGAGGCTCTATTGCGGCGAACATATTCCCACGGCAAGCCAAATAAATTCAGATAAAATTTTAGTTTTAAATTACATAACTGTATTTAAAAGACCATGAGCCAAAGCGCTTTAACATGCAATAATTTTTATGAAATCTGCTCTTATCATTTTTGTGCGAAATCCTGTATTGGGGAGAGTAAAATCGAGGCTGGCTGTTACTCTTGGCGATGAAAAAGCGCTGGCAATCTATAAAGCACTTCTTTACCACACGCACCTGATTACAATTAGTCTTGCAGCCGATAAATATATTTTCTACGAAGATTTCATTAACAATAATGATTTATGGGAGAATGATATTTATGGCAAATTGTTACAGGAAGGTGACAATCTTGGTTCGAGAATGAAAAATGCATTTGCATACTTGTTTGAAAAAAAATACCGAAAGATCATAATCATAGGAAGTGACTGCTATGAACTTTCCGAAGGCATAATAAACAATGCTTACGATTTACTCACAGAAAATGATTTGGTAGTGGGGCCTGCTTCGGATGGTGGCTATTATTTATTGGGAATGAATACTTTTATTTCTCTTTTATTTGATAATAAAAAGTGGAGCAGCGATTCAGTTTATGCTGACACCATAAACCATGCAAAAAGCCTTCACTATAAATTTACTTCGCTTAAATTATTAAACGACGTGGATGTCGAAAGCGATATAGATTTCGATAAATTAAACAAGCTTACTGCTTCTTCATTTTAGCATCAATCGTTTCGCGGCCTGTTTATTTTACTTTATTTAAAGCCAACATATTTATTATCCAATTGGGCAATGGTTTTGCAGCCTTTCTTTTTTTAAGGTTAATGTTCCAATTCCATTTTTTTACGATTGGAATCTTATGTGTTTCCACTAACTCAATTAATGTTCCATCAGGATCTTCCAAATAGCAAAATCTGCCTTCAGCCGTATCCATTGAATATGAATTTTTACTATCCACTGTAAATTTGTATCCCAACGCATGCGATAATTCTTTTAGTTTATCCATATCAGTTACATCAAAGCACAAATGAATAAAACCACAATCCCCCCAATACCGGCCTTCAAAAATTCGTGGTGAACAACTTTGCATATTTTGAACAAGTTCTATTTCCACATCTCCCAGCAGGTTTGTAAATGCACCACTTGCCGATTTATTTTTTCTTATAAGAACCCTGCGAAAAACCGTATCTGTATTTCCTGGAATATCTGCGAATGATGAAGAGATGTCATATACTACTTCGGTGATTCCCAAAAGATTTTTATAAAAATCCAAAGCAGTATTCATATTGCTTACGCCAATTACCGCTCCATATACGCCGCCGCTTACAGAACTATTTTTTTTAAACCAGCTGTTTGCCTCAGCTACATTAAAAAAATTACCAAACATATCCTTTACCCAAAAATGCGGCCGACCGTCAGGAGATACCATTAGTTCAGAAACTGCAATTCCCCGTTTCTTTTTAAAATATATATGGACCTCATCCGTATTGTGGCATTTTATCTTTACAGAAAAGATTCCGGTGTCGCCGAACCTGGCATTATAAGTTGCAGGCTGGCGCGAAGTAAACTGCCAAAGCTCAAAACCACCGCCGCCACTCAGGTTCATCGTTAATATGGCACGTCTCTGGTGTACTTCATTTCCTGTATATTTTGTCATTAAATCTGCGGATGAGACGTCATCGAATATTAATACATCCATTCCGAAAATATCTTTGTAATAATATTTTGCCTCGTTGGTATTGACAACCCCGATACCCACCTGTTGTATTCCTGTTATCAATTGCTTCATATTTTTAAGAATAAATGCAGCAGCCCGGCATTTTTTAAATGGGCTAATACCTGTAGTTGAGAAGTTGATTGTATTTCTCGAAAAGGCTTTCCTGTGTAGCGCCTCTCCGGTACATTTTCATGATTTTGCGATGAGCTTGTTGCACTTTGATCCAACTATTGTGGTTGTATTTTCGTGCCGATACCAGGGCCTTCTCTTTCATAATGGCATAGCGATAATGTTGTCGCGCTCTTTTTACAATATCATAATCTTCCATTAGCTGCAAATCGTTGTTAAAGCCATTTATCTTTTCAAATATTTCTTTTTTGAAAAAAAGCGTTTGATCACCGCCGTTACAGATTAACCAGTCAAATCTTGTAAAAAAGGCATTAATTTTTAATAGCCTGCTGGAACTATCAAATTTTGTTTGAAATCTGCCGAGAGAGAAATTTTTATTTACTGTTTCGAGAATTTTGTTATGAAAATTTTCAGGAGGCAAACAATCGGCATGTACGAAGTATAGGATGTTTGCGGCTGCAAATGTAGCGCCAAAATTCATCTGTACCGCTCTTCCTTTTTTGCGACAGTTTGCTACAGTGGCCCCCGCTGCCAGGGCTATCGCCGCAGTATCATCCGTACTTCCTCCATCTGACACTATGATTTGAGCTTTGCCTCGCGAACATGATTTTAGATAATTTATTAGACGCTCTATAAATTTTGCTTCATTAAATGTGGGAACAATAATACTTATTTCGGGGGGTGATTCCATGGTTAATGGCTTCGTTAATGATCTCAAAAGATAATAATATTCAATTACAAATACGTAGCTAAACGCAACTAAGATTTTTAAAGAAATATTGAGGATGGAAATTTTCTTGCAAAGAACATTATGCCTACCGCATTTCCAAATGCGCTTTTCCCTGGTAATAATATTTATTAAGGGAGTCAAGAATGCGCGTTGTATCAGACAGCGGGAGTACAAAAGGATGTGCAACTTTGTACGTAGTAGAATCAGCAGTATACATGATAACATTTCTGCCATAGCTTTTTAACTTGTTCAGTCTCGCTAAAGCCAATTGTTTATTGTTATTCACTGCGACCACAACATTAAATGGAACACTGTCTGAAACTGGTTTTAGAGAGATACTTGCACTATCTGCAGGTGAAACGCTTTTCAAAACTGTATCGATATTAGTGGGTGGAGTATCTACTACCGGAACAATATTTTCAGATTGTTGTATCTCTTTATCATTCTTGTTAAAGAGGAAAGCCCACGCTGCCCACGCGCCAAAACCCAATCCAATTATGATAAGAATAGTCAGCCAAATGTGCCTGCTATTGCCCGGAGCTTTATTTTGATAATCATTAAACAGGTTTTCTTTGTCATTTTCCTCAATTTCATTTTCGGTTAAACCCTTCGGCGCTTCAATTTTTTGCAATATTAATTCGCCGGGCTTAAATTCTAGTTCGCCTGATTTTAATTTCTCGAGTGTCCCAAGATTTTGAATCGTGAAAGGTTTACCTATGTTTAGAAACTGCCGGCCGAGGGTCAAAAAGGAATCCAGGTCTGCAGATGCAAGTGGTTTGATTTTTTTAGTATGTTCAACAATAAAATCGACAATACTTTCTTCTTCACCCACCCTGGGATCGTAATGGAAGGAAACTGCATTAGAAGGAATTATGATAGACTTCGCTTTGTCAGTAACTTCAGGCAGCGGTATATCTAATCTGAAAGTTCCGATCCCCTGTAAAGAAATTTGCTTGTTTTTTAATAAATATAATACAAGTGCCTGCTCAATTTTCACAGCGATAGTTTTAATGGTGGCAAACCTACATGTTATTAGCGGAATTCCAAAAAATGTAGATTACCCCGTGATTTTACTATTTTTTCGCGCCGGATATTTTGATAGTAAATTTGCTGTATGCTCAACATGGAAGAAAAAAAATTTATTGAATATTGGGAAAACAACCGGGACAGGCAAAAGCATTTCTTGTACCAACTCGCATCAGGACTACCTTTCGGGTTGTTGTTTGCGTTGCCTGTATTGGTGGCAGTTATTTTCCATGACTGGTATAAAACAATGGTCTATATATCCACTTCGCAAGTAATAGTGATAATTATTGGTGTTTTAATAGTGGCAATTTTTTTCTCAGTTTTCCGGATGAAATTCAGGTGGGAACAAAATGAACAACAATATAAAGAGTTAAAATATAAACAAACAAAAGACGATGCAGCACATCTGTAAAATTTATACTCTTTATTTGTAAGATCAAACCCTTTTAAAAAAATGAAAATATTATTATCTCTTTTAATTGCAATTATTTTTATAGCCGGCTGCGCCAAGAAAGATGCCACATGTAGTTATGTAGATTCCACGGCTGTTGCTCCTGCAGCCGAAATTAAACAGTTAAAGGATTCTTTAGACAGTGCCGGAATCACTGGTGCTATTATGGATCCTTCCGGATTTTTTTTTAAAATCAATGCATCCGGAAGTGGGACTGGTGTTGCTAATTTATGCACGGGTATTGCAGTAACTTATAAGGGCAAATTCTTTAATGGAAAAGTTTTTGATTCAACGATAGCCCCCCAAACCGCAAACTTTCAACTAGGCCAGGTTATTGTTGCATGGCAAAAGGGAGTTCCCTTAGTTAGTAAAGGGGGAGATATTGATCTTTATATTCCCCCTTCATTGGCCTACGGCGCTAAGCCAGTAATAAACCCTGCTACAGGCAATACAATAATTCCGGCTAATTCATATCTTATATTCAATGTACATGTAGTAGATATACAATAAAAAAGATTAGGGGCAAAAAGGAAAGGCTTTGATTTTATCAAGGCTTTTTTTAATCAGATTTATGAGTACGCAGTAATCGTTTGGCAATTGAAGCCAACATTAAAAGTTGTATAATAAGATGATGAGCATAGGGTATTGATTCATTTAGTTCAACCTAATCCGATTTACATAATTTTACATTATAAAAAAATAATCTTGAGCCACGAAGCAATTTCTGTTTTTGACATGTTCAAAATAGGAGTGGGCCCATCAAGTAGTCACACGCTTGGCCCGTGGCGGGCTGCAAATTTATTTGTGCAATCGCTGGAGAAAAAAGATTTACTCGGTAAAGTTTGCAGGCTGGAAATATTATTGTACGGATCGCTTGCAAAGACAGGAAAAGGCCATGGAACCGATATTGCCGTGCAGTTGGGGCTCGGCGGCGAAGATCCTGTAACTTTTGATATAAACACGATCGATGCAAGAATCAATGATATCAAAGCCATGAAGAAATTGATTTTAAATGGCAAATACGAAATAGATTTTGAACCTGAAGAAGACATTGAATTCTTATTTACAGAAACACTCCCATTTCATTCCAACGGGCTTACCTTTTTAGCCGTTTTAGATAATGATGATCATATCGCGGAAACTTATTATTCCATAGGTGGTGGTTTTGTGCGTAAGGAAGGTGAAGACATGAATTCGACTGCGGATGTAGTATTACCTTTCCCCATAAACGACGCAGATGACTTGCAACATTGGTGCATGAAAACCGGAATGGCAATAAACGAGGTGGTAATGGAAAATGAAAATGCGTGGAGGAGTGAAATTGACACCCGTAGCGGATTGCTGAATATTTGGGAAACGATGAAGCAATGTATGTTCAAAGGTTGCCATACAGAAGGCGTTCTCCCCGGAGGATTAAATGTAAAAAGACGTGCAGCAATTCTTAATAAAAGATTGCTTCAAGGCAGGCAATATGCTGACTTTGATTCGTGGGTAACTGCGATCCGGGAAGGCGGTAATGATTTCAAATACATACTTGATTGGGTAAGTTGCTTTGCACTTGCTGTGAACGAGGAAAATGCTGCATTTGGCCGTGTAGTTACCGCACCTACAAATGGCGCTGCAGGTGTAGTTCCCGCTGTACTTTCCTACTATATTATTTTTTGTGATGGAGATGATGCCGATAAAATCATACGGTTTTTATTAACTGCTTCAGAAGTTGGAAGTATATTCAAAAAAGGGGCGACAATATCTGCAGCTATGGGTGGCTGCCAGGCTGAGATTGGTGTATCCTCTTCGATGGCCGCGGCTGCGCTTACCGAAGGCTTTGGAGGTACCCAAAGACAAGCCTTAATGGCGGCCGAGATTGCCATGGAACACCACCTGGGCATGACTTGCGATCCCATACAAGGCCTTGTACAAATACCATGCATTGAAAGAAACACTATGGGTGCGATAAAAGCCATAACAGCTTGCCAGCTTGCATTACAGGGTGCTCCAGATTATGCAAAAGTGAGTCTTGACTCCGTAATAAAAACGATGTGGGAGACGGCCATTGATATGAATGGAAAATATAAAGAAACTTCTGATGGTGGCCTGGCTATCAATGTGCCATTGAGTTTATCAGAATGTTGATATAGTTATAGTTTAACAAACACAATCGAGCAGACAGGGACAAACGAAACCATAAAAATTTCAACTGTGAAATACAATGTATCAGTAAGGGAACTTAAAGAAAGTGACATCCCGTTAATTATTAATTACTGGTACAATGCTGACGATATATTTCTAATGAAATTAGGGGTAGATATAAACAAGATACCATCTGAAAAAGTTTGGAGGAGCATGCTTGTTGAGCAAATAGCTCAGCCATATACTAACAAAAAATCGTATTACATCATTTGGGAGTTTGACGGTAAACCGGCAGGACACTCACACGTAAATAAAATCATATTTGGGCGCGAAGCATACATGCACCTCCATTTATGGAATCACGAAGCCAGGCAACTTGGTTATGGAACGGAACTCGTGAAAATGACATTGCCTTACTTTTTTGAAAATCTTAAATTAAAATATCTTTATTGCGAGCCCTACGCCCTGAACCCTCCTCCGAATAAAACGCTCAGTAAAATTGGCTTTGAATTCATAAAGGAACATATAACTATTCCCGGCTTTTTAAATTTTGAACAAAAAGTAAATCTTTGGTTATTGACCTCTGAGAAATTTAAAAAACTTGCTTGATACTTTTTGACGGAAGTATTCAGGATATTCTTTAGCAAATATTTATTTTAGATGGACATCTCTCTGTAATTGTATAAGCCCAAGGTAATGTTGATTACAATTTGATTCAACCATATAACATAACGTTGCATTATATCAACAAAGCGACACCCGTTAATCCCCATTATCACTGACGGCGGTATAGTATCCAGGCAATAAAGTCATTAATTACAATTAATGGTGCCTTCATTCCCTAAAGACTGGACAAATTTCTATCGCTCCGATGATATTTCTGCACAGGCATATTTACCTGGGTACGCCGTCAAATAATTTACCCTCAATGCAAGTGGTTGCGTTGCGACCTTTTACTGTGGACAATAAAAAGGGGATGGCGCATTTTAATTTTGCAATTGCAGGCAGGAAAAGTAGATGAACGCACAGACCAACGCCCTTATCAAATGTGTAAACAATCTCAATTGTCGATTGTGTTATTTCTCTGTATCTTTCTGGCATAGCCTTTGGACTTCCTCATTTTAAAATTTAGAGAGGTTTATTTAAACAAGAATCTCTTTTAAATGTTATTTACACAATTAAAACAAATTAACCATGGGAGACACAATGAACCTGATAAACACAGAAGCTATCAAAAAAATTAAAGAACTGGCGAAAGATGCCAACACGTGTCACTTTGTGACAAATCTTTCAGGCACACCGTTATCATCGAGGCCAATGGCTACACAAAAAGTAGATGACGAAGGCAATATCTGGTTTCTTAGCGATAAGGATAGTGAAAAAAATCACCAGATACAATCTGATAACCGCGTGCAACTTTTTTATTCAGCGCATGGCAGTTATGAATATTTAAGTGTGTATGGCACTGCAGAGATTCTTTTTGATAAGCAGAAAATCCATGAGATGTGGACTAATTTCGCAAAGGCATGGTTTACAGAAGGAGAGAACGATCCATCAATTTCTTTGATTAAAGTTATGCCCGAAGACGGTTATTACTGGGATACAAAAAATAATAAAATCGTCTCTCTTTTCAAGATTGCCAAATCTATAGTGACAGGCAAAACGGATGATGATGGAGTTGAAGGAAAACTTAGCTTGAACTAAGTTGTGGGTCAATTCATTAAAAGAGTAAATTAAAGGCTTCGGTAACGGAGCCCTTTTTAATCCTTTCTGCAAAACTTTTTATAGCGTTCATTGTTTATGCCACGTCATCTTCAATTAGAGGGTGTAAAAATTAATGCGGAAGTACTTCGAGGTAGTCTGAGATGTGGAGCCTATTATTTATGTAAGTAATTCACGCCTGTCGATCCCGAACTCATGTATAAAAATTTCCCCTTTACACATTCGATTTCTCTTTTTGAAATTGTTGTTGATTTAAGAAAAATCATGTATTGCGCTGTGACCATTGTTTAATACGCTCATATTTATCCTGATAGATTGAACTGATTATTGTGAAAATTGTTAATTCTTTGACACTATACCAGATAGATAATGAACAAAGTTCTTGTGGTTGATGATGACCGCGATATATTAGAAGTTGTAAGTATCCTTTTGAGAAGAAATGATTTTAGTGTAATGACTCTTTCCAGAGGCATGCATATTTTAGGCTCAATCCAATCCTTCTCTCCTGATTTAATTTTACTTGATGTAGCCTTAGCGGGTGAAGATGGCTGCGAAATATGTAATAATTTGAAGAAATCCAGTGAGACAAATCACATTCCTATAGTTCTTTTTTCAGCCCACTACGATATGGTAAAGGATACTAAAGAATGTCTTGCTGACGCCTTTATTACAAAACCTTTCGAGATTGCCGATCTAATCTTGACTATAATAAAAAACATAAAGACCAAAGCCAATTAATTTTTTTGGATGCGATAAACTATGCTGCAACCTGGAAAGCTCCGGAACTAATCATTATGACCTTATCTTCTGTAAATACTTATATAGGTTGCTTTTCACATTTTAAATCAAATCATAAATATTTTTAAACGTTCCATTTTTTTTTTAAACCCCGGCATTGTAGCTGTGTCATAAGAGCATCACTTAACAATTAAAAATTTATTTTATGAACACACATTTATTTGAAGAAAAACGTATTTATTATATCCTTTCTTCCTCCGCTTTCGTTGTCACAATTGCTTCTATTTTGTTTTTATTTATTTTTAAAAGTGAGAACTTCTTTGGATAGTTTTACTCACTGGTTGCCGGAATTATTTTTAAAAAAAAATTTCCGCAATACCTATACAAATGAAAAACCAAAAGCACAATGGTAATAGAATAATGTTATTATTTTGTGTATGGAAAAATCAATTCAAACTTTAAAATCCATTCTCGCCAATTACCCGGATAGCTTAAACAACTTGACTGAAAAACAATGGATGTATAAGTCTAATCCTGCTAAATGGAGCAAAAAAGAAGTGCTGGGGCATTTAATAGATTCGACGCAAAACAATATTCGCCGATTTGTAGTTGCCCAATATGATGATAAACTAAAGATTACCTATGTGCAGGATTTTTGGGTGGCGGCCGCCAATTATCAAAATTACTTTACCCCTGATCTCATCAGTTTATGGATTTTACTTAATAAGCACCTGTGCATTGTTTTGAAAAATATTCCGGGTGATTCAGGTGAAACCTTATGCAATGTTGGTGAAATACGTACTATTGTATGGTTAGCTCAAGATTACTGTAAACATCTTTTGCATCATCTTCATCAAATTTTAGATATGGAGCCTGTTGCCTATCCTTGATTGCTATTTCCAGTCTAATTCCAGATGATATTTTCCTTAAGATTAAGTTCCACTTTTCTCCATTAATTTTATTAAAAGAAATTATATGGAACGGTTAAGCGCTCCCGTAAAAAAACATTATTCCCGCGAAGGACTTTACGAAACTATTTTGCAACGTCTTCAAGAGCAGGGCATAGATAAAATTACAAGAAAAGATATTGCTGCTGTAGATGAATTTCATGTAAGAGGCGCAGAAGTATCTTTTGAACTCGCAAGCGCCGCCGGATTTGATCAGCATACAAAATTACTGGATGTAGGGTGTGGCATTGGCGGCCCTTGCAGAATGCTTGCTGATAAATATGGCTGCAAGGTAACCGGTATAGATATAACGGATGAATTTATAAGGACTGCTCAACTATTGTCAGAACTTTTAAACTTGCAACACCTGTCAACTTTTATACAGGGTGATGCTTTACACTTGCCTTTTGAAGATAACAGCTTCGACGTGGTATGGACACAACACGTTCAAATGAATATTGAAAATAAGAACACATTTTATTCGGAGATACACCGGGTGTTAAAAGCCGGCGGAAGATTTATTTACTACGATATTTTTAAAAACAACAATGATCCTCTTCATTTTCCTGTGCCATGGGCAAACGACGTCTCATTAAGCTTTTTGTTTACCAAAGAAGATTTGGGTAAAAAATTATCCGGTTTAGGTTTTACGAAAATCGAAACTAAGGATCAAACAAATGAAGCAATAAATTTCTTTTCAAAACTATTTGATAAAATTGCGAAGGAAGGCGCCCCAAAAGTCGGACTATATTTGATAATGGGTGAGGGCACTCCTGTAAAAATGGGAAACCTTTTAAAAAATATCATGGAAGGCAAACTGGAATTAGAAAGTGGCATGTACGAGAAGAATTGACGAAATAGATATCAAAAACATTTCTCACCAACTTTTGAAATCAAGTAATTGGATATCTGCTGGCCTTTGTAGATATTATTGCAAGCAAATATCGGATTGTAGCAAAACTATTAAAATTGGAAGTAGATAAATGAATCGCCGCTTTTCTGGCTTATGATAATCGCACAAAGCATAATGGCCCATACGATAGATATTACCCACCATTTAGCTTTTTGAGCCACCTGCAAAACGGTTGTATTGCGCATTTGCCAATGGATAAAAACCATCGAAGTAATTACGATTGTAATTTTTAACAGGTCCACAGTTAGTAATATCGCTGATCCTCTTTTGTTCAGCCCAAACATGGATACTAACATTCGCCATGCGGTTGAGAAATCAGCAGCCCTGAAAAACACCCAGGTTACGTTCACCAGGAAAAATGTGAGCATAGCAAGGGTGAAATTTTTAAAATTCTCATTTTTAAAAAATGATGGAACAAAAGAAGACTGTTTTATGTTTAAGCGTTCTCCTATTCTGTTCGGAGCATCCTGCCATTTCCTAATTAGCTTCTCGGCACAAAGATAGATTCCATGCAAAGCTCCCCAAACTACGAAGGTCCACGAAGCCCCATGCCAAAGCCCGCCTAACAACATTGTTATCATTAAATTTACATAGGTTCTTACCTCGGATTTTCTATTTCCCCCTAAGGGTATGTATAAATAATCGCGAAGCCATGATGATAGAGTGATGTGCCATCTGCGCCAAAAATCAGTGAAGCCAATTGCTGCATAAGGATAGCGGAAATTTTCAGGTAAGATGAAACCAAGGCACATTGCCACAGCTATTGCGCAAGTTGAATAACCTGCAAAATCAAAAAATATTTGACCGGAAAAAGCAAGCACACCCATCCACGCGTCGAGGGCTTGCATGGGCCTGGAAAAAGCAAAAACTTCGTTAGCTGAATCCGCAAGAAGTGTATCGGCAACAACAATTTTCATAAATAATCCCAGCGAGAGCAGAAATAACCCCTGTAGCAGTTGAAGCCGGGTTGCCTTGTGGGGAGTTTCAAATTGAGGAACTAATTGATGAGGGCGAACAATAGGCCCTGCAACAAGATGCGGAAAGAAAGTGACAAATAAAGAAAAGTCGAGCATAGATTTTACGGGTTCACTTTTCTTTTTATACATATCAATTGTATAGCATAAAGTGGTAAAGGTGTAAAACGAAATTCCAGCGGGTAAAATAATATTTGGCTCTGCAGGATGAAAATTTATACCCAGCAGGTTAACGAGTGACACAAAATTTTCTAAAAGAAAAGCGCCATACTTAAAAAAACAAAGCATTCCAAGGTTTCCAATAAGACTAATGACGAGCAGGAGTTTTTTCTTATGCCTGTTTTTCTCCCTATAGAGTGCACGGCCTACAAAAAAATCTACAACCGTTGATAGCCATAGTAATAAAATAAAAGGGGGATTCCATGCAGCATAAAAAATATAACTGCCTATCAATAAGTTTATCTTTTTTACCTTCCAGGAAAAAGGAAGGTTATGCAGAATAAGCATAATGATAAAAAAGGCAAAGAAAGTGTACGAGTTGAAAACCATTATTGCAGCAGTTATGGCTTAAGATTGGAAGAATAAGATTGTGGGAAAGTCCATCCTTTCTGTGTCTTTAAAATATTAATAAGGGCTTCAGTGTATATCACCGCATTTTGGGGCGAAAGATGCGATTCCTCTACACACTTCAAATTTGCCATTGACGGATAATCAGAATAATAATACCCCGGTGTTTCGGTAAACTTTATTAGCTGATCCCAGTAGTCTTTACGCGGATAATCGGTATTCTCTTTTGCCAGCATAATCCCATCAGATGGAGGCCGGATAAAAACAACCATTCCTCCCCGTGATCTGATTTTATCGATGCAGTTTTTTATTTCCTGAAGATATGCCTGCAAGGTATCACCCTTTATTGGTGATATGTGCGCAGCCAATACACCTCTTGTCCACGCCTGTTTTTTTTTGTTCTGCAATTGTGGATTGGCTATAAACATTGGCGTCATCAGGGTTTGGCGTTGATAGTTTGAAACATAAAACTCTCTTGGAAGTGGGGGCCTGTTAGGCGTTCCTTTGCGGCCGCGTAAACGTATATCTCTTAAAAGCTCAGTCAACCCAAATTTACCTTCTTCCAGAAAAACCAACTTTGATTCTAATAAGAAACCGATTTGTGTACTCACCATTTGAGCAGGGGTTTCACTGTAATAATATCCTAATGCTTCCCTGGCGAAAGCTTCACGAAGAGTACTATCTATTGCAAAAAAAACACCTTCTGTAACACCTATAACAACTTTGCCTCTGAAGTTTTCATCATCTGCGAGATTATGTAAAATGGGCCGCGGAGTAACCCCGACGAAAGCAAGTTGAACAGCTTCTTCGCCTGTAAGTTTTTCCCACGTTGAGATATCGATATCAAATTTTGACCGGGATGCCCCTATGAAAACCGTCGATCGATTTGCCGGTTGATAGATTTCTTTTCGCTTTGCAGCCCATATGTATTTATCGTCGTTATAAGCGATACCGTAACCTTTATGGCGCCAGTACCATTCCCAAAATGAGGCAAAAGCAAATACAATAATTAGGGTTAAAATTAAAGCTTTGGAAAAATGGTTTGGCTGCATAAACTTAAAATCATTTTCTATATTTCGAAATTCAGTTTTGGGGTTCAAACATCATGGTAATGGAAATTTTCGTAAAATAATAAATGTACTACATATTCGCAAATGGCTTCAATAGCGGCACTTAATCATGATGGTTTTAAATTAATGCGGACCGTCGTATAATACGAACTGAATAGGATAATCGTTAAGAGTAAGAAAAAAGAAAGCAGGGAGCAATGGCAAAGCAACTTCCAATCATATACATTAATTTTAATAATTACAAAATCCGAACTGATTGAATTCCGCCAGAATATATTTTGCTTTTGTTTTATCGTTGCTTTTTCAGGAAGGCTTTTCCCAAATAAGCCCCGTCCCAAATCCAAACCTTCGCAAAAAATTTATTTTTACCAAAATAAATCCCCTTCAGTTTGATAGTAACAGTGTAGTCCCGAACACTATTATGCTACCGGGAATTGACACCGCCAACTATGCAATTGATTATGTAAACGCATTAATTTCCTGGAAAACTTCGGCACTACCTGACAGTATTTTTATTACTTACAGGGTATTTCCTTACAGGCTCAATGCTGTTACAAGGCATTTTAATTACGATAGTGTGCGATTTAATTTTGCGACGGAAAAGCCATTTATTTTTAAAGGAAGCCAATCTCAAAACAAGATCATAGATTTTGGCAACATCAATTATAATGGAAGTTTTGGCCGTGGTATTTCATTTGGGAACAACCAGGATGCTGTGGTAAATTCTACTTTGAATTTGCAGCTTAATGGCTTTATCGGTGACAGTCTTGAGCTTACTGCCGCTATAAGTGATAACAATATCCCCATACAGCCGGAAGGTAACACGCAGGATATTCGCGATTTTGACAGGATATTTATGCAAATAAAAAAACACGGATGGCAGGCAAACTTTGGGGATATAGATATACGGCAAAGCCAAAATTATTTTTTGAATTTCTATAAACGGCTGCAAGGAGCTTCTTTCATTACAGATAACCGCATAGGCAAAAACTCCACCAATTCACTTTTAGTAAGCGGTGCAATTGCTAAGGGGAAATTTAATAGAAACGAAATTAAGCCACTTGAAGGAAACCAGGGACCATACAGGTTATCAGGTGCCAATGGCGAATTGTATTTTACCGTTCTTGCCGGTACGGAGCGTGTGTTTATTGACGGGCAATTGCTTACAAGAGGGGAGGACCAGGATTATATTATTAACTATAATACGGCCGAACTAACGTTTACCTCTAAGCGACTAATAACTAAAGACAGCAGGATACAGATCGAGTTTGAATATTCCGACAGGAACTTTTTAAATTCGTTGCTATATGCTAATGATGAAATTAATGTAAATAAAAAACTTAAGCTCAGCATTGGCGCATATTCAAATACGGATGCAAAAAACTCGGCGATAAACCAAACGCTTGATGTCAACCAAAAGCAATTCCTCTCTCAAATTGGGAATAACATTGACAGCGCCCGATACCCCAATGCAACGCTGGATACTTTTTCGGTAGATAAGATTTTGTATAAAAAAATTGATACCTCATACAACGGAATTAATGATTCCATCTATGTTTATTCTGTAAACAAAGATGACCAGCTTTATAATCTTTCATTTACAAATGTTGGTTTTCAAAAAGGCAATTACACACTTTTATCCGGCAATGCAAATGGGAGGGTTTTTATGTGGATACGACCGTTAAATGGCGTCCCACAGGGAGATTGGGAACCTGTGATACTTTTGGTTACTCCCAAAAAACAACAGATCATCACTGCCGCCGCTCAATATGCTCTTAGTGAAAAATCTTACATAAAAGCTGAGATGGCTTTGAGTAATTACGACGTAAACACTTTTTCATCTAAGGACAAGCAGGAGAATAATGGAGTAGCGGCGAAGCTGGAATATTCAATACAGCAAGATGTATTTAAAAAAGCAAAAGAGGGCCTCACATTGCAAACTAAAGTTGGGTATGAATTTGTTGAGGACCGCTTTAAGCCTATTGAAAGATTGCGTAATGTTGAATTCAACCGGGACTGGAGCCTTCCTTTTGATGCGCCTGTCGCTACAGAGCACCTGGTTACCGCATCTGCACAATTTAATGATAAACAAAATAATTATTTCAAATACCAGTTCACCAATTATATAAGGAGCGATAATTATAATGGTATTCGCAATTCTATAGAGCATGTTATGGATATAAAGGGATGGAAATTGGCTGATAAATTTTACATCACTAAAGTGAATAGCTCTCTTCAAAATGGCTCTTTCATAAGGCCATCGATCGATCTTTCAAGAACCTTCGCGTCGTTAAAAAATATAAAGATCGGCGGCGGATTTTCTGCGGAGCATAATAAGCAGCTCGATAAAATAAATGATACCTTAAGTGCCCAAAGTTTTTCATTTGATCTGTGGCAGGTTTATATAAAATCGGCTGAGCAAAAATTAAACAGGTGGGGCGTTACCTATTTCACAAGGAGCGACAAATACCCTTTGCAAAAGAATCTTGTTGCAGGCGATAGGAGCCAGAACGTAAGTTTCATTACAGAGCTTTTAAAAAATGAACACCATCAATTTAAGTTAAACGCCACTTACCGGAAACTGAATGTGTTGAATCAAAATGTTACTGCTCAAAAAAGTGATGAGAGCCTCCTGGGTAGAATTGAGTACGCCGTAAATGAATGGAAAGGTTTCTTAAACGGAAGTTTTTTATATGAAATCGGATCGGGGCAGGAGCAAAAAAGAGAATATACTTACATTGAAGTACCCGCGGGTCAAGGATACTATACCTGGATAGATTATAATAACGATGGTATTCCGCAGCTTAATGAATTTGAGGTAGCCGTGTTCCAGGATCAAAAAAAATGGGTTAGGGTTTTTACTCCGACCAACCAATATGTAAAAGCAAATTATGTCCAGTTCAATTACAGTGTGGCCCTCAATCCTAAATCAATAATAGATCCAATAACCTCTGGAAAACTTACAAAATTTTTGGGGAGGTTTAGCACAGCGTCCGCGCTTCAGATAAATAAAAAAGATGTCGCGAAGGGCTCATTTGAATTTAATCCATTTAATAATAAATTAGTAGATACCACTTTAATTACTTTGAACTCTTTCTTATCAAACACACTTTATTTTAATAGAACAAGTGTAAAATGGGGCGTAGATCTTACGCACCGGCTTACCAATAATAAGTCACTTTTAAATTACGGATTTGAAAGCAGGAAACTGAGAGATGTCACCTTCAAAGGGCGATGGAATATGAGCCGTTCCATTGCGACTTCGTTCACAAATAAATATGTAAAGAATGAATTGAACACGCCTTCATTTGCAAATAGAAATTATAGCATTAACGAAGTATCTGCTGAGCCTTCTATAAGCTATATCTATCGAAGCGATTTACGGGTGAGTCTTATTTATACTTATGACGACAGGCGTAATACGATCATGCTTATGGAAAAGGCAATCAACAACGCCATTGCTGCCGAAGTACGATATAATGTACTTTCCAACGGTACATTGAATGGCCGGTTCTCTTATAATAATATTAAATATAACGGCGGCGGTGGTGGCAGTAATACCACGGTTGGCTATATAATTTTGGACGGCCTTTTACCTGGTAAAAACTATTTGTGGAATGTAGAGCTTACCAAAAGAATTGCTGGAAACATTGAATTGAATCTGCAATATGAAGGGCGAAAACCCGGTGACACCCGCACGATACATACCGGCAGAGCCTCAGTACGAGCTATTTTATAAAGTCCCCACTCTTGAAAATAAATGTGAATTTAGCCGCCTAAACCAGCGATAATGTTTATGGTAAGGGCGATCATTACAGTGTTAAATATAAATGCAAGGATACCGTGCAGTAACGAAAACCTTCTAAGCCTTTTGGAAGTGATGTCCACGTCAGAAACCTGGAATGTCATGCCTAGTACAAAAGAGAAATACGCAAAATCCAAATAATCCGGCTTCTTATCATTTGGAAATTCAAGACCGCCGACGTGCGTATCCGGTTTGTCTTTATTATCTCCATAAAAAATATGAGCATACCTGAAAGTAAAAATTGTATGTATAAGAAACCAGGAGAAAAGCATTCCTGCGATGGCAACACTTAGATGCAAGGCTTGTGTTGACTTAAAATCTTTTTTTGAAATCAATAAAAGAAGAACTGCCAGGAAACTTGCAAAAGTTGAAACAAGTACGGTAATGAAGATCAAAATTCTGCTAGAATCCTGGGCTTTTGCCTGTTCGCGAATTTGCAGAGATTTTGTAACGGAGAAGGTTATCCAACTTAAGATAATCATGCTAAGGCTAAAAGCATCCCAGCCAATCATAAAATGTGTAAGCCAATCGAGATGTTCGATATTCACAATAAAATAAACAACAACAGCTATAATTACGCAGATAAAGAGTTTGTGGGAAGAATGCAGCCTTTCAAACAAAGACTCTTTTGATGCATTTTTATTGGGAGGCATAGAACTTTCGGGGAATTTTCTTGAAAAGGTAACTTACTATTAAACAAAATAACAAGTTCCCTCTTTTCAAAAGTATAGAACCTGTTTAAAATAATAACAATAATTCCCAGGGATTGCCAAAGATATTTGTTCGATTTTCCGAACTCCAGGTATGTTAATGCCTATGTGTTTTAGTATCACTAAATTGATAGAAAATCCCGAACTGGAATACGTTGCTTTGAATAGTCGGGTTACTATTTTTATTTATATTGCTAAGGCCAAAAACATATCTTGCATCAAACCCAAGCCCATCTGTAGTTAAATAACCAACGCCCAACGGAATTGAAAATGCTGTTGATTTAAAGTTATTATTATCAACGCTTGAGCTCCCGGTTTTGGTTTTCGCATTTACAAGGAAACCTATTTGAGGGCCGCCTTCAAGCCTTACACCATTGTCAAACATATATTGCAACAAAACAGGTACATTAATATAATTGAGATTGATTTTTACTTCTGAATTTCCCACACGTGTTTTTGCCCCTTCAGATGAATAGAAAACTTCGGGCTGAATAGCCCAAATTTTTGAAGCGTGTATGTGAGCGAGCAAGCCTGCATGCAAACCAATTTTGCTGTCATAAGATGTATTTCCGTCAAAATGCAAAGAAGAAGCATTAATGCCGCCCTTCACACCAAAATGAGCTTCTTGCGCCTTGGCGGTAAATAACAAAAAGAGGGTTGAGAAAAGAATTACTGCTTTTTTCATAGTTGCTTTTTTGAACTGATTAGAATTTGAGTTTAGAAAGTATAACCACCCCTTGGCAAAAGTCATACCCTTTTTTAATACTGCGGTATTTTATCTTTACTTCAGAAGTGTATTCAAGATGGAGGCCTGCTTTGCTAAAACTATAGGCATTTTATCTTCTCTAAGTTTTAAGACAAAAAATGTTAGTGCTGATGAATTTTTGTATCATTAATACTGGTAGAAAATCCCGAATTGTAACAGATTGCTTTTAATTTCAGGGTTTATGTCGCTAAGCCCAAAAACATATCTGGCATTAAGGTCAAGTCCATTATCTATCTGATAAGCTATGCCGAGTGGAATAGAGAAGGCAGTGGGGGTAAAATTAGTATTAACAGTCATGCTATTGCTTCCAACCTTTGAATTTGTAAAATTCCAATTTGGGGGCCACCTTCAAGTCTAAACTTTTGCCAACCATATATTACCGCAGCACCGGGACATTAGTCTAGTTTAAATTTATTCTTAAATGATAATTCCCACTTTTACTTTTTACTCCTTCAATTTTTGTACTAAAAATTAAACTGCCAATTTTTTCTGCAGTTTGATAAATACCGTTGTTTTTGTGGCGATGTATTTTAACTTTGCTGTGAAATTTGTTCACCATGCAAGTGTCCTTCCCGTAATGTAACGGGAATTAAATTTCAAAACTATGGCAGCATTACATAACAGAATCTCTCAAAAGGAGCTTAAAGAGCGGTTATATAAGGAAACTGAGCCGCGTACCACCTTATCATTTTATAGGTATCTGCATATTGATAATCCGCAGGATTTCAGAGATCAACTTTATAAAAAATTTGACGAATTAAAAGTTTTCGGACGCATTTACGTGGCGCACGAAGGAATTAATGCACAGTTGAGTGTTCCTTCTTCCAACTATGAGGATTTCAAGAACGCTGTAAGTTCAATTCACGGCCTGGAAAATATACGTTTAAATATTGCAGTAGATGACGATGGTAAAAGTTTTTGGGTATTGAAAATAAAAGTGAGAGAAAAAATTGTAGCCGACGGCATACAGGATCCCTCGTTCGACATGAACAGGAAAGGTAATTACGTGGATGCTGTTTCATTTAACGACATCACTGCCGATCCTGAAACGATAGTCGTGGATATGCGCAATCATTATGAGTACGAAGTGGGGCATTTTGAAAATGCAATAGAAATTCCTTCTGATACTTTTCGCGAACAATTGCCCATGGCCGTAAGTATGCTTGAAGATAAGAAGGATAAGAATATTATTATGTATTGCACTGGCGGTATTCGTTGTGAGAAGGCAAGCGCCTGGATGTTGCACAATGGTTTTAAAAATGTTTTTCACCTTGAAGGGGGCATTATCCAATACGCAAATAAAATAAAAGAAGAAGATCTCGATAATAAATTTCTTGGAAAGAACTTTGTATTTGATGGAAGGCTGGGGGAGCGTGTAGGTGATGAAATTATAAGCCATTGCCATCAATGCGGAGAGGTGTGTGATGTACATACAAATTGCGCTAATGAAGGATGTCACCTTCTTTTTATCCAATGCAAAAAATGTAAAGATCAGTTTGACGGCTGCTGTTCCGCCGAATGCCAGTCAATCTATAATTTGCCTGAAGAAGAACAAAAAGAAAAACGAAAAGGTGTAAAAAAAGGGATGATGATTTTTAATAAATCACGGCAAAGAATGCAGAGCCTTTCGGTTGATAAAAATAAAGTTGACGGGTAACTTTTCCGACAACTAAGTTTCTATTTATGTGCCTTATCAAAAAGTTTTTGCAATGATTCTGCATTTTCAATTGCTGAAATGCCCCAGGTATTATTAAAATAAATCCACGCTTTATTTGGCTGAGCCCTTTCTATTTGGGTCGTCTTTTCTTTAAGAAATTCCTCATCATAAGAAGATTTATACAATACAGGAACTCCATGAAACCGATAATATATTTCCAGTGCGTTTACTATTAATGCATCAGGGAGTTTCGGATAACTTATTCCACAAAACATTATATTATGGCTTTCCAGTGTTTTAAACACAGTTTCATTCCACCAACTTGCTTCACGAAATTCAAGCACATTTCTAAACGACGGGTTTACGGAATTAGCGATAATGCTTAAGAACTCGTCAGTGTATTTAATTTGCGGATGCAATTGAAAAAGTATGCAACCAAGTTTATGTCTTAATCCCTCCGCACATACTGCATAAAAGTCTTTAAGTTGATTCTCACAATCTGCAAATCGCTTGTAATGGGTTATAAGCCTTGGAGCTTTCACAGAAAATTTAAATTCGCCGGGGCTGACATCATACCATTTTTGCATCGATTTTACTGTGGGGAATTTATAAAAGGACGCATTTATTTCAAGCGTATTGAATTGTTGGCAATAGAACTGAAGCCATTTTGTTTGCGGCAAGCCCTCGGGGTAAAAGACATTTTTCCATTCTTTATAATGAAAGCCGGAACAGCCAATAAAAACTTCGGAAGGCATATACTTAGGTTGCTTTTTTATATAGATCGAGATAACTACCCCAAAAATATAGCCATGTATTTATCTTTGCGCTTTATCTAAAAAAGATACTATGGCAAAATGGTTAGTTGATCCTTCACACTCAGAAGTACATTTTAAGATTAAGCACCTGGTAATTTCAACGGTAACGGGTTCTTTTAAAAAATTTGATGGCAGTTTTGAATCTTCAAAAGATGATTTTTCAGATGCAAAAGTAAATTTCACTGTTGATACAGCCAGTGTTGATACCAACAGTGAACAGCGCGACGGTCATTTAAAGTCTGATGATTTTTTTAATTCAGAAAAATATCCGCAAATGAAATTTATTTCTGCCTCAATCTTAAAAAAGAATGAGGAGGAATATATATTAAAAGGAGACCTTACAATAAGAGATGTTACAAGACCCGTTGAATTATATGTTGAGTATGGCGGGCAAACGGCGGATATGTATGGCCAAACCAAAGCTGGTTTCGATGTTACTGGAAAAATTGACAGGCAGGAGTATGGGTTAAAATGGTCTGCCGTTACTGAGGCAGGCGGGCTTGTAGTGAGTAATGATGTAAAGTTGAGTATAAGCCTTCAGTTTATAAAACAACCGGGTTAACCTATTCTTTTTATTTTATTTTCATGCAAATAATTTTGCATGCCGCTAAGTTCACGCAAAGAAGTTGCCGCTTATGTTCACAGGAAATTGTTATTTCGCCTGAGGCGGCTTGCTATCTTTTTCATAATCGTGACTGCAATACTTGTCTATGAAATTTCAAATAATTATATAGCGATATATCTCTCTTTTGCCGGTTTCATAACGGGGTTTACAATTGGCTATATTGTCGGGAAGAGAATGCACAAAATAAGTTGGGATGAAGAAGCTTCTAAAGTGATTGGGAAAATGGATAGGGTAGGAATTATCATTCTTATTATTTATCTTTTATTTGCCTTAACAAGAAGATGGATTTTTTCGCATTGGCTCGAAGGGCATACGCTCAGTGCATTTGTTCTTTCCATAAGCTGCGGGGCATTCATTAGCCGGCTATGGTTTGTGCGGCGCAAAATTCGCGATGAACTTCGAAAAGCAGGGAGGTTACATCCAGAAAAAGAAAGTAACCCGGTAACTTGATTTTGACTGAATCATAATTTATTGAGCGAAGCATTGATTCTTGTTAATGTTTCTTCATTCGCTAATTCCTCGGGCTTAAATTTTTCACCAATCAGCTTTTCATATAATTCTATATAGCGTTTACTGATGGTAGATATCCATTCATCGTCCATTTCCGGAATATGTTGCCCCTCTTTGCCCATAAAATTATTTTGAATAAGCCATTCCCGCACAAACTCTTTACTAAGCTGTTTTTGTTTTTCACCTTTGGCCTGTCTTTCTTCAAACCCATCAGCATAAAAATATCTTGAGCTGTCCGGTGTATGAATTTCGTCAATCAATATGATTTTATCATCAAGCTTTCCAAATTCATATTTTGTAT
Organism: Ginsengibacter sp.; assembly: GCA_040007435.1. Lineage (GTDB taxonomy): Bacteria > Bacteroidota > Bacteroidia > Chitinophagales > Chitinophagaceae > Ginsengibacter. Next base: position 29,043 of record JBDTUZ010000009.1, on the reverse strand, counting down.
CAACGAGTATCAGTCCTCTTTTTGCCGCAATTTCTTTTCCTCTTGCAAAAAGCCGTAAGGCATAATCTTCAAGAATTTTAAAGTCTGCTGCGGAGACAATTCTTCTTTCAATAATTTCTTCTTTACTGATGTCTTCATCATGTCCCTCGGAGGCTTTGGTAGAAGGTGTAATAACAGGCTCATTAAATAAATCATTTTCACGTAACCCTTCCGGTAAGTTTATGCCGCATAAAACCCTTTGCCCTGAAGAATAGGTTCTCCAGGCATGGCCGGTGAGATTACCCCGTACTACCATTTCAATTTTAAAAGGATCGCATTTCAGCCCGATGGAAACATTTGGAGCTGGCGTATCAACGAGCCAGTTTGGGCAAATATCTTTGGTCGCATGTAACATGTAAGCAGCTACCTGGTTAAGCACCTGGCCCTTATATGGAATGGGTTTTGGAAGAATAACATCGAAAGCAGATATGCGATTGCTGGCGATCATTACAAGCCAACGATCCTTAATTGTATAAACATCTCTTACTTTTCCACTGTAAAAATTAGTTTGCCCGGGTAATAAATAATTTTCCATTTTGCTAAAATAAATCCGAATTGCGCTATGGCAAACTTTAGCCATTTGAAGATATAAACATTCGGCCCCGGATATGTAGAAAATTATTTTCCTGAAACACCCAACAATGCTTACTTTGTTCTCAAATTCTAAACCCAAATACGAATGCTATGAGAAAAAAACTTAGATTTTTTACTCTTTTGATTTCGGCAACTATTTTTTCAACTGTTGCCCTTGCTCAAAACACCATTATAACCGGCAATGTAAAAAATAGCTCCACCGGAGATGAAGTGCCTGCGGTATCTATAACGGTTAAAGGAAGCAATGCCGGTACCTACACGGACAATAAAGGAGACTTTAAATTATCGTCAGATGTGCGTCCGCCGCTCACGCTTCTTGTTTCTTCTATTGGATACCAGTTACAGGAAGTGGCAGTTACCGATGCAACTTCAGTAGTAAACGTTTCGCTGGTGCCTGCAAGCACGCTGGGCCAGGAGGTCGTGATATCCGCGACAAGAACTCCGTCGAGAATTTTAGAATCTCCCGTTACTATTGAAAGAATAAGCGCTTCTAATATTCGCAGTACGGCGGCAGTTTCTTATTATGATATGATAGGAAAACTGAAAGGAGTAGATGTAGTGAACTCGTCGCTTACTTTTTCAACCCCCAGCACAAGAGGATTTAATGGAAGCGGCAGTACCCGCGTAAATCAAATTGTTGATGGAATGGACAACCAGGCGCCGGGATTAAATTTCTCAGTAGGTAGTGTGGTTGGCCTCACAGAACTTGATGTGGAAAGTGTTGAACTATTACAGGGTGCTTCTTCTGCGTTGTACGGCCCCGGCGGCATGAATGGCGCGATACTCATCAATAGCAAAGATCCTTTTAAATACCAGGGTCTTTCATTCCAGGTTAAAACAGGGATCATGAACGTTGACAACAGGGATAGAAGCGCTTCACCTTATTACAACTGGTCGCTAAGATGGGCAAAAAAAGTTAGCGACAAATTTGCGTTTAAAATAGGAGGTGAATTGATCCAGGCCAAAGATTGGGTTGCAAATGATTATCGTGATTATGACCGTTTATCAACCACTGGAAGTGTAAAAACAGGAACACGGCAGACTGATCCTAACTATGATGGAGTAAATGTTTACGGAGATGAAACAACCATTGATATCAAATCAAATGTATTAAATCCGCTGGCGCGACAAGCCCCCTTTTATGCGCCTTATGTGAATGCACTACCCGCTTCAATCCCTGTTTCACGCACAGGTTACGCGGAAAAGGATGTTGTAAATCCGAATACGGTTGATTTTAAATTATCAGGGGCTGTCAGTTATAAGTTGTCGCAAAAAACCTCACTGAACGCCGAAGGTTATTGGGGAACAGGTAATACCGTTTATACCGGAAGTGACCGTTATTCATTATTGAATTTACAAATTGGACAGTATAAAATTGAGCTGGTAAATACCAATTGGTTTTTAAGAGCATTTACTACACAGGAAAATGCAGGAGAGTCTTATAATGCCACCGTCACCACGAGGTTAGTAAATGAAGCTTGGAAGCCGAGCGGAGGCAGCAACGGATGGTATTTCCAATATTCTGCCGCTTTCTTAAATGCAAAATTATCCGGGCTTTCTGATATAGCAGCACACAATGCCGCACGGGTGGTAGCAGACCAGGGAAGACCGGACGCGGGGTCAGATGAATTTAGAAGGCTTTTCGACCAAGTGAGAAGTGTTCCTATTTCGCAAGGTGGTGGCAAGTTTATCGATAAAACAAACCTTTATAATGTAGAGGGCCAGTACAACTTAAGTTCTCTCACTTCAAAATTTGCCGATATATTAATTGGTGGAAATTATAGAAGATTTGTTTTAAACTCTGAAGGTACTTTATTTGCCGATTCATCTGGTAAGATCCCTATCAATGAATATGGTGCTTACATACAAGCTACAAAGCATTTACTAAATAACACGCTTACTTTAATAGCGTCTGGGCGTTATGACAAAAATGATAACTTCGATGGCAGGTTTACTCCACGCTTTTCTGCAGTAGTTAAGGTAGCTGAAGATAACAACATCAGGTTGTCTTATCAGCAGGCATACCGTTTTGCTTCTACACAGCAACAGTATATAAATTTAAGAATAGGAGCTAATACTATATTAATAGGTGGTGTGGAAAGTTTCATAGATTTTTATCATTTGAGGACTAATCCTTCCTACAGCGTTGATGAAAATTTATTTGCCGGTAACGCTTCTGTAAATCCGCTTACTCATTTTAAAGCTGAAAATGTTAACTCTTTTGAAGTTGGGTATAAGGGCCTTCTTGCGCAAAAAAGATTGCTGATAGACTTGTATGGTTACTATGGAATCTATAACAATTTCATTTCACGCACCATTATAGCACAATCTGTGAATGGAGACAAAAGTGTTTTTACCGGCTCACCAGAACAGATAAAAGCCAACTTAAGTAATCCCGCCCTGGTAAATACTTATTCTATTCCTGTTAATGTAAGTGGTGATGTAAATACTTATGGTTTTGGAATAAGCCTCACCTACTCACTTCCGCGTAATTTTGGCATAAGCGGAACCGTAAGTTCTGATAATCTTGATAAAGTTCCTGCAAATTTTCAAGCCGACTTCAATGCGCCTAAATATAGAGCCGGCGTTACTTTCAGTAATACAGGTTTTGGTTCTCAAAAACGGGTTGGCTTTAATTTAACCTATCGGTGGCAGGATGACGTGAATTTTGAAGGTGATTTTGCAAACGGTCTTATTCCTGCTTACCAAACTGTGGACGGGCAAATCAGTTATAAATTTCCTGCCCAGAATGTTTTGTTGAAAGTTGGCGCAACAAATCTGCTAAATCAATATTATCGCAATGGATTTGGGAATGCTACTGTGGGTGGTATTTACTATGTAAGCTTTGGTTACAATATATTCTAACCACAAAACTTTTATCATTAATAAAGAAATTATATGAACATACATCTTTATCAAAATAAAAAACTAACGGGACTGTCGGCTTTAGCTGCTCTCATTTTTATACTTGCTTCATGCAATAAAGATCTTCCCGATCCCACGCCGATCGTTTACCCTCCTGTGAACAACAGCACTTCTACTATTGGAGATATAATAAATTCTGATCCAAATTATACGATCTTTAAAGCGGCCGCAACAAGGGTTGGTGCGATGTCAATGCTGAGCGATCCAAATAAAGTATTTACAGTTTTCCTGCCAGATGATAATGCATTCATAGCATCGGGTATTCCTTCAGCAGCGGTAATAGCAGGTCTTCCGATAACTACCGTGGGTGGGATTGTTAATTATGCGATCATTCCGGGTGAGCAATTAACATCTGCCGATGCGCCGCAGACTTTCCCGAATGTTCAGTTGCCATCATCAATTACAATTGGCTTTTTACCAGGCACTCCGATACCGCTTAAGTTGAGCACATTTCCTTCAAAAACTTCCGTTGGATTTTATGATAATAATATACCCGTGGTGTCGCCTGATTTAAAATTTAAGAACGGAGTGATTCATGTGGTCGCGGGGATTGTTGCACCACCGAGCAAGGTATTAAGGGACGCTTTATATAGTAATCCTAACCTTACCTATTTCAAAGCTGCGGTTGCAAGGGCAGATAGTGGCCAAACCGGATTGAACAGATTCGATTCGCTTCTTAATTATGCCGTAACAAATATGACAGTACTCGCGCCAAGTGATGCAGCCTTTCAAACGTTGATATTTGGACTTGCATTCCAGGGATATTTATCCTTTCGCCCATTGCCTTATACGGCTACTGATACTGCAAATGCGTTCGCTACAGGGAGTGGCGCAGTTGCTGCCGGACCAATTTTTTTAAGTACCAATAACGTTTCGACAGCGCTTATGAGAGGCGTCCTGGCCTATCATTTTTTAGCAACAGATCAGGGCGCAGGTTTTCAACCAAATATCAGGGTATTTTCGGTGAATTTTCCGCCGGCATCTGCCACACCATTTTTTGTAAAAACGCTTGTTAATAGTTCATTTGGTTTACATCCCGGCATTATTGCAAGTGCAACTTTTACTGGTCCATTTGTAACTAATCTAACCTTTACAGGCGTGGGAACATTTCCACCAGGTGGTGCACCATTTTCAGGAACTGCAGCTAAGGCAACGTCTTTAGATAATCATGCGGTGAATGGCGTTTATTATGTAATTGATAAAGTGTTGCTACCGCAATAATTTTTTTGGCCAAAAGAAAAAGGCGAAGTAGAGATCGTGTCGTTTTATGATAATGGAGAGTGTGTATAATTGTCGGGAGTAGTATTACACATTAAACCTAAAATGCATGACGTCACCATCGTGTACTAAATATTCTTTTCCTTCTATGCGCAGCCTGCCGTTGTCGCGGCATGCAGCCTCGGAACCATACTGAATAAAATCGCTGTAAGAAATTACTTCAGCTTTGATAAATCCCTTTTCAAAATCTGTATGGATGACACTTGCAGCCTGTGGGGCCTTCCATCCGTGATGTATGGTCCACGCCCTTACTTCCTGTACGCCTGCCGTAAAATAAGTTAACAGGTTCAAAAGCTTATAAGCTGAATGGATTAGCCTGTCAAGTGCCGGCTCTTCCATTTTATATTCCTCCATAAACATTTGCTTGTCGGCTGGATCTTCGAACTCTGCTATCTGTGCTTCAATAGCGTTGGTCATTATGATCACCTCGGCACCTTCAGTCTTCGCAGCTTCCACAAGCTTGTCAGAATATTGATTACCTGTATGCATAGACGACTCATCTACATTAGCAACGTATAAAACAGGCTTATCAGTCAATAAAAAATTTTCGGCAATCGCAGCCTTTTCTTCTTTGGATAAATTAAGTGAAAGAATATTTTTTCCCTGGTCTAAATGATTTTTACATTTGAGAAGTATTTCATACTCGAGCTTCACTTTTGCATCGCCGGTCTTAACCATTTTTTCAACCCGCGATATTTTTCTTTCAACGCTATCGAGGTCTTTGAGCTGTAATTCTGTTTCAATTATCTCTTTATCACTTATAGGATTTATCGGTCCTTCATCCCGTAATACATTATCGTCTTCAAAACAGCGTACTACATGAATGATGGCATCTACCTCGCGTATGTTTGCAAGAAATTTATTTCCGAGCCCTTCACCTTTGCTAGCACCTTTTACCAGGCCGGCAATATCAACTATTTCAATTTGAGTGGGAACAATTTTATCCGGCTTCACAAGCCCCGCAAGTGTATTAAGCCTTGGGTCAGGTACATTTACAAGTCCTACATTAGGTTCAATAGTACAAAACCGATAATTACTCGCTTGTGCTTTTGCACTATTACTAACCGCGTTAAACAAAGTTGATTTCCCCACATTGGGCAATCCCACAATTCCTGCACGTAATGCCATTTTTCTTTTTGATTTTAGTAATTTATAAAGCAGGCTAGTGCTCTTAAAGTCGTTTTTATTTTAAAGTGCGCAAAGATAGTGGTAAATTACTTTTCACATGATTTGAATTAGCACTTAGTTTATAGAAATGCAACTTGCAGGTCGGCTATTTTTTTTAAAAAAAAGTGGCTGACAATTGCCAGCCACTTTCATTCTCAAATTTACATTTACTTACTAATTGTCTTCCTTGCTTGTTGTTTTAGTATAGGTGACTTTATCAGTGTGTGATGCGCCACCACTATTTCCTCTTATTAGCGCAATTATTATTATTAGGAGTACTGCACCACCCACCACCCATACCCATGGCTGTATTGTGGTCGTTTGTTGTGTGGTTGTTGTTGTGGTGGTTGAACTGCTATTCGCACTATCCTGGGCAAACGCGAGGACATTGCAAAAGAATAGCAAGATAATCGTAACTAACGAATAGTAAAATTGTGGATTAATAATTTTTTTCATGATAATAATTTTTAGGTTAAACAGGAATTTCCATTTCAAATTCTTATACTTAATTGGATAGAATAACAAAAGCCGAACCAAAAGTAAACTGCTGACTTTGGCCCGGCTATACTACCTGAACTTAAACTATTATTGACTTACACCCTGCATTCCATTTTGCATTCCTTCCTGTTCTCCTTTTAGGTTTTTACGTTTGAATAGAGACACATCGAATTTTCCAAATCGCCAGTTGAAATTGAGCCTAACCATTTGTGGGTCTCTTAGGCGTTCATTTTCCTGTGTTGAATAAATTGTTTTTGAAAAAGTAGATGTTGAAAAAGTCTTGTAAATTCTTGTCCTGAAAATATCATTCATACTCAGCGAAACTGAAGCAGATTTATCTTTGAGAAAATCCTTTTTTATAGCGATGTCAATTCCATAGACAGGGTCAGTATACCCATTAGCTGTAGAAAGATTTCCACCCCCGAAGAACCTTCCACCCCCGCCACCACCCCTGTTAGGTGGTAAAATGGTTTTACTTGTATAATCGCCCGTTAGTTGAATTGAAATATTTTTAGGTAATTTAAATGTGTTATTCAATTTTCCAAACCAGCTTACCTTTTGATTGTTCAGGTCACTTTCAAGATTGCTACCGTTTATTTTTGAATTATAAACATTTACGTTTGATGTCAACGTCCACCAGGCGGCAAGTTTATTTGAAGCCGTTACTTCAAGGCCGTATGCACTCGAGCTATTTGCATTGGCAAATGATGTTATAAAAATAGAGTCACTCATCGTTGGATTTGGATTTTTGTCCCTGTACTGAAAACGGGTGATGAGGTTATTCGTTTGCCGGTAATAAGCAGTAGCGATGATGTTGTTGCCACTTTTGAAATTAATATCGTACGACAACTCAAATAAATTAGTGAATTCAGGAACAAGATTAGGATTACCGCGACTTATATTAAGGGAATCGGAATAATCGTAATAGGGAATAAGTTGAAAGAAATTTGGCCTGTTTATTTTACGGGAATAATTTAATTGCAAATCCTGTTTGTCATTAAGTTTCTGAGTTAAAAATACACTTGGGAAAAAACTGAAAGGATAAGAATTTTTAAATACCTGGTTCGAATCAATGAGCTTACCTGTATATGCAGAACTTTCAAGACGTCCACCTAGCTGATAAGTAAAGTTGTTTATCTTTTGAGAGAAGGTTGTGTATGCAGCATATACCTGGTCTTTAAATTCATACTTGCTGTTAATGCCTGGTATAGTTTCATATTTACCTGCCAGGGAATTGTAAAAATAGTTTTCATTAAAGCTGTTATAGTTTCTTACGGATCCACGCAAGCCAGCTTCAAGCTTCATTTTATCATTTATAGGATCAGTATAATCCGTTTGAGCCGTGAAGTATTTCGTGGTTCCTCCACCTGTAATTTTTTGCTGAAGCAAAGGAGTTTTCGGCGAGTTATCCGGGTTAAAGTATTGAGTAGAGAACTGACTATTATTTGTGTTCTTGCTATAATTATAATTTATATCTGCGGTAATATCTTTATTAGGCTTTGCAAAATTGTGTTTATAACTAACCGTTCCGCCGGAATTATTAAAAGTAAAATTTCCATTTGTATTTCTTATGCCCATATCATTGATAACGTATGAAACATAGTTGCTATCTCTTCTTATATCAAGCAGATCAACATTGCTGAAATTACCGCCAACAAGCACGCCTGCCAGTGTAAAAGTATTACGGTTGTCTGCGAAATAATCGAAGCCCGCTCTTCCAAATGCAAAATGCCCACTGTTTTCAGGCTTATCAGTTTGTGAAAGGGTAGCGGTAACGCCATTAAGGTAATCAACCCGTTTAGTACTTTGTGTGCTTAAAGACTTACGCTGGTTGTACATTGTATTACCAAAGAAGTTTATTTTCCCTTGCTTAATATTTACATCAACCCCAAGGCCAAAACGAGCTCTTGAATCAACATTGGCTCTTACATTGCCATTGTATCCAGCCTTCCTGTTTTTCTTAAGAACAATATTTAAAATACCTGAACCACCGCCAGATGCATCAAACTTTGCAGAAGGATTCGTGATAATCTCAACGCTTTCAATTTCGTCTGCCGGTATTTGGTCAAGCGTTAAAGTTGTAGGTCTTCCATCTATAAATATTTGAGGCGTGGCATTGCGTAAGGTTACATTTCCATCAATATCCACATTTACTGATGGAACATTTTTCATTACATCAACTGCCGTACCACCGGCACTCGTTAAACTTTTATCTACATTAAAAACTTTTCGGTCAATATTCATTTGTAACATGCTTTTGTCTGCAGTCACCACAACTCCTTCAAGTTGCTTTGCATCAGGAACCATTTTTATATTTCCTAAGTCTTTATCCACGGCACTCAACATTTGGCTCATATCTCCTCCATTCATTTTAAGGTTGAACGCAATCTTTTCGTTGTATGGCTTGTAGCCAATAGCTGTCACCAGGATCTGGTAGCTGGCGATGATCGGTAATTTATCTATGCTGAATTCTCCTTTTTTATCAGTAAGCATAGCGGCCACCACATAATCCCTGCGTTTTTTAGTAGCAGTATCCATTTTATTTTGAGTAAGCTGTATGGAAACTGCCTCCAAAGGCTTACCATTATCATCCACAACTTTTCCATAGAAATGTCCCATATTCATATTCTGGCCTCCGCCGCTGCGCCCCCCGCCGGCAGGGAATTGGGCTAACAATGTTCCGGAAATGCAGAAGGCTATAAATGCCAGGTAAAATTTTTTCATCGTTATTGTCTTTTGCTTAATACGCGCTTTATATGATAATAGAAAACCGAACCGCCTTATAAAAAAATGCAAATCTGGGACGAAATTCTTAATTAAGTTTTTGATTATAGATAAACGGTAACTCCTTAGACGGCAATTTTTTAAAAAACCTGCTCGATTTTATTTTATTTGTTATTTTAATTTTCAATGTGATATTCGGGTGACCCATTATCATCTATTCTGGAAAATATGAGCATCAAAACAATTCAACGTCTGCATATCCGCATTAAACAGGAACCGCTGGCTGTAAGGCAATCATAACAAAATGGTTTGTTTTTAGTTTAATTTTTTAATTATTTTTGCAAACTCATAAACGGTGGTTGTAGCTCAGTTGGTTAGAGCATCAGATTGTGATTCTGAGGGTCGCGGGTTCGACCCCCGTCATCCACCCAAATAAAAATCCTGCGATAATGCGGGATTTTTTGTTACATAGTTTTTGCGTTTATTTAATCTCCATCATTTGTGATGTGTAGTTTTTAGCTATACTAAATTATACTACTATTTCAATTTATCTTTGTTATCTTCTTAACCTAAATTGAATTGATATGCCATCATTTGACCTTGTAAGTAAAGTGGATCTGCAAACACTCGATAATGCCGTAAACACCGTTGAAAAAGAAATAAAAAACCGGTTTGATTTTAAAGGAAGCCACGTGGTAATTGATCTTAATAAGAAAGAATTTAAATTAAATATGGAGGCGGAAAGTGAAATGAAGCTAAACCAGGTAATTGACGTACTAATAAGCAGGAGCATGAAACAAGGCCTGGCTGCCGAAATTTATGATCTTAAAAAAGAGCCTTTTCAAAGTGGAAAAGTGATGAAAAAAGAAATCCAGGTGCGCAACGGCATTAGCCAGGAAGATGCAAAAAAGATCGTAAAGCTGATAAAGGATTCAGGATTTAAAGTGCAGGCAGCCATAATGGATGATATTGTGAGGGTGACCGCCAAAAAAATTGACGATCTCCAGGCTGTGATACAAGCCTCAAAAGGTTGGGACCTGGGCCTCGCATTGCAATATGTGAATATGAAAAATTAAGTTATTTTTGGTTTTGCTTGTATATATAAAAGCCTTAGCTTTGCAGCCTCAAAAAAGCATGGCAAAATCCATGCACTAAAAAATAAAATTATGAAAAAAGATATTCATCCTTCTAATTACAGGTTTGTAGTTTTCCGGGACATGAGTAATGGTCACATGTTTTTAAGTCGCTCAACTGCGGCCTCAAGAGAAACCGTTGAGTGGGAAGATGGTAAAGAATACCCGGTTATAAAACTGGAGATTTCAAATACCTCGCACCCTTTCTATACCGGCAAAAATATGTTGGTCGATACTGCAGGACGTATTGATAAATTCAAAAGACGTTACGAAAAAAGAGACAAATAATACAACTAAAAATATTTTTCTAAATAATCCTCTCAATACCCGGGAGGATTTTTTTTGCCCGGGGCTATAAGTCTGGTTGATGGCTAAAACCTATTGCCTCAGCTTCTTATAGGTATTAATCAACCCATTTGTAGATCCGTCATGTGAGCTTATTTCACTATTATCTTTCAATTCTGGTAAAATATTTTTGGCAAGCTGTTTCCCCAGTTCCACACCCCATTGGTCGAAGCTGAAAATATTCCAAATGATGCCCTGTACAAATATCTTATGCTCATACATTGCGATGAGTTCACCGAGTGTAGCAGGAGTAATCTCGGTTATAAGGAAGGAGTTTGTAGGTTTATTACCGTCAAATTCTTTGAAGGGGATGATAGCTGCCGGCACGTCTTCTGCCTCCAATTGCTCCGTGGTTTTTCCGTTCATCAAAGCTTCCGTTTGTGCGAAAAAATTCGAAAGCAGTATTTTATGATGCTCACCCATCGGGTTGTGTGTAAGTACTGTTGCGAGAAAATCGCAGGGTATGAGCAACGTACCCTGGTGAATCAACTGATAGAACGCATGTTGGCCGTTGGTACCTGGTTCGCCCCAGATTACTGGCCCCGTGGCATAGGTTACAGCATTACCGTTACGATCCACATGCTTGCCATTACTCTCCATATTTCCCTGTTGGAAATAAGCCGGAAAACGGTGCAGGTATTGGTCATAGGGCAAGATCGCTTCAGACTGTGCCCCGAAAAAATTGATATACCAAAGACTGATGAGGGCCATGAGCACTGGCACATTCTTTTCAAAGTGTTTTTCCCTGAAATGCACATCAACTTCGTACGCCCCTTTTAAAAGGGCTTCAAAATGGTCAAACCCTATTGTAAGAACAATCGATAGGCCGATGGCGCTCCACAAACTGTAGCGGCCTCCCACCCAATCCCAAAAAACAAACATATTTGCAGGATCAATGCCGAATGTCTTTACCGCCTCTTCATTAGTACTAAGCGCCACGAAATGTTTGGCCACGGCTTTTTCATCCATAGCTGCTTTAAGAAACCAATCTCTCGCAGAATGAGCATTGGTCATGGTTTCCTGCGTGGTAAATGTTTTGGATGCAATGAGAAACAGCGTCTCTTCAGGGGTGATTTTTTTCAATACTTCGGCCAGGTCTGTACCGTCAATATTGCTTACGAAATGAGTGGTGATATCTTCAACATGGTAAGGCCTCAAAGCCTCAGTTACCATCACCGGGCCAAGGTCACTTCCACCGATGCCAATGTTTACAATATATTTTATTTTCTTTCCGGAATAGCCCTTCCATACACCACTATGTATTTTTTCGGAAAAAGTCTTCATTTGATCAAGTACCTTTTTTACATCGGGCATTACATCTTTTCCATCTGCCCATACCGGGCCACCGGAGAAATTTCTCAATGCAGTGTGCAAGACAGGCCTTCCCTCGGTTTCATTAATTTTCTCGCCGCTAAACATCGCGTCTATAGCTTCCCGTAAGCCGCATTCATCTGCGAGTTGAAGCAGCAGGCCGAGGGTTTCATCGGTTACGATATTTTTGGAAAAATCACAAACGATTCCGGGCAACGCAAAGGAAAGTCTGGCAAATCTTTCAGAATCTTCTGTAAAGAGGTCTTTGATGCGCACATGTTTCATGGCTTCAAAATGGGTTTGCAACAATTTCCACGGAGCCGTTTGCGTCGGATTTATTTTGGGGAGCATAAATAGAGTCAGTTAAAATTATAATGAGGCACGAAGTTAATACATGATCAGGAAATAGATAGAGTAACATACAGCAGCAGATCGGAGGCCACAAGACAAGAGACAATAGCATAGTATGGATATAATTCGTCTTATTCTGTATTATTTGTTGCGAAAAATAACGTCCGGGCATTATTTTAAAAGCAAAGTGGAATATGTCAGCATTCGTCAGAAAAGAAAAACTAAAGGCTCTCCACTACTTTAATAGTATCCCTCACCATCCTTTCGGTAATATCCAAATGCAATACCATTCTTATTTGAGTAGGGGAAATGGGCATCACTAAAATGCCATATTGCTTGAAGGTATCGGTCAGTGTATGCGCCGTATAACTACCGGTCACTTCGAAAATTATGATATTGGTTTCCACGGGCATCATCTTGCCGGTAAATTCTTTGAGGAGCAAGGCACTAGCCAAATCCTTGGCATGAACATGATCTATGTCCAACCTTTCGATATTATTTTCAAGAGCGTAAATGCACGCGGCCGCCAGGTATCCTGCCTGCCGCATACCTCCACCAAATACTTTCCGCACACGACGTCCTTTGTCGATAAAACTTTTATTTCCAAGTAAAAGGCTTCCCACAGGTGCCCCAAGCCCCTTGCTCAGGCAAATGGAAATACTATCAAATAATTTTCCATAATCCAGAGGCTTTTGCTTCTTCTCCACCAAGGCATTGAATAGTCTGGCACCATCGAGATGCAGCTTTAAACTATTTGCCAGGCAAACCTCTTTAATCCTTTCTATTTCAGCTAATTCATAACAGCTTCCTCCACCTCGGTTTGCGGAATTTTCCAGGCTCACCAGCCTCGTGACCGCCTTGTGAATATCATCGGGATTTATGGCAGATTTTACGAGATCTGCATCGATTCTTCCACGATCGCCATCCAGGGACTTTACCTGGCAACCGGAATTGAATGCGATACCACCGCCCTCATAGATATAAACGTGGCTAAGCTTATCACATATTATTTCGTCACCTGGTTGCGTATGGCATTTTATGGCGATTTGATTGGTCATGGTTCCACTTGGGCAAAACAATCCCGCCTCCATTCCAAACAGGCTGGCGCCCATTTGCTCCAGTTGGTTTACAGTGGGGTCTTCTCCAAAAACATCATCGCCTACCGTGGCGCTGAACATGCATGCAAGCATGGCCTCGCTTGGTTTAGTAAAAGTATCCGACCTGAAATCTATCATTTGGCTAAATTATTGAACTTAAACAGCAAAAGAATGGCTTTTTTGGTTTTTGAACAAGATGTTGCAAATTTTTGTAAATGTTGTAAAGTATTAATTAAATGGTGGAAAGGTTATGAAATGCCGATTTTGCAATGTAAATTTGTGAATGTTTCGGAAAGATCCAGTGATTAACACATCTTTTGCAACATTTTCCCCTTTGTCAATGTCTTTACATCGTATACTAATCATTAATTATAAACACACATGAGGCAACTTAAAATTGCTACGCAAATTACCAACCGTGATTCACAAGCAGTTGAGAAATATTTGCAAGAGATTTCCAAGATTGGAATGATTACTCCGGAAGAGGAAACTATTTTAGCACAGAAAATTAAAATGGGAGATCAGAGAGCCTTAGAGCGCCTCACAACTGCCAACCTACGTTTCGTAGTTTCTGTTGCAAAGCAGTACCAACACCAGGGATTGTCATTAAGCGATCTTATTAACGAGGGTAACCTCGGCTTAATAAAAGCGGCACAACGCTTTGATGAAACCAAAGGTTTCAAATTTATTTCTTATGCCGTATGGTGGATTCGCCAGTCCATTTTACAGGCGTTGGCAGAGCAGGGCAGATTAGTCCGCCTGCCTCAAAACAAAATTGGCACGTATAATAAGGCTAATAAAGCCTACATGGCTTTCGAGCAGGAACACGAAAGAGAGCCTTCCACCGAAGAACTTTCTGAAATTCTTGAAATGAGCGAAACCGAAATCAACAATATTTTTCAAAGCAATACCCGCCATACTTCATTGGATGCGCCGGTACACGAAGCGGAAGATGTTGCAATGGGCGATCTTTTAAAGGGCCCCGGTGAAACGGATGAAGATGTAATGCACGATTCATTAAAAAATGAAATCCGTCGCGTATTGAAATCATTAAGTCCCCGTGAAGCGGAGATCGTAAATGCTTATTTCGGTCTTGATGGAGAAAATGGTGTTACCATTGAACAAATAGGCCAGAAGTATGATCTTACTAAAGAGCGCATCCGCCAGATTAAGGAAAGAGCGATTAAGCGCCTTCAAAAAGCGAGATATAGTAGCGCCCTTAAAGCGTATTTAGGCTAAGTTATTCTTATTAAATTCTTCAAAGGCTGTCCTTTCACGAGGCAGTCTTTTTTTATGTGCGCCATGCATGCAATAGTATAGTGTCCGCTGTATTTGGTTGCTTTAGGACTTGCATAATGCCTGGGGCTCTTATGGGGTATTATTTCCTTGTTATCTGTACCTTGTGTTTTATCCTTTTACAGTCACCATACCCAGTTATGGAACTTGTAGAAACTTACATTGAATCATGTTTGGATTAATCAGGATCACACTATATGGAACAGCAAAAGATAAAAATATTCAATGGTAAAATAATTACGCCTTA
Source organism: Ginsengibacter sp. (assembly GCA_040007435.1). Taxonomy (GTDB): domain Bacteria; phylum Bacteroidota; class Bacteroidia; order Chitinophagales; family Chitinophagaceae; genus Ginsengibacter. Next base: position 14,038 of record JBDTUZ010000009.1, on the reverse strand, counting down.
TAAAATAATTAATGGCGGAACATTGCTGATGACCGGTGATACAATCACTGCAGTTAGCGACCGAGATATCGAAGCCATGGATGCAATTGAAATTGACGCAGAAGGACAATATGTGGCACCCGGTTTTATTGACATCCATGTGCATGGCGGTGGCGGTCACGATTTTATGGATGGAACTGAAAATGCCTTTCTTGCGATAGCGGAAACTCACGCAAAATACGGAACTACTTCTATGTTGCCGACCACGCTTTCAAGCAGTAGTGAAGAGTTGCAACAAACCCTTAATCTATACGAAAGGGCTGATAAAAAAAATACTAATGGTGCGCAGTTTTTAGGCATGCACCTGGAGGGACCATACTTTGCGATGAACCAGCGTGGCGCACAGGATCCCAAATATATAAGAGACCCCGATCCGGAAGAGTATAAAGAAATACTGTCCCGCTTTTCTTGCATTAAGCGATGGAGCGCCGCTCCTGAGCTACAAGGTGCGATTGAATTCGGCAGGTACCTTCGATCGAAAAAAGTATTGGCTGCGGTTGCACATACCGATGCCATTTATGAAGAAGTACTCGCAGCATTTGAGAATGGTTATTCACTTGCGACGCATTTGTACTCCGGGATGTCTGGCGTTACAAGAAGAAACGCATTCCGTTATGCCGGCGTAATTGAAAGCGCTTACATCATTGATGAAATGGATGTGGAGATTATAGCGGATGGCATTCATCTTCCGCCGCCATTGTTGAAACTGGTTTATAAAATAAAAGGGGCAGACAGAACTGCATTAATTACTGATGCCATGCGTGCAGCAGGAATGCCTCCAGGCGAAAGTATTCTTGGAAGCTTACACAATGGCTTGAAAGTAATTGTGGAAGATGATGTTGCCAAATTACCTGATCGCAGTTCATTCGCCGGAAGTGTTGCAACGGCAGACCGCCTTGTAAGAACGATCGTAACGAAGGCAGATATTTCTTTAATTGACGCCGTAAAAATGATTACTGCTACACCTGCACGAATTTTAGAAGTGTCCGGTAAGAAAGGTTCACTCGTTGGAGGCAAAGATGCCGATGTGGTAATTTTTGATTCAGATATTAATATTTGGATGACTATTATAAATGGCAGGATAGTTTATAAAAGGGAAACAGAAATCGATTAATTGATCTTTAAAATTTGTTGTGTGTTTCAAAAATCTAAACTGAATGAATATTAAGCAATCGGTGCATGGCAAAGTGTAAATAATTAAATTGTACTTCATTCATGTTGCTAACTATATACTCAATTGTTGCTTTTCTTTACTGGGCCTTTCTTACCCTGTACTTAATTATTAACGGACGTAAAATAAGACAATTATCTTCCATCGAAACTTCGGCAAATGATCTGCCATCAGTAGTAATTATTATTGCAGTAAGAAACGAAGAATATGCATTGAGGGACGCATTGACAAGCGTTTGCAATCTGAACTATCCCAATTACCAAGTGTTGGTGGTTAATGACAGGTCAACGGATAATACGGGAAAAATTCTTGGCGAACTGAAGAAAGAATACAGCAATCTATCGGTTATAAATATTGACACACTTCCTCCCGGATGGCTTGGGAAGAATCATGCATTGTATACAGGCAGCATATCTTCCAATGAAGAGTTTTTACTCTTTACTGATGCGGATGTTTTATTTCAGAAAGATGTTTTAAACAAGGCTATGCATTATTGTTTGAAAAATAACCTTGATCATTTAACAATCTTACCCGGTATTATTTCTTCATCAGCAACGCTTAATAGTGTGGTTATGACATTTGTAATTATGCTTACGGCGGTTCAAAGGCCATGGGCGGCAAAAATAAAAAGATCCAAAACTTCTATGGGGGTGGGCGCATTTAATTTAGTTAAAAGAGAAGCTTATGAACGTGCCGGCACACACAAAGCAATAGCGATGCGGCCCGATGACGATCTAAAACTTGCAGCATTAATCAAGGCAGCCGGTGGTGCAGGAGATGTGCTTTACGGGCAGGGGGAAATAAAAGTGGAATGGTATGCAAGCGTAAGAGAATTCATTAATGGCCTTATGAAAAATATTTTCTCCGGGTTCAGGTATAATGTGTTTTTAGCGGCTGGCGGCGCAATAGGAACGTTATTGTTTTTCGTTCTGCCACTTCCTGTTATTTTATTATTTGGCAATAATGCAGAACGGGTTTTAGCAATTTGCATTTTTGTTTTCCAACTAATACTTTATGGAAATATGCCGGGCTCAAATGGTAAATGGTGGCATGGATTTATGAGTATTTATGCAGGCCTAATAATGACATATATCATAATCAAGGCGACTATCATCAATTTATATAATGGCGGCATTTTTTGGAGAGGCACTTTTTATTCCCTTGTCGAATTGAGGAAGAATAAATGAACTCTTATCGATTGTAAAAAATTCCGAATAATTAATGAACCTTCGTGGCCTAAAATTTCCCGCCTAAAAAAACAGAACGAATGAAGTCACTACAAAATATGATGAACAAATCATCTTATGTTTTAATGATTTTTTTGCTTGTACTCCTTGTTTCATTTACGGCATTCAACCGGCATAAGCGTGATGTAGAAAAAATAAATGATCATCCCAAAATTGTAAACATTGTAAATTTTATTCGCCTGCTTGAACCAAGAGAGTCCGCAATAACTGAAGACGTACTTTATCAAACTGTGGTGAAGCAGGTCGACATCATGAAAAAATATAGACTCAGTGGAACTTTTTTATTACAATACGATGCGTTGCTTGATCCACAATATCAAAAATTGTTGAAGAGTCTTTCACCGGATTCTTTTGAAATAGGGGCGTGGTGGGAGATACCGCAGCCGCTCGTTGAAAATGCCGGGATGAAATGGCGTGGTCGCTATCCATGGGACTGGCATGCAGACGTTGGTTTCTCTACAGGATATTCTCCTGCAGAGCGTGAAAAATTAGTTGATGTATATATGGCCGGTTTCAAAACGATATTTGGTTACTACCCAAAGTCTGTAGGCTCGTGGTTTATCGATGCGCATACACTAAATTATTTATATGAGAAATATAAAATTGTTGCCTCCTGCAATTGTAAAGATCAATATGGCACCGACGGCTACACGCTTTGGGGCGGTTATTGGAACCAGGCATATTATCCGAGTAAAATAAATTCATACATGCCTGCTCAAAATGAAAAAGATCAAACGCCTGTTCCCATTTTCAGAATGTTGGGCAGCGACCCTGTTCGGCAATATGATAATGGATTGGGGACAGACAGGCAAGGCGTTATTACATTGGAACCTGTGTACCCAGATGCAGGTGGCGACTCAGCCTGGGTCAATTGGTTTTTTAAAGAATTTGTTGAAGGCAATACAATGGAATTTGCATACACGCAGGCTGGACAAGAAAATTCATTTACATGGGATGCGATGGCGAAAGGTTTTCAAATACAAATGCCGTTAATCGCACGACTGCGTGATGAAAATAAAATAAAGGTTGAAACACTTGCGGAATCAGGAGAATGGTTTCGCGAACATTACAAAATAACACCGGCAACTTCTGTTACGGTTACAGAAGATCTTAAAGGCAGTGACCGCAAAACAGTTTGGTTCAATAGCCGCTTTTACCGTGCTAATTTATTATGGGAAGATGGTACATTACGTTTCCGGGATATTCATCTATTTAATGAAAATTTCCCATCAGTTTATACAGAAGGAAAAGCAACCTCCAACGAATGTTCCTTCTTTACACTTCCATTTGTAGATGGATATATTTGGAGTGCTCCTAATAAAATTGCGGGCTTACGTTTCAAAACTATTATAGATGGTAAAGAGGTTTTGTTGAAAGGCGGTGATCCTATCGTAACCGATTCCATTGCCGGCAAGCTGCATATTTCATGGCCATCGAAATCTTTTGAAGGCACACTTGTGATTGATATTGATGAACGACAATTAAAGATGAAAATAGAAGGTAGTAAATCAAGTAAGTGGTTCCTTGATTTGACCACTGCTGAAAACGTTGCCCTGCCTTTTAAAATGATAAATTCTTCTCAGGTTGATTGTGAATTTGAAGGGATGAAATATTTTATTAAAGCTGAGAAGGGTAGCTTTTCAAAACCAGGCAACGATGTAGTTTTTAGAATAATGCCGGAGGGGAATGAAGTGGTATTAGATTTGGCGACAGCATTTGAGGAAAAGTAAAAATGAAAATTATTTAGCTTTTTCAATTTGTAATATTGCATCATTTAAATTATTCCCTTGTTCTTTTGATAGGAAATGTTTCATGCGATACCTCTTCACTTCCAGTTATCCCTTATAGAGTTACATAATTAGTTGGTGTGTGTGCAGCATAAAAGGATATGATAGCAGGAAGCTTTGAATCGGTGACTACATTTCCATTCCAGTAAATAGTTGTTCCATCATCTTTTGGTTTCGCAAGCCTACTCTAATCAGTTTCATATTTTGGAGAATAAAAGTCTTTCTCCACATGGTAATAAAGGAGCTGTAAAGGCTTTATTCCTTTTTGTACAAAATTATTAGCTTTTCCTTTTTTTATGTTTGAGCGTTCAATTGAAGAATAATTAATTATCACAAACAACTAATAATTTCACTAATGATGGCAGCTTCACCACCTATTTCCTATCCTAAGGTATGAAGAATAGATGTTTTGCGCCAAAAGCATTACTCTGTTATTTTAACGTTGACAAAAAACTCACCACATCTCTTATTTCCTTTTTTGAAAGTATTAATTTCATCTCTGGCATACTTGAAGCAGCGTTTGTTCTTTTCACAATCTGGTCTTTGGGAATAATGGTGTTTTGTTGTTCTCTTCCTTTTATACTGAGGCTTTGGTCATTCTCCTCTTCCAATACCCCTGAAATTGTTTTTCCATCTTTAAGTTCAAGAGTGACCACACCATAGCCGGGCGCTAATCTTGCACTTGGATTTATGAGGGCTTCCAAAAGTTTTTCTCTTGGCAGCCTTGAAGCGACTCCATTCAAACGCGGTCCTGCATTGCCTCCCATATCATCATACGAATGGCACTTCATACATTGAGCGGACTGGTTTCTATAGAAAATACGCCTCCCTTGTTTAGGGTCTCCTCCAAAAAGGCTTCCGGCAAATGAAGCGGTCAGTTCATCTTTAGATAATTTGGAGGTGGCCTCTTTATACCTGGCTATAAGTTTTGGCGAACGTGTACTGTCAATGGCCTCACCTAGTTCAAAATAAATATCGGGAGAAAGTTTACCGTTAGTCATCTGAGTTAGTAAATTGTCCAAAACCTTGTTGGTGTTTTCAACTGGTAAATTTCCAAGCGTCAAAAGTGCCGCTTGTTTCTCTTCAGTCGTTTTTGTATTGATAACATCGGAGAGCAATGTTACCATCAAAGGCTTTGGTATATTTAATTTGCCAATGAGGTCAATGCCTGCAACTCTCACAACTTTATCCTTCCCCGTAAGTGCTATTTGAATTGCCTGTGTTATAGAAGGATCCTGCATTTCGGCCAGCGATTTCAACGCTTCCACTTTTACTTCATCATCCTGGTCATTCTTTAGAAGCGCTAACAAATTTGCACCCGCTTGCCGGATATCCAATTTGCTCACCGCCTTAACCGCACTTAATCTCACGATGGCTTCTTTATTATTTAGCAGCTTGATGAATGCGTCTCCGGTTTTATTTCTAACAGTTGAAATGTCTCTCTGAACGACTCCCCTTGAGCGTCCATCAACTCTGTCTAATACAGAAGGCTTTGCCCACGTACTTAGTGCGGCAATGGCTTCTGCCCGCATTACCGGAGGAGCGTTTTCTTTCGACGCATAGTCAATAAGATTTTGCATTGCCTCATCGGTACCTGTCCTCAAGTTTGCATTTATGGAACGTCTTATCAATGCTTCACCCGTAAAGGCTGTATTCTTCAATAGATTCCCGAGAGCAGGGATCGCATCTTTAATAGAAAGATCATCATTGATGCCACGTGCAGCTTCGGTAACAATATATTCATCCCCATCATTTAAAAATTTGGCAATACCTGCATTGCCCATTCTTCTTAGTGCTACTACTGCAGCAATTTTTACCGCACGTGACGAGTCAGCTGCTAAAGCAATTATTGGCTCTGCTTTTCCTATCCGTGCAAGTGCAAGACTTCCGGCATGGCGGAGGTACGCGTCTTCATCATTATTTGCCTTCAGCATTTCAATAATTGGCCCGATAGCGGGCTCATACATGATTCTTCCCAACGCTTCAGCCGCAAAGAAACGGGTACGGCTATACGAATCGTTTAATAAGGGCACAAGGTCTTTACCACTCTCTTTATATTTTATATCTCCCAACCATTTGGCAGCCTGTGCCCTTATCTCCGGGTCTTTATCCCGCAAAAAAGGAATCAAAATAGGAGCGTACTTTTTATCCTGCCTCGCCAACTGGCTTACACCCCAAATGGAATTAACCCGTGCTAACTGGTTTTCGGTTTGGGCAAGAATTTTCTTAAATGTTCCCGCGCCTTTCTCTCCACGTTTTACCAATTCAAATTGCGCTTTCATTCTCACTCTCATGTCAGGGTTCTTTAATATTTCACCCAGTGCATCTTCGGGAGTTTTAGTAAAATCTTCGGCTAATAATTTCTTTGTTTCTACTCGTTCGGGCAATGCCGCGGCATTGTTATCATCAAGTTTCCAGATGCGGCCATAGTTGTGCGTACCCCAGCCATCGATCCAGTCAGCAATGTACATGGCACCATCCGGGCCGAAATCAAGGCCGGTAGCAAGCACTCCACCCAACACTCTTTTGTTTTCACCCAATTCGAAAGTGGCGCCCTTGGGATTTAATTTGAAACTATAAATCCCTGACTGGGCGGGATTGCCAACAAACTCCGCCACAAAAAAAGTATTCTTATACTTTGGACTTAAGGCTGTACCGGGATTATACAGGAAGCCTGCAGGGCCACTCACAAAATTATCTATACATGGTGTTATGTATGCAGCCTGTCCCTCAAACCTCGGCATCCATAATTTTTCGTCCATCCACACTTTGTATGTGTTGTTGTCAGGATCGTTGTATTTGCCATATTGCCAATTGCTTCTCCAGCCAATATCAGCACCGTTTACAACGTACACCAGTCTCTCTTTCTCGCCGGGATGATCACCATCGTTATCTTCACCTATGAGATTTGCGTACTCATCGAATGCAAATTCATGTGTGTTGCGATTGCCCGAGGCAAATATTTCAAAGTCACTTCCATCGGGATTGGATCTTGCGATAACACCGCTATTAGGATGCTCCCATTTTTTACCGTCCTTATCTGTTCCGTTAAATCCGATGTCACCTATCTGCCAATAGATTCTTCCGTCAGGGCCCATTTCAACCCCCGACATACCGTGGCCGCCAAACCCAATGTGAGCACCGTAGCCATGTGAAATGGAGGTTTTTTCATCTTCAATACCATCACCGTTTTTATCTTTCATTCTCCATAAGTCCGGAGCAACTGCGACAAAGAGATCATTGCCATTAATTAATACGCCACCTGCAACATCTGTCACTTCATCATTAAAATCGTTTACTACCAATTGAGTCTTGTCAGCAACACCATCGCCATTTACGTCTTCCATTTTATATATATCTTCTTTCTCGATAGTCATGTCTTTCCAGTCGTGTGAACTATCTCCATTTAGATCAGCCAGCCATTCATTTTTCTTGCTATTTTCCGGCGATAATATTTTGTGAAGGAAAGCTCTTTTATCTTCAACAGTTTGGAGTTGTATGGAAGCAATTTCCCAATCCTGGTGGCCGCGAATATCAAATTCGGAATTCTTTTGCCTGTTAGTAGTTGTGTAATATAATTTCCCTGAGTCATCTATGTCTATGGCAATAGGGGAGATCACCAATGAATCAACGCCCCATAGTTTCAATGTAAGACTATCAGCCAATTCCGGCTTAACAATAGATTCTATTGATGTTGCCAATGCGGCTGTTTTAGCAGGATCAATTTCTTTAATTCTTGGGTCAACAGGTTCCTCGGTCTTGCATGCGCCCAGCAATATTGTAATACATAAAAGTGATAATAAAAAGTGTTGTTTGTTCGGGAAAAGTGCAATCGTATGTTTCATATTATATTCTCTAAATGAATTACAATATTATGTAAAGGAGTCTATGAAATAAAAATTTAAATTATCGGTTTGGCAGCAAAGTGCTAAAGACACGCATCGTTACACGGAAATTTATTCTGGTGGCACTACCGAAATTATACCTTACGGTTTCAAAAATTTATCAGCCCCACAATCATTTCCAGGTATTGCCTATCTACTTCATCAAAAAAATTATAATCTTCACTATCTGCATCTAAAACCGCGACTACCTGATTGTTTTTTATAATAGGTACTACAATCTCCGATTTTGATGAACTGCTGCATGCGATATGCCCTGGAAATTTTTCAACATCAGGTACAATAAGCGTATTAGCTTCTTGCCAGCAAGTACCGCAAACGCCCCTGCCTTTTTTTATTCTCGTGCAAGCCACCGGCCCCTGGAATGGTGCTAAAACAAGCTCATTATTTTTTACTGTATAAAAGCCCACCCACAGCCATTGCAATTGTTCTTTAAGTGCTGCGGCCACATTTGCCATATTAGCAACCAGGTCAGTTTCGCCTGTAAGTAATCCTGTTATTTGTGGAACAATTGATTGATATTTTTCCTCTTTGCTCCCTGTGATAATATCGAGGTCTTCAGCCATAAATTTTTTTGTACAAAAGTAGCAACATAGAAGTAAACCGAAAGCCCGGTTGTATTCGCTCACAAATTGCTATAACAACAGAAACTTGCACGGTTTTATTTCACTATTGAAAATCTATGTTCATCCCACATCTTTCCATTCTTGAAAATAGATTTTTTGAATATACCATCTTTTTCATAACCATTCTTTTCTAATACACGCATCGAGCCTATGTTATATTCAAAAACTCCTGTATGAATTCTTACAAATCCTAATAAATCCATTCCGTGTGCAGTTAACACCTTTACCGAAGTAGTCGCTATACCTTTACTCCAAAAAGGTTCACCAATCCAATACCCGATTTCAGCGCTTTTTTTATAAACATCACTTTGCGTCTTCAATCCAATAACACCGCAAAATTGCCCATTGTATTCAATTGCAAAAGTCAGGGGTACATCTTCCAGTTTTACCATGTTAATAAAATTTTCCGCATCCTTTTCAGTGTAAGGAAAAGGAAGAATATCCCGTACGTTATCCCAAATCTTTTTGTTGTTTGCAAGATTTGCCATGGGTGTCCGGTCATCATTTGTAAATCCTCGCAGAATAATATTATTTTCTTTAAACATCTTAATGCTGAATTTTTACTTTATCCTGTTGTACTTTCTTAGTAAGTCAATCACCAGGTTATGGGGAAGTGCATACGCCTTGTTGCCATTTATGCCTTCAGTTGTTTCTGCAGCAACCATAGCGTTAATAATGGCTTCTTCAACTGCCTGGACAGTTGCATCAAATAATGGATTGATTAGATCATTTGGTAATTCGTCAACTTTTGTAAAATCATTTCTCTGGAAAGCTGACGGATTAGCTGTAGAAAAAGCGATGAATATGTCGCCCGAACCGTTTTCGCCGCGTCCGCCAACTATGCCTACACCGACAGGAACTCTTGCGGCAATTCTTTTTAACTGGTGTGGCAACAATGGCGCATCAGTGGCAACTACTACTATGATTGAGCCATCACCTTCCTGCCTGTAAGATGGTGCTGCTTTAAATTCATAATTCATTGTGTCTTTCAATTCTTTTCCAATAGGTACTCCTGCAATTGTAAAATTCTTTTTACTGCCAAAATTTGATTGTACCAATACACCAACTGTATAAGTCGAGTCTTTAATGTTTACAATCCTTGAAGATGTTCCTGTTCCTCCTTTAAACCCTAAACACATCATTCCCGTGCCTCCCCCTACGTTTCCCTCTGGTACATACCCGGTTTTTGCACTGTCCAATGCTTCATAAGCATTACTCTCTTTTACATGAAAGCCATAAATGTCATTTAAAAAACCATCATAGGTTTCTGCAACCACCGGGTACGTGTACCAGAAATCTTCTTTATACCAACCCGTTTTTACAAACCATTTCAACACTGCGTCTCTTACAACACCCACACTATTTGTGTTAGTGATCATTATAGGCGTCTCTAAAAAACCTGATTCTGTTATCCATGTCGTACCGGTCATTTCACCGTTACCATTTAATGAATACCAATTTGCAAAAACCGGGTTATTGTTTTTTCCTCTTGGTAAAATCGCGGTAACGCCCGTCCTGACGGGTCCTTTACCTCTAATGTTTTTGCCTTGCCCTGAAATGATGGTGCTGTAACCAACTTCCACACCTTTTACATCCGTTATCGCGTTATACTTACCGGTAATTCCATTAAAAGGAATGCCAATGTCCCTTGCCCTTGGTTTCTGTGCAAAGACGGACGATTGAATAAGCAGGAGTAAACAAATTGATTTAAAATATTTCATGATTGTCGATTGTGAGTTAGTTGGTAATAATATAGCAACCAGTGGCAGTCAGCACAGGAATGTCACTCCCTGAAAAAAGCTGACATTTTTTTTAATTGAAAATGTTAAGCAAAGAACGTTACGCCGGAACTATTGCTGATAGGAACTACAGCCGATTGCCAAACCCAATGTAAACTGCAGTTTGGTCAACTGTTACCCTGCGACTGTAGTTGTCCGTTTATAAATACATTTTCATTCTCAGCATAGTCGTAAAATACTTTCTCTCCTGTCAATTCAACAAGTCTTTTATGTTCATTCATACGTTCTCGGATTTGCGACAATGTAGTTTTAGAAAATAATACCCCAATCAAATCTTGTCTGTCAAAGTCTGAAAATATTATAAATGACCCAATGTTAGTCGTGAAGGTCGAAATACAAATATATTCCAGATGGGTCTGTCGAAAGTTGGGAAGTAATGTGTCGTAGCCGAAAACATGAGGATTGTCTTTACGTTCATTTTCAAAATTCGTTCTTGCTTCGTAAACTTTTAATAAATGTGATTTTGTTGTACCAATACTCAGCTCGTCGAAGCAATGAAATGTCAATTCATTTGTTTCATAATTGTCAACAAGTTTTGATGAAAAAGAAAAATCATGTCTTTTATTTCTCAGCAGGTCTATTGTCTTGTCAAACAGTTCTTGAGATGTCATGGTAAAATAGCAGCTTACGTTTACGTATTGGGCATTCAAAGAATTTGCAGCCGAAACAAAAGTACAGTAAACGAACAAATAGTTGAGATTATGATTCATAGCTGAATAAAGAATTTTCAGCCCGGAACTACAGCCCAATAGCGAACAAAAAGTTGATGAAATGCACGTCGGCTCAGCTACCGCCAATGCGATGTAAGCTGCAGTTTAGGTAAGTATCACCATTAGCGAATAGTAAATGTCAAATTGTTTGAAATGCTATTGCAATAACTAATTTGCAATTCATAAGTTCCCTTTTCCAATTGATAGCTCTCCAAAGTCGTAACAGCCAAGTCAAATAAAATGTATTTCCTTTTAAGTGATTGTCCTGGCTTCAAGTTATTGTACTTATCCCTCAATTGTTCTTCAGTGTAGATTTGCGATTCTAAAATTCTTTTATTCGCATATTTTAAGGCTGATTTTTTAGTTTTCACATTCGTCAACGAAACAGTCGTCCATGCTGGTCCACCTGTTGAGGAGTTTGGTTTGTCAAAGAGAAATTTTTGGTTTGTTTTGGAATTGTTAGTTAGTAACATTTTTATTTGAATGTCGTCATCGGTGTTGAAAGTGTCTTTAGATAATTTAATTTCAGGTCAACTTTGGGACAGTTATCTAACGCATTCTTTTGTGCTGTTACTTTTGCAACTCCAAAAAATGTCAACAATATTAGAATGGTAATGCGGTTCATAAAATTGCATCTTACGGTTAAGGGCTTTATGCTGTGATGGGCATTCAAAGTACGTCAGCCGGGACAAAAGTTGAGAAATGAATAAAAAGAACAAAACATATTCAAAAGACGATAAGGATTCCGCTACGCCGGAACTATCGCTCAACAATGTATCCAAAGTTGATGTTTCTTCCGTCAGCCATCATAGCATAAAACCCGATGTTATGTGCCGCCCGATCAATGTGAAAAAGCTTTGAATTTTCAAAAATTCTCTGTAATCCTCCTAATCCTTATAATACTTGCACTACTGAATTTAAACGCTACACGTTTGTCAAAAATCCATTTTGTCCAAAAAAAGCTCTATCCGCCAGTAAGCGATATGTCTAACTGCAAGCACTTGGAAATAGGCTTTTAACGATTAAATTTATTTACTAAATTCAGCCATTTTTTTACCAATGTGATCCATTACTTCATTAATCTCTTTTTCAGGACTAAAATCAAGAAATTTCATATCTTTTACTACAATGCCAGTGTGTCCCGGAGGCAGGTAGAAAACATCGCCGGCAGTTAACGTTTCCTCCGTTCCATTATCATATTTTATCAGGAACTCTCCTTCAACCATATATCCCCAATGTGGGCAATGACAACTATTGTTCTTTAATCCATGTAATAATGGAGAAAAATCTGTGCCTGCCGGTATTTCATTGAAACCAACTGTCATTCCTCCATATCCGGGAAGTGCTCTCATGGTTGTACCGGGTCCTTCCATCGTTACTGGGATTTCTTCTTTTCTGACTTTCATAAAATTAAATTTAAAGGTTATCAAAAAATAATAGATGAAAATAAAATATTCTTGTTATTAAAGTCAATATAGCTAAAGAACTTTTCAGTAAAAATTGCTTCAAACTAAAGCCACTCAAAAATTTTGTTCTGTCTGTTTCTGTAATCTGTGTCAGAAGCAATTATGGCTACGTTTACGCATTGGCGATTGGCTGGGCATTCAATGAATTTTCAGCCGAAACAAAAGTACAGTAAACGAACAAATAGTTGAGATTATGCTTCATAGCTCAATAGAGAATTTTCAGCCCGGAACTATAGCCCAATGGCGAATAAAAAGTTGATGAAATGAACGTCACGCCCAGCTATTGCCAATGCGATGTTATCGGCTTGCAGGTTTGCCTCAGCGATTTTATTTCTTATTCTCAATTAGGTCGGCAATAGATTTGTCAATTCGTTTTTGTCTTGTTTCGTCAGTCTTTGCTTGTTCAATTAAAGTAACGTGGTTTTTTTGTTTACTATATGAAAGTGTCTGAAAGAATTTTTTAGCATTTGGGTTTTTGTCAAGTGCTTTTTTAAAGTCTGTTGGCAATTCAACTTTACGTTCTTCTGTGTCAAGTTCAATTCCAACCGTCAAAGTGTCGCCACCTTTTACTCCTGACGCTTCTCTTACGTCTGCATTTACACCAACCATATATTTTCCACCCATTACAGCAACGGTGCTTCTATATGTGTAACCATTAATAGTTACTTTTATTGGTGGTTTTTTTCCCGCGTTTAACGATTCTACAATTTCGTCTGGAATACAAATTCCTGTTGCAGTTTTTCCTGCTGTCAATATTGTTGTTTTAAACCTTGCCATTATTTCAATTTGAATTATTACTTTTCATCCTTGAAATTATTTTAGTTGTCCAATTAGCTTCATAAAGTTCAATTTTGCATGTGGCTCTGTCACGTCCTGAATTTAGTTGACGTTTTTTGTTAATTGAAATTATCTAAAAATAGTTTCTCCCACAGCATATTTGTTTTTAGTTTTTTAGGGTTTGGATTAATATGTTGATGCATTTGATCGGGTGTGTGCATCCGACACCTTAAGTGTAGCCGTAATTGATTGTAAATTTTTACCGTGTTTGTAATTTCCCTTGTCGCATATTTAATGCCCGGTAATGGTTTGTCCAGTTCAAATTCATTCTTAATGGTTCCGTTTACTCTTTCTGCTTTGGCATTTTCATAAGGATCGTACTTCGATGTCATACTGATTTCAATGTTGTTTTTTCGAAGCTTCTTCATTTCCTTTTGCGTGGAGTGATTGTTTTGTTCATTCATATTGCTTCCAAGTTTTTTACACCAATAATCTATGGTGCTTCTGGAAGCAA
>JBDTUZ010000008.1:0-129499 GCA_040007435.1 Ginsengibacter sp. | reverse complement strand
GAATTTTGAACGATTATTTACAATGGGTTGTGAATACCTGAGCTGATGTGCGATAGTTTGCCTCACGACTTATCCTTATCCCGATAAATTCCACACCGAAAAATATTCGCAGCAAGTAAAAGTTGCTTCAGCGGGCTATCTCTTATTTATTGAATTACTTTCAGAGCAAATAAGTATTGAAACAAATCTATTTTGTGTGAATTATTATTACATCCTGTCCTTTCAGTCGCTCACCTTTATTCTCTATTCCATGATCGGTATAGCTTGCTGTTAGTGTGTAAGCGCCTCCCTGATAATTTTTTGATGGAGCTTTCAAGCTAAAAATACCTTGGGTTCCAATGTAGTAATGGACATTAGTGCCGGAAGCATTTTCCATGATCCATGTTACCATGTTTTGGATTTGATTTTTATTCAGTTCAGGATGTGAAGGCATTGCGATATCTCCCCATACACCGGTCGAGCCTTCACGAATTCTTTTTGCCAGCAAAGCTATATTTGATGCAGTTGGTTTATAGCGTTTATTAATGTCGGTGAATGTAGGGCCGATTACTTTGGTATCAAACCCATGACAATTGAAACAGTTTGATGTTCGGATGGCGGCGAGTCCCGGCGCATCATCCCGAACGGTTTTGTCGTTGCCTTCATTAGACGTTAATGCATCGCTTTTATATTTTACCTCAAGCAACACTTCCTTAGGATTTATCTCATCGTATTTCGATTCACCATCTTCCTTGTCTGACACTGTAATTGAATAATGGATGGGTACACCAGGCAAAACATTACTGTTGTTTGCAGGAGAAACAATCGTAACAACAGGTGGATTGTTTTGCTGGCTCCTGGTTTTTTTATTGGGAGAAGCTACCGCATAAAAAACAAAAATAACTAACAGACTGATGAAAATAAATAAAGATGCTTTTGCCATAGGATCAACCGTTGTACTGTTTACACTCTGTTTATTTCCAGTGCCACACGCTGTGCAGAACGAATACAGGATTCCATTCCCCTGCTCATATTATCGGCGTAAGTTCCTGCAAAATATATTCTTCCCTCCGGCATCATAATCTGTGGCCAGAATTTATGCATTTCTCCAATGGGGAAAGGTTCCATTTCGCATACCGGGGCATATTTATCTTTCGACCAGTCTTTGGTTAGCGCCTGTACTATGGTATCATGCTTTCCGGGATATACTTCGCGGAAAGCCGCTAACACACGTTGCGCAGAAAGGCCGCTGGGACCATAAGCCTTTAATATAATGCGGCTTGAATCCACTTCATTTGTTTCTATCCAAATAGATGAAATATCCGGGTGTTCAAACTCCATGTTGATCGTTTTAAAACCATCATCCAGCCAGAACTTTGTACTTGCTTCAAACACAAAAAATGGATGGGATGAATAAGAGAGATTATCAACCACGTATTGTTTTTCCGGAGACAGAGCAGGCGTAACAGGAATGTTTTTAAACACAGGAAGGGTAATGCAATTAACCAAATAATCTGCAGTCATTTCTTTTTCTTCATCATACCCGAATGGCTTATAGGTAACCGTAACGCCCTTCGCGTCATGTTTAATAGCCGTAACCGGGTGATTGAGCTTTAATTTATCTCCCAGTTTTTTGGCGAAGGCAATCGGCATTTGTTCATTACCATCTTTTAAGTGAAAAGTTTCACCTTCTGATAGTGGAATACCACGGAAACGCATAAGTGCTAAGCGCCAAACTGAATAAAGTGCAGATACATTTTTTTCGCCAAGAAAGCGAAGTGCCGTTGTTGATGCGCCTTCTTTTTTATAAAGGTCGTTTGCAGATATTTTATCCAGGTCATCATAGCCAACGTCAAACGGTTGGTAAGGGTCTGTGAATTTTGACGTGTATTTGTCCAGGTATAATGATCGTAAAGCATACATTGGCTTTTTAGATAAAAACCTTACTTCCTTTTCATTAAATCCAAACTGCTTCAACACTGCAGGATCGGCGAGCATTTCAGGTGTATAAAATTTGCCGTCGATCATTTTTAAAGTATGATGCCCCTCTGCTGCTTCTGATCCTTCTGCATGTGGATAAGGAATTGCTTTAAGATTAAATTCATCGCAATACTGAAAGAACTTTTCATAGCCCGGTTTGGTGATATGATCCGCTCCATAGTCTGCATATAAACCATCGGATAAACCATCACGCCCGGTAAAAACATGGCCGCCATATCTTCCACTTGCTTCCAGCACCGTTACAGTATGACCGGCCTTCATCAATTCATAAGCGCAACATAGGCCCGTAATCCCTGCGCCGGCAATAATTACTTTTTTCTTTTCTGCGGGAGAAAGTTTTTTATATTCAACTTCAGAATGTTTTACTGTTTTGCCTTGTAAAATATCAGGCGCAATGGAAGCGCCTATTCCTGTAATTATCGAATTCCTGATAAATGTTCTCCTCTTTATATTGCGCATGATTTTATTGTTCCTTTAGCTGGAATAAATATACAGTGAAAATTTTTTGCAAATTTTCTGCAGCACAAAGGCTGCCGAAGTGTTCAATTGTTTTCCATCACATAATTTACCGGCTTGGTCACATTTGCTCGCAAGCATTTGTATCGAAGAAGTAATCTTGCTGAAAATAATTTTTATGAAAGTAAGATGGAGGCAACATGAGGTTACAATGGTTACGGTTGTTTTTATTATTCTGTCAATTGCTTATTTCCGGGATTTATATTTTACAGATCCTGCTCAATATGCAGGGCCATTCATTAATAATCATGTGCCTTTTAATTTATACAGGAATGTAGTGTTGCCTGATGTAGTAATGGGGATATTAATTTATTGCGCTTACCTGCTGATAAACCTGTTTACGCTTCCTCGTTTTCTTTCTCCACGAAAATTTGGAGCAGGTACTTCAAAAATATCATTGTCGCTTAGGAAAATATCGCTGCAGGGAATCGCCAGCAAAATTCTTAAAGAATATGCCTGGCTGGCTATCCAAGTCGTCATTATTATTTTTTTGATAGGGTCAGCTCTTAACATTGCCACCTATTACAAGCATGAATGGCAATTCCATTACCCGGGCTTTTCTTTCTTTCCCAAAAAAGTATACAATCCCAATTCTCAATTAGATGTTGCCGGCGCCTATGGTATTGTATTCATGACAATGTTTTTATATACTGTCTATATATTGTTTCGCGAAGCCATTATTTTCTTTATTGAAAGACCGGGAAATATCAGATCGTTCCGCATTTCAATTTGTAACCAGGTAACCATTTTCCTGGTCTATTACATTTCACTCCCGATATTTTTAGCTTCTTTTAATATCATTCATGATCAGGCCTTCTATCCCGCTTATTATCTGGTTACCTATGCATTGTTTGGAATGTACGTGTTCAATACATACTGGTTATTTCCAAAAGTGAACAGCGGGTCCTTTTTTACCCGAAAAATAATTTCCCGCTTAATACTGATCGCATTTATATTTTCTTTTCCCGTACTTCTTGTCATTCACGAAAACGGGCCGGTTGCTATTTTGTATGGATGTCTGTTTCAATTGTTCATAACTACTCCGCTTACATGGCTTTCGTATCAGCAGAAAAAAGATAAGATCCTGCAATTAAGAGGTACAGAGAAAGCATTGATAAAATCAAAGACAGACATGCAGTTCCTGCGCTCACAAATAAATCCACATTTTCTTTTTAATGTGCTTAACACTTTATATGGTACATCCTTGCAGGAAAATGCACAAAGGACTGCCGAAGGCATTCAAAAACTTGGCGATATGATGCGCTTTATGCTGCACGAAAACAACCTTGATTTTATTGACATGAACAAAGAAATTGAATACCTCGAAAATTATATAGCGTTGCAAAAATTGCGCACACAAACTTCCCCGGGAATTATTATTGAAGACAACATAAGCAGCCAGAATTGCAATCATAAAATCGCTCCGATGTTATTAATTCCGTTTGTTGAAAATGCTTTTAAACATGGCATCAGCCTTAAAGAAAATTCATGGATAAAAATTAATCTCCGGTGTGATGAAAAGAATATTTTTTTTGAGGTGCATAACAGTATGCATGAAAAACCAGGGAACGATCCTG
Organism: Ginsengibacter sp.; assembly: GCA_040007435.1. Taxonomy (GTDB): domain Bacteria; phylum Bacteroidota; class Bacteroidia; order Chitinophagales; family Chitinophagaceae; genus Ginsengibacter. The sequence goes on along the minus strand of JBDTUZ010000008.1, from coordinate 125,426 downwards.
AAAGCGAAAGATCAGGCATCGGTTTTAAAAATGTGTTGGAACGATTAAAATTATTATACCCAGGCAAGTTTCAAATATCCGTTAAGGGAGACGGTAAAGAATTTTTTGTAAAGCTTTCTATTCAACCGTAAAATCAACACCAGTATTTGCAACTTTAAATTTTTTTAAAATGAAATCAATAATATTTTTCAGTTTGCTATTTATAAGTGCAACGCTACAGGCACAAAGCGACACTCAAATTATCATCGGAAAATCGGATGTTGTTTACTCAAAAATTTTGCAGGAGAACAGGCAACTATGGGTGCATGTACCCAATGATAATTCTCCAGATGGCGTTTTTGCTAAACAACATTACCCGGTCATTTATTTATTAGATGGATGGGAACAAAATTTTTCAGTTGTCGCGGGTATTGTTGACTTACTAAGCGGAGGAGGCGGCAATCTGGCTTTTCCTAAAATGATCATTGTAGGCATTCCGGGCACCAGCCGGACAAGGGATTTAACTCCGACACATGTCAATTCTTCGCCGATGATGGATAGTATGGAAGCACGAAGTTCTGGTGGCGGCGAAAAATTTATTTCATTCATGCAGAAAGAGCTCATTCCTCATATTGATTCATTGTATCCAACAGCACCCTACCGAATTTTTATAGGCCACTCATTAGGAGGGCTAATTTCAATTTACACACTTCTTCATCATGAAGATTTATTTAATGCTTATGTGGCAATTGACCCAAGTACATTTTGGGACAATCAAATCGTATTGAAGCAGATGAAAGAAGCACTTGAGAAAAAACAATTTGAAAATAGTTCTTTGTTCCTGGCCGCTGCAAATACCATGAATAGCGGACTTGATACAAGTATCATAGGCCCGGTTATGAGATGCAATTTTGAGCTTAGAGATTATTTGAACACGTATAAAGAAAGCAAATTAATATCAGCATATAAATATTATCCTGAGTATGATCACAGCTCAGTTCCTGTGCCTGCGGTATATGATGCGTTGCGTTTTGTTTTTAAATTTTACAACTATAATTTTCCTTTTGCAGAATTCTTTAAACCGTCTTTTGAATTAGATACCATCTTAAGTGAGCATTATAAAAATATAAGTAGCCGAATGGGTTATAAAGTATCTCCACCCGAGAATTTTGTTAACAATTTAGGATACCAGCTTGCGGGCATGCACCAGTTTGACAGGGCCTATTATTTTTTTAAGATGAATATCGATAATTATCCCGAAAGTTTCAATGCCTATGATTCTATGGGTGATCTTTTTAATGCAAAAGGCGACAGGCAAAAGGCTATTGATTATTATTCCAAAACATTACTCATAAGGTATTGGCCTGATACAAAAGAAAAGCTCGAAAAACTGAAGGCGATTAAATAATATTTCAATGCAATGGGAACGTTTTATTTTTGAAGAAATGCTATAACCAAATGCTCAAAGCAATTGCCATAGACGATGAACCTGTAGCGCTCGATGTCATCAAAAGCCTTTCTGCTAAAATAAGTTTTGTTGATGTGGCTGCTTTTTTTACAAACGCATTTGACGCGATAGGCTATTTGCAGCATGAGAAGATTGACCTTATTTTTTTAGACATAAAAATGCCGGACATCTCAGGAATTGATTTTTTGAAATCAATCACAAACCCGCCGATGGTAATTTTTACCACTGCCTATAGCGAACATGCGGTGCAAAGTTTCGAACTCGATGCTATCGATTATTTATTAAAACCATTTTCCCAATCCCGGTTTTTAAAAGCATGCAACAAGGCATTTGAGCAATTTGAATTAAGAAAAAATACCGGTACCCCTTCTCCTGCTTATGTTTTTGTCAAAAGCGGGTACGAGCAGATACGTGTGGCTCTTGACGATATTTTATATGTTGAAAGCAATGGAAATTATATGCAATTCGTTTTGCAGAAGTCGAAATTTCTTTCGAGGCTCACGATGGCAGAAACAGAAGCCTTATTACCAGCTTTGGATTTCATGCGCATTCATCGATCGTTTATTGTTGCAAAAAAGCAGGTGACTAAGATTGAGAAAAATTCTGTGTGGATAAATGGGACAGAGCTTCCTATTGGAGCCAGTTATGTAAACGAAACAGAAAAACTAATAAAATAAAGTATATCACAACTGACTTCCCGCAGATAGCTTAAAATGTAAAACTTAATAGCCCCTGTAACTCTTGTTATCGACGCCACGATTATGGCTGGAATCACCGTGGGTATATCGGGCGCTGTTACATGCGAATAATAAGCATACAGATAAAGCCAGCACAATTGCAATTTTTAGAGTCTCGTTTTTCATAGTTTCATTTTACTAATAAACTAATATTATTCCACCAGGCGGTTGCAAGTCATTTGCCTATTAGTAAAACGCTTTCATAGCAATTTGAGTATGTGAAAGTATACCGGAATTTGTAGAAATTTTCTTACCAGCATATCGCTGAAATGCCGGTTCCCGAACCCGGCTTAGCTATACCCCGGTGGAGACGCGGAGGTATCTTTTTAAACGCTTGTTTATCTTATGATAGTTACCGTTCCTTTAAGTGTTAATTTATTCGCTTTGAAAGTAACCAGGTAAATATAAGTTCCTGCCGGTTGAATGCCGCCATGGAACTTGCCATCCCATGCAACAACCTCGCCCGTTGCCTGGTAAATCAGTTGGCCATACCGGTTAAACACACGAACGTTTGCATCATATTCCGGATCAAGAAAAGGGATTTTCCATAGATCATTTATTCCATCTCCATTAGGGGTAAAGGCGTTGGGAATATATAACCCGCTCACAACTTTTACCAGTACGTTATCTTCCCCGGTGCAGCCGTATAAAGAACTGGCGGAAAGCGTATACCTGGTGTCCTGCACGGGTGATACGGTTGGTGTAAGTTTTGTAATATCATCGATATAGCTCCCAGGCGACCAAAGGTAAGCCAGTCCATCGCCTTCGGCTTTTGCATTAAGAACAATTGCGGCCCCGCTTATCACATTCCTGTCGGGTCCTGCATCCACTATGGGTTTTGGCTGCACGTTTATTATTATTACATTTGATGCGATTCCGCATGCACGGCTGGCATTGGCCTCAGCCTCGGTAAAGCGGTACCAAAAGTTACCGGTAGCAGTTGGCAGCCGCTTGTAGGTAATAGTAGAAGCGCCGGTAATATCATTCCATGTTGCGCCTTTATCTGTACTCAACTGCCATTGATATACCGATGACTGATATCCCAAAGAAGGTATTGCTTTAAATGTATAGCTGCTGCTATTACCTTCACACACATCAATAACGCCACTTGTATCTTCCTGGACACTTGCCGTTATCAAGTCCCCGCAAGGCCGAAAAGTAATATCATCCAGCGCCAGATCATTGCCTTCGCCACCAGGTGCATTGTTTGTCATGCGCAATACAATGTTTGACACATTTGCGGGGGTAGTGAAATAAAAGCCGTATTGTTTCCACACAACAGTTTGCTCAACCGGTATGTCACCTGAATTATAGGTTTGCAAAACCTGCCCTGTTGTTGTCTCAATGCTAAAAGTAATATTGGGCCTTGTGCCCTGTAAAACGTACTTCATGTTGAGCATCCATGCGGCAAACTCGTAGGTAGTATTGGCGCAAAGATTCTTAACTGTATCCAAATAAAAGTCGCTGGGTTCGAAGGAGGCATCTACCAGCATAAAATAGCCACCGGAATTGCCTGTGTGGTCATGCTCTAAAACATGCCAGCCATAATTGCATTCAACACCTCTGTTCAGCAATGTGTAGAATCCATTTACAGGGCATGCGTTTGATACAAATTGGTAGCTGGTGGTGGCAGCAGCAAGCCTTGGGCCGAAGTTATCGCCCGCTCCAAAGGTTATGTTCACGACAGGATCGCCAAGGCTGCCGTTGCACAGTTGCGCTACTGCCCGTGACTGAAAGGCAAGGTTCAATAAAAGCGATGTTAGTAGAAAGAAGGAGCTTTTGAGAAAGAAGCGGTAGCGCATTTTGTTGAGAAAGGTCCGGACAAATGTATGCTTTCCTGTGTGTAAGACAAGTGTCGCAAATTCCTATCTTTAAGCCCGGTTACATTTTTAAAAAATAATTAATGAAAAAGAATCTGCTTATCACAGGCCTCTTGTTTTTTTGTATAGACGTTTCATTTGCCCAGGAAACAGTGGATATGCAAATGATGCAAAAAATAAAAGATGAAGAAAAAAATAACCCGCAGATTAGTATGATCGCACATAATATTACAGATGTGTGCGGGCCACGGCTCACCAACTCACCGGGCTACAACCAGGCGCTCGACTGGGTTACAGAAACGTGTAAAAAATGGGGCCTTACAAATGCAGGCCGCGAGGCCTGGGGCGAATTTGGAAAAGGCTGGAGCAGTGAGGAGGCCACATTGTCTATGAGGGTGCCCTATTATGAAAACATTATCGCCTATCCTGTACCGTGGTGTAAAAGCACAGGTAAAAGCCTAAAGGCAGAATTGATAATGCTTGACGATCTTGACTCTGCCAGCATAGACAAAGCGGGCGCCTCTCTGCAAGGAAAATTTGTGATGATAAAACCCGGAAGTACAAAAATACCCGACGCTTTTAAACCTTACGCAACGAGATATGCAGACACTGCGCTGGATCATCTTCCCGATGATTATATGTTCACTCGCAAGCAAATAGAAGGCTACTTACCCTACATTAAAAAGAACTATTACACCACGCTATATCTTGAAAAAAAGGGTGCTTCAGGCCTTATACTTAGCAACAGTGCATCCATCGATGGAACTGTGTTTGTGGATGGAGGAAATGGTTACGCAAAAGGATATGAGTCTTCATTACCAGAAATGAAAATAAGCAGGGAAGATTATTTAAAAATGATGCGTTTACTACAGGATCATGAGAAGGTAGAACTGGAAATGAATTTGCAAAATACCTTTTACGATAAGGATCTTACGGGCTACAACATATTGGCGGAAATACCGGGTACTGATCCCGCACTAAAGAGCGAAGTGGTAATGCTGGGAGGGCATTTGGATTCATGGGCAGGCGGTACCGGGGCAACGGATAACGGCGCAGGCTGTATAGTGATGCTTGAGGCAATGCGCATTTTGAAAACGTTGGATGTTCATCCAAAGCGCACAATTCGAATCGCATTATGGGGTGGGGAAGAGCAGGGGTTATACGGCTCTTTTGGTTATGTGAAAAAGCATTTTGGCGATCCTGCGGATATGAAATTAAAACCTGAGCAATCTAAGATATCGGCTTATTATAACCTTGATAACGGCTCGGGAAAAATACGTGGGATTTATACTCAGAATAACGAATCAGTGTATGATTTGTTCAAAACATGGCTTGCTCCTTTTAGTGATATGGGCGCAACAGGTGTTACCAATAGCAATACCGGCAGCACCGATCATATCTCTTTTGATGCAGTAGGTATCCCCGCCTTTCAGTTTATACAGGACCCGCTGGAATACGAAACCCGTACGCACCATAGCAATATGGATACGTATGATCACCTGTCGATTGAAGACTTGCAGCAGGCTGCCGTTATTGTAGCTGCATTTGTTTATAATAGTGCCATGCGTAACGATATGCTTCCCCGAAAGCCACTGCCAAAACCAGAGAAATTTGTTTTTGATTTGGATTTTCCTTTTTAAATGGAATGAAAGATAAACGCGATGCACCCGGGAGCGCGTGAATTTGCAGGTGCAACATAATAATCATTCTACTTTTCAAAAAGATTATCTGCACCATCGTATATACTTGCCACAAACAATAGCTGATTGTCGCAAAAATAAATTGCTCCACCTATGTATTGGCTGTATGGATCGGTTTGAAGCCCGTAAAAACTGCCGTAATTAATTACTTTCCATGTGCCCTGCAACACCACACTTGAATTCTCCGCCACCGAAAAAGTTGAGTCTGAAATAAAAGTCACGGTAACGCTCTTGTCTGCATCTTTAAACTGATTAGTGTTTGCGATAGATTGTTTTTTCCACGTCCATGATCCAATTAATTTAGCTACAGTGGCAGAAGAGTCAAGACTTTCGGGCATAGTGCATCTCAACACATCCTGTATTTCATTTGTCTTGTTTTTTTTGCAGGAGGCAAGTGTGAGAACCATCGCCAAAAATAGAATCCCTGTTCGCATATTAGTATATTTTTCCTCTTGACATGTAAAGCAACCGGTTCGTTGCACGGATGATTTTATAAATGCAGCATGTAATATTTACAAGATTGTTTTGCTACTAATCTAAAACTAAAAAGATGCAAAATTCGAAGCAATATTTAGTCTCTATTCTTTGATTGTCTTTATTGACTGGCAGGCAGCATATTCCGTATAGCACTTATTTTCCATTTTTTCTTTTCGGCAACAACTATAAACGTACTCCACATTTTTCTTGAGGTGCCATCTGTATTTTGTATTTCGTACCTGCAATCAACGATGGCACTTGTTGGGTTGAACATTCGTATATTTTCAATCCTTAGCGTCCTGGTGCCGGGGCGGTTGCCGGAACTTTTCAGCATGCCTTGCACGGCAGTACCGATGCCGTTTCGCCATTCTCCTGTAGAAACCAATTGATCCACATCGCTAGTAAGGATTGTTTTCAGCAAGGTCGTATCACTTTTTTCCCTTGCTTCTGAGTACTGGTCAATTAAAGAAGTAATTGCTTTTCGCTGAATATTATCCGGCATTTTTTGTTGAGCACATAAAAATAATATACCGGTCACATTCAATAAAAGGAGTAAGACTATTTTTTTCATGATGACAATTTGATGGTTGCTGTATGATTTAAAATTCCTTGCAAACATCAAAGCTAAAAAATGATTGGCTGTTGGAACTGTTTTCTAAAAAACAGAGTTAATGAATAAGCCCGGAAAAGAAACAAAAGCATTTCATTGTCAGAAATTCGTAAAGAATGCTTTCAATTTTGTTACCGTAATTTTAGATAAAAAAATTTCTTTGCAGCTTTAAGGTTGAAACTTTTTTATGACGCGTTACTCTTCGACTCGAAATATTCCCCTCTGTTATACCAGGTATTGTTAGTATTTGCTTTGCTGAATGGCCTCATCCTGCTTTTCCTGCGAAGCACTCACAACGCGGCTTTACCCTTCATACTTGTGAAATTCAGTTATTGTCAAATAATATCCGTCGGGATCTCTAAGTGAAAATTCCTTTTTCGTTGAGTTTGGATTTAAATGAATATCTTCTTCTACACTGCCACCCATTTTCTCAACATTTTGTCGTACAAGGTTCATATTTTCAGTTCTGAAATACAGGATTAATCCGTTCCCCGGAGTTATGTCTGGATTTGCCATTGTAGGGTGCTGATGTTCTCCCCATTTATGAAGACAGATTAAAATTTCATCATTTTCAGAGACCAGGATATCAAACTCTTTTCCCCTGTGCAGACTTCTGCAGTCAAATACTGATTGATACCATTTAGAACTGGCTTCAACATCTTTTACTGCTATTATAGGATCAATTTTTATCATCGTATAATTTTATTCGACACCAGCAATGGTATAAAAACTTATCTTTTTACCTCGATGAGTTTTTGCAGTGCAACGTAAAAGTATTTACAAATAAATAAAAGTAAACGCTGATGTTTGATGTTCCGCGCAAATAAAGCGCCTTGATAAGATTTTTAAAATCACATATTCCTCAACTCATTTACACGCTCATCAAAACTTGTGTTTAACGCGATTGGATTTTCTACTGGCCTGAATAGATTAAGCAGGTCATCGGAGTGTTTCTCCGGCTTTTGAGTGCGCATATTTATGTGTACAAAATTACTCCATAACACAGATTTTAATTTATCCCCGCCTTCATTCCACATCTTCATTTCAACCAACAAGTCTGTCTCTCCTAATCTTAATAAAGTGGAATCTATAATTACCGTCTCCATAAGAAAAGCTGGTTTAAGATAGACAATTTGATTTTTACTTACCACCCAACCAAACCCATGCTGTGCTGCAAAATGATAAATATTAAAATTCATATTTGCAATGATGTGGTCTTCGCGGACATTGATAAAATAATCAATATACCGTGCATTGTTTAAATGGTTGAAAGGGTCGCAGTCGGGAAAGCGAATAAGTACTTTGCTTTCCCAAAGTTTTGAGATTGTATTCATATTTGCAAGTTAAGCATTGGGGTTTCAGTGATAATGTTTTTTTAGGGATTCTGCGCATTCACCTGTCACAATTGGATGAATCTTTTCGCGAACTAACAAAAAGCTATGATCTTGTTTATAATTGGTTTCATATTTTAAAGAATGACAAGATTGAAATTATTGCTTATGTTATTATGCCGCAGGATGCCGCAGGATGGCGCAGGAATGAGGCGAAGGTTTTGTGTATGGCTTCCTGTGCTTTACAAAATTCGAAGGTTGACTTTATTAAAAATTGATCAGTAGTTAACGGCACAAGAAAGCTTAGCTTCAGGCTATGCCTCACCCTTGCGCCAAGGTGGGGGAATTAAATTTTTCCCTTTCCAAACAGCCCTTATGTCGCTTAACAGCATTTGAATACCGCTCTTATTTATTGGATCTCCGTTGGGAATTAATTCATAATTATCTTGTTTCATAATCTATATTTATAAGGGCTTAAAATTTTATGAACTCATCAAAAGAATTTAGTTGAATGTGAAAAGAAACTTGATGTTATTAAAATTACCATTAAAGATTTCTACCGTCAAATTGAAGTGTTATAAAACTTTAAAAAAGGGGTCGCATAAAGGAATTAAAGAATTATAATTTTACAAATAGCTTTTCATGTGTTCACGATCTGCTGTATTAAATGCTTTATGATTATATCTAAATTAAATTGGAACAATTTCGACTGGAAAAACTTCCAGGAACTAACTCTGCGAATTGCTGAGAACCTCATACCCGATTGCAAATTTCAGGAATACTTAAAGCAGGGGCATAAGCAGCATGGAATTGATATTTTGAGCTTTGACAATGCAGATGGTAGTGCGATTACTATACAATGCAAGAGAGAAAAAGAAATCTCAAATTCTGATATCGACACGATCATAGATGAATTTTTAAAAGGAAAATTTAAAGAAAAATCGTCCCGCTTTATTCTCTCTACAAGTGCTGATCTTCAAACTCCCAGGCTTCAGGAAATAATTGATTCATACCGCGAAGATTTAAGAGAAAACTACCAAATAATATTTGAGGCCTGGGATGTTGATTTTATTGATACTCACTTAAAAGATTACTGGGATTTGGTTGCTTTCTTTTTCAGCAAAGAAGATGCAGATAGATGTTGCCGTCCGCAATTAAGCCCGGTTGCATTTAATAACATAAGCCCTGTTCCGCATTACATTCCAAGAAAGGTCATTTCATTTATTAATAACAGGTCGCACGAGGACCTAACGTGGTACTTCGCTAAAAGAGAAGTACTTGACGTGAAAGACCTCTTTATTGCAGACCGTTTAACAACCTATCGTATTTGCCTGGTAGATGAGGCATATCAGGGCAAGAGTTGTTATTTAAAACAAACCGCATGGGAACTTAAAAATTCAGGATTTCGAATACAACCCTTATTGATTGAAATAAAAGAAAAAAACGTTCAGCCATTAAAATCCTTGTTGGATGAATCATATGGCTCATGGAAAAACATACCATTCAAAGAACTTGTACTATTCATTGATGGTCTTGATGAAGTCCCTACTGATAAGTTTGTAGAGATGATAAATTACATCCGCGAGTTTTGCAAACTATATACGTCGGTTAACATTTTTCTATCCTGCCGCAAGCTCTTTTTTAATCTTTACAATGTAGGCAACGTCTTAGATAATTTCAACTTGTATGAACTGAATTTTTTGCAAAATGAGGATATTGACCTATATCTAAAAAAACGCATTGGAGATTTGTTTTATGATTTTAAAGATGAGGTATATAAAAGTGGTGTATCAGGTATGTTACATCATCCATTTTATCTTACTAATCTTGCGGAAGAATTTTTAAATCCTCCGCATAAGATACCGTCCAGCAAGTCGGGGGTTATTGAAACATTTATCCAAAGAACTTATGAACAATCAAAAGAAAGGCGAATTAAAGGAGGTCACTACGTAGAGCATGAATATTTTCTTTTTTCAAACTGGCATTCAGAAGCTTGCTATTAGTTTGCAGCTCGCCGGCAAAAATTCATTCAAACAGGAAGAGATTAAACAGCTTTTTAGTAATGATGAAATTGAGCTACTTCAGCATAATTCGCTTATCTCAGTTTCGGCGAGCAGTTGGAGTTTTACGAATGCGATGTTCCAGGAACATTTGGCTGCACTCTTATTATCAAAGATGAGTTTTGATGCGATTCTTTCGCATTGTTCTGTGGGTACTAATGTTAGAAAAATAAAAACAAAATGGATTCAAACCATTTCTTCCGTCATTGCGTTGTTGGAACCTTCGGATGAGCTTTTTAATAAATTACTATTATTTATAGAAGAAGATAATCTTGAAATAATATTCCAAACAGAAAGTTCTAAATACTCCAATGAATTTAAGTTTTCAATTTTAAAAAAATTAATTGAAAAATATATTCAACTGAATATGCGGCCAATCCTGGTTTATGAAGGAAGCATAGGAGTATTTATTAAGTCAGTTCCGAAATGTATGGATTATCTAATGGACTGCCTGGTTGAGCAAGCAATTACAGAACGCATAAAAGTTTTGTGTTGTCTTATTATTAAAAACGCTTCACTTAGCTTGGAACAACAAAAAAGATTTACTGATATGGCCTTGTATCAGCTTCATGGTTCGGCGGGCGGATACTATGCAGGTTATTTAGTGGAAGTACTGGCTGCGCATAAAATTGGAGATAAGGCTTTAATTGAAAAACTTATATCTTTTGAGAAATTGAATAGCAGTCATGATTACAGAGACAATCTTTACGACCTGATAACGGTATTGGATCTCGCTGATGACTTTTATGATTATGGACTTGGTGGAATACCTGCTTTGGTCGAACATAACAGGCAAATTACACATGGTGGCTCAGAAAGAAACCTGGAAGAATTTTTATTATCAACCAATAGTCGTGATCATTTATCGCTTTTGATAAACTTCGCTAAAGACCAGCCTGATTACATGAACTTTAGGAGTTTTGATAAAAAACAATTTTTAAAAAGGCTATTTGAAAAATGTGAAACAATATTTGAAAATGACCCCTCAATAATACTACCTATAGCAGCTTATATAAAAGATTTAGGTAGTAAATATTTGCGAGAAGAAGATTTGGAAGTAGATAATTTTTTAGATAAAACTAAAAGTCATTGGTTAGTTATCCGGATTTTAATAGATGACATTTTTAAAGACAACAACTGGCAATTGGGAGCATTAATTACTAGTGATAGTTTTGATTATTTGTTGTTTGAATTTGAAGAAGGAAATTATGATATATCGAAATTAAGATCATGCCTTCATAGCTTAAACCGGAAAAATAATGCTTCTATAGACGACATCTTTCAAAAGCTTTGCATAGACGTAACAGAAGGAAAAATTATTAATGCTCCTGCCTCCGGTGAATATCTTGATTATCAAAAACGGGAACTTCAAAAAAAAGAAAATGATTTAATCCAGGTACAATCTAAAGAAGCTTTCATAGAAGGCTTAAAAAGGTATTTTAGCGCTTATGGAAAGAGCACAATACCTGAAGACGATTTGTTTGTAGATGAAAACACAACCGAAATCAGGAAACAGGTTGATTCTAATTTTCTATTTCGTTTTTTATTAAGATGGCGCCAGGAAGGAAAGCTTATACATTTAAAGGATTGCCTGGCATTACTTGACCGGCCAAATTATTTTGATGATTTCAGAGCCGATGAAATTCTTGATTATGCTTATGACGATGACGAGGCAAAAAAGATAATGCTTCCGATTTTGAAAGAGTATTACGTTACAAGTTTGCCGACCGCAAAATTTAAAAACTTTATATGGCAGAGTGAATTTGCGTTTGGACCATCTCGCAGAGAAAACTTATTGGGTAAGATTTTTTTAAAATTTCGGTTCGATACTCCTGAACAGTTTTTAATGGATATGGTGTGGCTTGATCATGATGGCACAAGGAGTTTTGAGAATGCTAAGAGCAATAGGACCATCTCGATATCCCAGCTTATAATAGAGCAGCTTAGCCACGCTGGGCTCCTAAAATTTAGAAAGAGAATAGTGGAAAACATAAATGACGGAATAGAGGTTGAATCCGTGTTAGGTACCCATTTCGCTCTGTGTAAACATTTAAAAATTGTTGAAGCGAAAGAAAGCATTCTTGCTTATTTACTACAATCAACCTCCGATAACATATGTTGCATGGATGCCACCAATATTTACCTGGAACTTGGAGGAGATAAAGAAAACCTATTGCCCTTATTTAAAAATTACGAAGGGTACAATGATTATTACTTTTTTCACCTTATGAGTATTTTTTATAAAAGCCATAAAAAGGAAACAAGAGAGGTTGGAAAGCTAGTCCTCAATTCTACAGAAGCAACCGTTGAAACTAAAATACGCGTAGCACAATTCCTGGGAGAGATTGGAGTTATGGAAGGATTTACTTTTTTGGTGGATCAGGTCAGGATTGAAAAGAGGGCGCCATACCATATACAAAGTGGCCACCCGGTATATAACGTCGACACAGTTTTGGGCTTAAAACAATTGGAAGATGTTATGTATTTAGTTGTAGATAAGGCCTACGATAATATTCGATCTCACGACACAGCAAAGCACATCTTAGTGGAATGGTTAATAGGCTTTGCGGGAAAGAGTGAAAGAGACCTTGAGATAGTGTTAGATTTTTTGAATGAGATGCAAACAGAACTCAGTAAACAATATGATGAAGCAATAGATTTGAATTGGTATGTGAACAGGATTCTTGAAAATTTCAGGGGATCGGATAGTACCTTAAAAAGCATAAAAGAAATAAAACAAATTATTTCTGGCTTCGAGAATTAAATTCATTTTTATTAGCTTTCGCCAGTGTTGGTGTTCGACTTTCTCCGCCAGTGTAGGTGTTTTACTTTTGCATCTTTTAAATCACGGAACCTGTTAACGCCCTCCCTACCAGCGGGATCATGTACCCACAATTACTATATTGTTTCAACATTCCAAAATCATTTGTGCCATCACGATAAAATCTTTTAAGAACTGGTTTCGCCGTTGGTCAAAGACCAGACGGCGGCACTCACGAGTGGATGGTTTGGGCTCTCAAAAGAAGGAGGGCCACCTACAAAGGCTGAAAGTATAAAACGGGAAAGTGAATTGCAATATTTATTGTAGATTTTAGATGCTAAAAAAGCTGAATAAGCTTATATAAATACTACACATTATTATTTTACGTTAAATCATAGAATTATATAATAATTCACCGGGAATTATAATCCTGCTACAGGGGCATGGCCGTTTACAAAACTGCTGCGCCTGATTTTGTGCAGCAATACTAACTTACCTGCAGATGATTATACTGCATCAGAAATCCACCTCTTAAAAGCCACTTAAAAAAAATTAACCATTAAAAGCGGGTAAGCCAAAAACCGATAAGAGTAGGCAAAACACAAATCTAAAAAAATGAAAAAACAAATTTTTATTGCTGCGGCTTTCATTGCTGCTATGGGCATTACAGGTTTGCATGCACAACCAGCTGCCGGAAAAACAGCGGGCTACGACCTTAAAAAGGGAGTTAAGTGCCGTATAAGCAGCACATCAACAGGGTGTGACATTGTTTTTGAACATGAAATTAAAAGCCCCCGGGATGCAGCAAGCGGACTACCAACAGGCAAGAGGCAACACAAGCCTTTTATGTTTACTGTAAGCGCTTCTGATAATGTGGCAACTGAAATTACAAGCCCAAGAGATATTGCAAGCGGCCAGGCATCGGGCAAAAGAAGTCCAGGGGGAATGGGCAAAGGTTTTTATCAATGGATACAACCCTCCCTGGATAAACAAATGGTGTTTAAAAAAATTCCCTTTGAAGATGGAGACGAAATTATTTTGCCGGTTGACAGCCCCGATGGAGAATATGAATTGGTACTATCCTGGAGCTGGGGAGCATCAAACCAGGCAGGTGCAAAAAGGAGTTACACAGGAGGCCGTTTTATTTTAGAAATACAGGGTGGAGAATTGCATGCCATTAATACAAAAGGTACCGGCGGCACAAATAAATAAGAATTAATAAAACAGGAAGTAAATAAAGCTTCCTGTTTTATTTTACCATAGAAACTATCCTTTTATCCCCTAAGCAGCATGAAAGAAATCACACCCGAAATATCCTGCGGCAAAAAGTATTTTTTGTTTTTTATTTTTTTGATTAATACCACAGATTTATTGGCGCAAAGAGATGTGATATTTAAAAAAGACAGTACAGAAATAAGGTGTAAAATATTAAAAGCAAAGAGCGCAAAATATATTTATGCTTTTATTGATTCAGCAAAAAACGTTTCACAAACCAATATTTTAAAATCGCTTGTTGATTCTGTTCAATACAATAAATACGATACAGATTTAATAGCCGATAAACTATTTAATAAAAAAACGCCGGCAGTTGCAGAAGAACTACCAGAAAAATCGTGGCAATTTACATTTGGTATTGGATTAAATGTGGGCAATATTTTAGAATTTAATGCTTCGTCGGGACCTGATAAAAAAAGTTTTTCTGCAGCGAGCGCACTGGATCTTGGTTTAAATTATTTTAAAGAGGGTAAGCGTTTTGCCATGACGAACGAACTCCACTGGACAGTAGCCATTCAAAAATCGGCGTTGACCGGGGCTTCACATATGCAATTAGCCACAGATGATTTAAGTACGCTCCATGATGTTTCTTATGCCATGAACAAAAGCAACAAGTGGAACTTTAATTTAATTGCCAAAACCACCACTTCTATCTTTACTATTTTTGATGGTGATTATTTTAAAGACTTTAATAACCTCGGCAAAATACAGGGCTTTTTAAGTCCTTACGATGTTACCCTTTCGCCAGGAATAAAATATCAGCCTAACGATTATTTCCGGTTTTCTATTTCTCCTTATTCCATTAACCTGTATGGCTTACGCAGCCAGCAAATTGCCAATACCGGTTTTTACACACAAACATTTGATGTAAATAATAATTACGACCTTTTTGTTTTTAAACAGCTGGGTGCCGAATTAAATATCTGGTACGACAGGAAATTTAAAAAATGGCTGGATATGCAATACCGCCTCGGAATTTCTTCTGATTACTTTTCTAAAATTGCAAAAAATGGTTTGATGGATGGTTTATTTATTACCAAAGTCAGGCTTATTAAAAATGTTTATCTCACCCATCGGGCAATTTTAAAAGCAGATTTTACACAAAAACCTTTTAAGCCTTATTACAATCAAACTGTTTTATTAAGCTTTTCTAAAAGTTTTTAACCCTGGGGATTTTTTACCTGTGTTAGACTGCCATTTCCGGCGGTCCTATTAATTGCTAGCTTATTTAAGAAAGGAAATGAAAACCCACTGAGAAAGTAAGTTCTAACCTCAATAATTCTCGGCACTTAAGAGTTATTTTAACCAGTCTTAATTTCCTGCAACCCTTATGGGATCTGCAGGTTGATTAATTTCTGTGTGGGGCTTCAAGTCTTTCATGATGAGTTCTACTGCTTTTTCTAACTGTGCATCATGGCCACTCAAAATATCTTTTGGATAATTTTCAACTTCAACATCCGGTGAAACACCTTCCTGCTCAATGATCCACTTTTCATCTGTACTGAAGATGCCAATATTAGGTGCAGTTACTGAGCCTCCGTCCATTAGCCTATGCCCCATGGAATTACCTACCAGTATCCCAAAGGTGGTGGTGCCCACCAACTTGCCGACATTTTTTGCACGAAACATATAAGGCATAAGATCGCCGCCCGACAAGGCATGCGAATTCGT
Source organism: Ginsengibacter sp. (assembly GCA_040007435.1). Classification (GTDB taxonomy): domain Bacteria; phylum Bacteroidota; class Bacteroidia; order Chitinophagales; family Chitinophagaceae; genus Ginsengibacter. Next base: position 109,537 of record JBDTUZ010000008.1, on the reverse strand, counting down.
AATCATAACTTTTGGTCCGTTAACAACGGCATTGGGTATAGAGAATGGTTTATTGTCCCGCTGGTTAGAATACATAACGGTAGAGCGGGAGAGAAGGTCAACAATATAATCTGCCGCATAGCCGCCTTCATTGTTCCGGTCGTCGGCAATCACGGCATCTTTGTTCAATTGCGTAAAAAAATAACGGTTGATGAAATCAAAGCCCTCGTTGGCTGTGTTAGGCAAATACACATAAGCAATTCTCCCTTTGCTGAGCGAGTCAACCATTTGCCTGTTGCCCTCTACCCAGTCCATCCTGCGCAAAGTGGTTTCATCACTAACAGGCACAACCGTAAAATCTTTTGCGCCTTCTAATGTGGGAGATGAGTTTACCGTAATCTTTGTTTGCTTGCCTGCTGTGTTTTGAAAAAGGCTATAAATATTTGTTTTATCATCAAGCGGCAGGCCATTCACTGCAAGCAGGTAATTTCCTGTTTTTACATCAATACCGGGTTGCGTTAGCGGCGCTGTAAGATCAGGATTCCAGTTAAGCCCGGAATATATTTTTGAAATACGATAATAGCCGTTCGCTTTTTCATAATCTGCACCTAAAAGCCCCACGCTTACTTTTCTTGTTTTTGGAAAATCACCTCCATTTACGAATACGTGCCCGAGGATTAATTCGCCAAGCATATTTTTGAAAAGATAATTAACGTCGCTCCTGTGAGCGAGGTAAGGAAGAAAAACCGAATACTTTTTCTTAAGTGCATCGAGGTCTGCGCCATTTGCATTTTTTACATACAGAAAATCTCTTTCAATGCGCCAAACTTCATCATACATCTGCAACCACTCTTTGGCGGGATCAACATATACCTTCACAGCCTTTGTATTTAAAGTGCCGGAACCAACGGTTAGCTTGCCACCTGTGGCTACTATGCCGTAAGACTTATCAGCCTTATACAATAATTTTTTTCCATCGGTACTTACAAAATAATTATCAATTCCCGGCATTACGACATCCGTTTTTCTTTTGTCAAAATCGTAGTTATTTAATGTAAAATTTTCTCCGCGGTAATCTCTCACGAGGTAATATAACTGGCCCTCGACATTGGAGTTTAAATTAGAAATATCTTTCGCGGGAACCGGTAAAGATTCTATTCGTTGCTGAATATTGTCAAGATCAATCTCTACCGTTACAGGCTTTGTAGTATCGGCTGATTTATCTTTTGCATTACTTGTCTTTTTATTTTTTGATGTTGAATTACCATCCGCAGCATTCTTCTGCTTATCGTCTTCCTTTATGATTTCTTCGTCACTTTTTGGTTGCAATATGGAAGGTGTTTTTTTCGATAATACCATTGCATAAATATTGCTTGTTGTGGCGTGATCATAACTGCTAAGGTCCAGCCAGGCTTCACCCGGGCCAAAATTGGTGCTCGCGGTAAAGAAAATATATTTACCATCTTTACTAAATATCGGGTTAGCGGCTTCACTCATGGCATCTGTGAGTTGGTACTTCCTGTTGTTGATTACATCATAAATAAGTATGGCGCCAAAATGATTATCCATACGGTTATTGTACACGATCCATTTTGAGTCCGGCGACCATGAGTAGTTTATCTGTGGCTCTCCCGGCGTGTACCAATCTTTATCAATCTCTACTGGTTTTTTTTCTTTGATATCTACTATAAAAAATTTTCGTTCTTTATCAACGTAAGCAATCTTTTTGCTATCAGGGCTCCATACCGGGTGAAAGTAGAAACCTGCGTTACCTAATTTTATGGTAATAACATCTTTATCGGCTTTCTGGTCGCGATATTTCAAAGTATATTCCCCTCCCTCATCGCTAAACCAGGCAATATATTTTCCATCGGGGCTCCAGGCCGGATCGCGGTCATTAGCGCCTGTCGAGTTGGTAATATTCCTGGTATCGCCTTTTTCTACAGGGATGGTAAATATGTCACCACGTATCTCCATCACAGCTCTTACTCCTGTGGGAGAAATATTTTCATTGTAAATAAAATCTTCCACCTCAGAAAAATAGGGACGCTTTGCTACCATGTCGTCATGCACGAGTACGGGCACCTGCGTTACTGCATTATCAGCAGCATTTAACAAATATATTTTTCCGCCCTGTTCAAACGAGAGTTCATTGCCATTAGAATACAATGTCTTTACGTCAAAATCTTTAAACGAAGTAACGGGTGTTACCGTTTTTGAGTCGGTATCGTATTTGTAAACATTCACAAAATGATTGTCCCTGTCGCTAAGAAAAAATACCACATGATTGTTGGTCCAAACCGGCATTTGACTGTTAGAGTTTGATGAGGGTATTTCTTCTATATCATGTGTTTGATTATTGAATATCCAGACGCGGGTTTTATCACCACCACGGTATAGCCTAAATGCTGCCCATTCGTTTACATCCATTGACCGTATATATGCTGTCAATTTTCCATCCGGTGATACGCTGCCCTGGCTCGCCTCCGGCATCGCCAGCATATTTTCAGCGCCAGAATTGATATTTACCTCGAAGAGATTTTGCGCAAGAAAATGCCACTGAGCTCTTGATGAGGAAAACACTATTTTGTCGTTGCCATCCCAGCTCCGCACAACATCTGCAGCAGGGTGAAAGGTTAACCTTTTTGGAGAGCCACCGGAGGAAGGCATTACATAAATATCATCATTGCCGTCATAGTTGCCGGTAAATGCAATCCACTTTCCGTCGGGTGAAAGCATCGGGCTTTCTTCCACACCCGGGTTGGCAGTAAGCTGCCGGGAATGTGATCCGTCACGGTCTGCGACCCACACATCACCGCCATAAGCAAATACAATTTTATCACTGCTTACGGAGGGTGAACGCAGCATTAATGTTTCCTGCGCAAAAGTGCTTGTGCCTGCAAAAAGAAAAAGAATACTCAATTTGTACATAAAAATTATTTAAGATAAGAGATCAGGATACATAATAATTTGCTTTCAAAAGCAGTGTTACTTTTCAAAAAATTGTAAATGATTAATGATGGTTTTGGGGTGAAGCAGCGTGGTATCTCAAATAGGAGATGCTAAAACTAAACATTCTATTTTGAAAGAAGAAAAAATATGAATTCATGGATATATAAATCTCTTGTCTTGATTATATTTTCCTCTCATTCATAATTTATTACTCGTAATTGATTTCGGAAGCATCAGCAAAAATGGCATCGCTTGTTTGTAATCCAATTCAGGATATTCCAAACCTAACAGCCGGATGTTTTTGTAATAAGTTTGGTGCTGTTGATAATAATTTTTTTCACTTTGAACAAACCAGGCTTTCCCACCCAATTTTTGGGCTAAGAACCATTTTTCTAAAAGCCTTGCACTTCTGCCGTTGCCGTCGTTCCAGGGGTGGATTTTTACAAATATCAAATGAATAAGCGAAGCGTAAAAGAATACTTCTTCAATACTCATATTTGCTTTGAGCAAAATTGAAATATCGTCATAAAACTTCTTCATTTCGGTTTTCAACTCAAAAGGCATAGAGGAACGCCGCGATACAGTTTCGACAAGGTACTCACACAGGTGGAAGGGTAACTGTTTTAACTTCATCTGACTGGGGAAAATGAAACGATCTTTTTTGGCCTCACGAGGCTGTCTTAGGATTTTTTTTCGGAGGCAATTTCTTCGGAAGGTTAGTCCTGTTATTTACCTGGATGATAATTCTGACTATATCTAAAACCGGCGCTCCAATACCTAAGCGCTGAGAGTTAGTAAATGCCGGAATAGCTTGCTGCCCCGTAGGATCAAATACTACGTATTCGCCATTCACTTTACCTTCTGCATCGAGTAGATTGGCAGGAACATAAACCTGTATCCTTACTTTTTTGTAGCTCAAGGGGAAATACCTTACATAATAATTTTCCTTCTGCTTATACCATTGATCGTATTTTATATCCTTTCGCCTGACTTGTGCCGGCTCTTTCAGTACGGCGAGACGTTCAAAGGTTTCATAAGAAGTAATTCCCGATTCAAAAAGGCGTTGCATGCCACTATTAGCATTAAATAATTGAGATGAGTTTGAAACAGTTTTTAAAACTCCGCCAACACCCCCCTTCAATTTGAAAACCTGTTTTGGAGTTAACAACTGCATTGCATCTGACCGGACCGGGTAAGAAAGTTTATCGAAATTGGAACCACTCACAACAGACCATAATAATAATTGAATATTTCTTTGATCGAGTTTCGGCTTCTCCCTTGAATTCACTAAAACAGATTCAATAATATCTTTCCGGTATCCTGTCAATGCACCCTGCAAATAAGCGTCTCCCCGGGATGGATCGGGTGTTCCGGGCTGCAGACAATAGGTTTTAAACTCAGCTTCATAATAACCTTGAGCAAGCACAAACCCTCCATATTGTGTCTTGGGCAGATCCATTAATGATTGCGGTTTTTCGTCTAAAGCTATTGTCGGCTGAGTTGAAACCGCAGAATATTCATTGTCTTCGTTGCCGATGGTTTGTTCACTATTTCTTGAAGAGGAAGAACAAGCGCTAAGTAGTAAAACAAAACATGCATTCCTGAGTATAGATACTGGCATAGATTCCAGGTTTATGTGAATGTTTAATAACCTTTAAACGAAATCAATTAAACTTCTCTTGCCCGGTATCCCGAATTGTCATCTTATTTAACAGTATACCTTGCACCAGAAAACCCTCTATATACCTGGACCAATAAGGCGTTCAACCTATCCGTTTTTGCGCCGGTCGCCTGAATGAATGTTAATAATAGAGACCATATCCTGCGACTTTGAGCAAAACAAAAAAATATGAAAAGCTTGCATTATTCAAAAACGCCTGATATATTTGTAGCCGACTACAAGATATCTGCCTACTGCATCTGTCCTCTGAAATTTACCACACCAATATTTACTTACGTTTTATCCTCTGAACACCGTGTCCTTCGAAAATGGTAATTAAATATTTTATCCGTATTCAATTCCTTCGAATCATCTGATTCCAACTACCAAAAATTTCTTTGTAACACGCCATATTTAGTCTCGTTTTCTGGAAATACCTTTTCCGGCTATTTCAATCCTAAGTATTACCACGCTTATTTTTTTATTTCCTCTAAATCACAAAAAAAATGAAAAAGTTTTTACTTAGTATCTGCATTTTGGTTTTCTCAACCAGCTTGTTTTCTCAAACAGACTGCCCAACGCAATTTTTAAGGAATAATGGTAATGCGAGTTCCTGCGCTTCTCACATCAGGCTGTACTTTAATACTTGCCCAACTTCAATCCCAACATTAGATTCCATTAAAATCAATGGTCTTTTGCAACCCGAGACATTTACATTCCTTGTTAAAAAATGTAACGGGAATAACATCTATATCGATTACTGCATAAGTGATGATAATTTACCACCCGCCGCACACATAAAAATTTTCCTGACTTACCTTAATGGTACCAGCGGCGCTTTAATCGGAAGTTCCGCCTGCGAAATAAATACTTCCGGCCCAACACCTGTTATTCTTTCCAATTATCGAATTCAGCGGAGCAATAATAATGAGGTATCAGTATCATGGCAAACTGACCAGGAAATTAGCTCCGACAGGTTTGAAATTGAAAGGTCGTATAACAACAGTTCCTATGAAAAGATAGGTACCGTTCTTGCGGCAGGCTTTTCAAGCATAATTAAGACTTACACTTTTTCTGATAAAGTAAATAACAGCCGCAATGTGAGTTTTTACAGAATTAAGATGATTGACAAAGACGGCACTTTCGCATATACAGAAACTAAGTCTGTAAAGGCATCAGGAGCAAAATCTGATATGGTGGTTTTCCCTAACCCTTGTCACGGAAGTGCAAAGATTACAATAACAGAATTTGACGAACCAACAGAAATTCAATTAATGGATGTATCCGGCAGATTAGTTAAGTCTGTTTTATCAACAAATAGCAACACTACAGAAATTAATAATTTACAAAAGGGTACCTATTTTGTTCGCATTAGCGGAAAAATTTCAGGAAGTACTAATGTTAGAAAGCTATCTGTAATTGATTAATAAAACTGTAGATTGATATTAAAAAAACCGCAACGTTAAAGGCGGTTTTTTGTATTTCAAAAACTACTTTATTGTAAAGTTTTAAACAGCATTCCAAAAGAAACGCAGCAACTCTTTGACAATAAAAAAGTACACAACCCGTCGCACAACTACTCGTGCAGTTTGTTGTTCTTTTTATCAATATAAAACATTTTACCGCTTTTCATGACACGCGCTTCTCCATTCGCAAAAACATCCGTAAAGTCGTAAGATGGAGAGATTACCCAACTACCTTTAGAGTTGATGTAACCCCAAAGACCTTTTTCATTTTCTGCCGGCGCAAGTCCATCTGAAAATGGGTGTGCGTTAGAAAACTCGAAAGGAATAACAACTTCGCCCGACGTATTTATGTATCCATAATGGCTATCCCTGGCAACCGCTGCCAATCCATTACTGAAGCCTAATGCATCTTCAAAGACCGGCTGAGTAATTTCCTTACCGGTGCTGTCAAAATACTGCCATTTGGCGCCCTTTTTTACCGCAGTATAACCCTCACTGAAAGTTAACCCTTCATCGTATTCCACTTTTATTACTACTTTCCCATCCTTACTTACATATCCCACTTTTCCATCCTTTTTTACTTGTGAAAGCCCGCATACGCAGTCATCTACGTAATCATAATTCTTTTCCCATTTTTGTGAATAGCTGCATAGTACAGGAAAAAGTAATACAAGCAGCAATAACCTTTTCATGATATTTATTTTTTAAGATAAAATGAATGTTGCTAACAATACTATCAATTTATTTAAAGAAAAACGATGACGCCGGTAAGGGGAAAATATGATTGCGGTTTCGGTATTGTCCCGCACGTTGCTATAGTTATATCAAAGCAAGTTTTAGATAACACAAGGTATAAAATTACCCGGCCGGGAAAATGTAAATGACTGCGAATCCTAATACAGTTTCAGCAGTTGATATATCAGCAAAAGAAGAGGGAAAAATATAAGGCCGGTATGGCACGGAGCATGAGCATGGCTATAACCAGGCGTTGATCATTTTGATAGGGGAACTTGAGATGTAGCGGACATCTGACTATTATCCGGTTCTTAAACTCACTTAATGATGCGAAGGATAAATGATAATATCAAAAATATACATAGGAAAATTTTCTCTTACTATATCTCTTGCTCTTACTGTGGGTTTGTCAAAGTTCCTGTCAGTGTTGCAACCCTTACAGCTTAACATGACCTCTGTTTTATTAAAATCGATTTTGCCAGCCCCTCCAGGCTTTACCATAAATGCAAACTCCGATGAATTGCCATAGATTTCGAAATCGTTTTCATTGAGGCTGATGAGGTCCCGGATATTCATGCCGGCATAGATCCCGCTTTCTAACTTCCATTCATTGTTGCTAAACACTCCATCGTATTTCTCGGCACCCTGGGTAGGTAGCATATTGCTTACAAGAATATAGGCAAGGTCTGTAAGATTATTTTCATCGTTCCACACGAAAACAACCTGGCGACTGCTGTGGCCGAATAATACGGAACACTTTTTCAATTGATTCTCGGCAAAATAAAGAAGATCTTTTTCTACATTTTTTTTTCCAAAAAAGCTAAGAAGAAATTCGTGCGATGTAAATTTCAGCAGGTCTTCAGCATGCTTAATATCGTACACATCTGGTACTACCTTCTCCTCTAATACAAAAGAATATTCGTGAACACTATCTTTCATTCCGGGAATTGCCCATATAGCAAGGTTTTTTTTCTGAAAAAGCATCGGGGAGTCATTGGAAATCTCCCTGGAGGTATCGTAAAAATAGCCCTCTTTTACTAGTCTTCTTTGGCCGTCAAGGTATTCACCCAGGGAAGTTGTGTGGAAAGCATAAAACCTTATTCCGTTCTTTTTATACATATCAACACTGCGACTTGGTATTTCATCTTTCTTTTTAGATTTTACTTTTTCAACAAAGCTGGTCATCATTGCATCGCCATCCGCTTTGTTGTTATTAAGTGCATATTTGTTTCTGCCCATGAAGCGATCTATATTTTTTGAGGGCATTGAAATGAGTGAGATCAGGTCATCTATATTAAATGACTGGCTGTACATGTTTACATGGGCAAAACATTGTAAGCAGATAATAAGCAAAAATCTTTTCATGATTTGATGTTTTCATTTTTTGATTATTGGTTATTTAAAAGGAAACTTGGAAAAGAGGGGTGAAACCGTTAGCTCGGAGCTGTAGAAGAAGGTTGTAATATAATATCTTTTCTTTAAAAGCCGAAAATTCGTGATAAACTCATGCTGTTGCCGGTGTTCCGAAAACCCACACCTACCTATAGCGAAATTACAGGGCCATAAATTTATCCCAGTAACATGCAAGCATCTTAACGTCCCGCTGCTCCTTTTTGAAACATATCAATCGTGCACATTTCCCCCCAATAGGCGCGAAAAATAAATGTGAAGGCATCAAAAAATAAATGTTGGTTTTCCAGCAAATGCAACCGAAGTAAGTTTACAACACAGTATTTATTTTTCACTTTTACAAAACAACATCATTATGTCACAAGTAAAATTCACCGGGGTCAATATTGCCGCAGCGCTGCTGGTCCTTGGTTTTTTCTTCCCATGGGTTACGATACTGGGCAGTGCATCCATGTCCGGTTTTTCAATTGTTAGCACAGGGGTATCACCGGGTATGCTAAGCATACTCATTCAAGGACTGAACAGGCTTCTGATGATACTTATCCTGGTAGTGCCGGTGAGCGGCGCTCTCATCTTGTATCAAAATATTGCGGGAAACAAAAAATTTGACCGGTTCTATAAGCCAGCGCATTTTATTCCGGCAGTTACGCTTATTGCAGGATTGGTACTGCTGTATTTTAAGATGAAGCCAGACGTACCCACTGAGGGATATGGCGGTTATGGCTACACGCAGAACATGTCAAGTTCGTTAAGAGATCTTTCTCCGGGCCTCTTCGATATCATGGGTTTTGGGATATACCTTAGCGTGGCCGCTGCCTTATACCTGCTACTGGTAAGCATGGGCAAAGTGAAAGACAAAGAATATTACAAGCCAACAACCACGGCAAATACCCCAACAGTTTCAACGGTTGATATACCAGTAAAAGAAGAGGAAAAAATATAAGGAGGTATAGTAAACATTGTAAGTATGGCTATTGCTTTAGCCAACTAACAGACATATATTTCCGACCCGATGTTTTAAAATAGACCGGGGCGGTTTTTTTAATGCACGTTATCCCAATACTTCTTAGCCCCCATTTTAAATGCTTGCCTACTGCTCAATAGTGTGTGATGATCTTTATAGAATATATTCGGCGCGGGTTCTTTAAGCATGCGATCTGCGTGATTGTAACTCAGCAACTCCCCAGGGAAATTTATAGGTGGGCGCAGCTATTGAATTTATCGATTGATATGATAATAATATCTGTACATTTAAGCAACGATTGGAATGGTATCAATAGCGTAACAACGAGATGATGCAATCCTTACAAACAGATATTAATACAATTTATCCATTCAAAAATAACGATCACATGAAAAGAAAAACATTCATACAATCTGGAGCACTTGCCACAGCAAGTTTACTCCTCGGGCGTTCAGCCGCGGCAGGATTATTTGCAGGCAATAAAGTTGCCACACCTATAGGGCTTCAGCTATATACACTCGGCGATTTAATGACAACAGATACCAAAGGCACCTTACAAAAACTTGCTGCCATCGGTTATAAAGAACTGGAAAGTGCAGGCTCGCAAAAAGGGAATTTTTATGGTTATACACCAAAAGAATTGTCTGCTATGATAAAAGAGGCAGGCATGACGTGGCGTTCGGCACATGTAGGCGGAGCTGCTTTTAATCCTGCACAATTTATGAAAATGGCTAAAACGGCTGAGGATTCAGCGAGAATACAAAAGATGATGGATCGTTTTAAAGACGCACCAAAATCGCTTAACCTGGCAGAAAATTACCAGGAGCTTGCGGACGCAGCAGCCGAAGGCGGACTCAGTTATTTAGTATGCTCCAGCATACCTGTAAAAACTTTGGATGAAATTAAAACAGCCGTAGAAGTATTCAATAAATCAGGAGAGGCATGTAAAAAAGTGGGGGTTCAATTCGCTTACCACAACCATACCACCGAGTTTGATGATGTTGAAGGGCATCGCCCGTTTGACTATATTCTCGACAACACCGACAAAAACCTGGTAAAAATGGAACTGGACCTTGCATGGGCAACTAAAGCAAAACAAGATCCTGTTGAGTTGTTTAAATTGCATCCCGGCCGTTACCCGCTATGGCATGTAAAAGATCTTGATAAGGCCACAATGAATCCTGCGGAAGTAGGCACAGGCATTGTTGATTTCAAACGAATTTTTGATAATGCCAAAGAATCCGGTATGAAGTATTTCTTTGTGGAGCAGGATGGCGCACTGCAACCAATACAAAATGTTACCAATAGTTATAACTATTTGAAAAAACTGTTGCATTAAAGATATTCGGGTTTCTTCTTCGCGATAATTTCCCTTGCCAGGCCTGCCTTTGGGCCGGGACAATACCCGATGAAGTTTAGCGGAAGTGAGACTTTATTGCATAACATTATTATCGCTCACTGATTATAGCAACGTCCATCCTGCCGGTTTTTTTGTCGCCCGTCGAATAGGCTCTATGTTCAATTAGTTTACTTTTCATATTGCCAAAGCCTGCCTTCAAAAGGGGTTTTTCTTTCAATGAATATTATAATTATACATTAACACCCGGTCTTTTCCTGTTGAGTATTTTTCTTTGAATTTTTTATGTATTGCATCCGGCTGCTTCGTACCGTTTACAATCAATTCGTCATTACTGAGTTTGTAAGAGGAAAGATCACTTTCATTTTGTATGATGCCCTCTTCTATAAGATCGGAGATGATTTCTTTTTGTATCGCCTTTGCTTGTTCCATATCTTTTTTTGATTGCTCCATTCTTACTTTGGCTTTTTCCATTTCTTCTTTATTGCGAGCCATATTTTCCCGAGATTGCGCTGCCTCCTTAATGGCTCTTTCTTTATATGCTGCCATATCCTGCTTCGACTTTTCCATCTCTTGTCTTGCCTTTTCGTTGTAGAGCGCCATGTCCTTTTGAGATTGCTCCATTTCTTTCCTTGCCTTTTCATTTTGCATTGCCATATCTTTTTGAGACAGCTCCATTTCTTTTTTTGCCTTTTCATTGTAGAGGGCTGCTTCCTTTTGTACCTGCTCCATTTGTTCCCTGGTCATTTCAGTATTTGCGGCCATTTCTTTTTGTGAGCGCTCAAAGTCCCGTTTTGTATTTTCCAGTTCTCTTTTCTGCTCCTCCAAATTTTCGTTCATCTCTTTTTTGGCCTGCTCCATTTCATAAGCCCTTTCCTTCATTTCCTTCGCCATTGTTTTTTGATCTTCCGCAGCTTCGGACATCTCTTTTTGCGACCGGAGCATTTCCTCTTTTGCCTCCTTGCCATCAATTTGCATTTGGCTAATTATCTCATCCGTTACTTCTTTATAATCTCCTGTTTTTTCTTCGGGTACTTTTTTACCATCTATATATAATTCATCAATGGCGCCATTTTGTGTTACAATTTTATATTCCTTGCCATTCACTGATGTTTGAATCGTTTCATTATGTGTCTCCTTCGCGTCTTCGTTTACTATGGGCAGGGTATCCATTACTATAGAAGTGCCGATTGTTTTTTCTTTTATAACATTGTTACCGTTTTGCTGTATTGCTTTACTGGTGTCCTTGTTTTGCTGTGCAACATTCGATGAGAAGGCAAAGGCAAACACGCAGGTAAGAATGATACCTGCCGCGAGAAATTTCTTTTCCATATTGTTTAAAGTTTTATTGTCGTTATAAATGATTCTTTTTATGCGATACATTAATTGATTCGTATTGCCGCCTAAAGCATTTGCCAGCGCATGCGGTGGCTGCCGGTACAATTCGCCGAAAGTCATCAATGCATTTATGTAAAGTCTTTTATTGCACGAATGGCCTACGGCAATATCATCACAGCAGTTTTCACGCTCCGCTTTTATTAGCGATGAAACCCAAAGCACCGCAGGATTAAAGAAGAAAATGATTTCTATAATGTTTTGCAGCATATTCACAACGAAATCGTGACGCCGGATATGTGCTAATTCATGCACCAGTATTGCTTCCACTTCACCTGCACTCATGGAGTTGAGCATGCCGCATGGAAATAAAATAACGGGTGAGAAATAACCTATTGCCGATGGCACTTTGGCAAGGCCCGATTGCAGCAATTGCACCGGTTTGCTGATATTCATTTGCTGCCTCAATATTTCTATCCTGTCGCTCCAGTATTTGCCTGCCGCAAAAGATTGCACTTTTTTTAAACGGTAAAGACCGTATAAGCCAAAGCTTAATCGTATACACCTAAACATAGTTATGATCATCCATGCCAATACAATCCATCCGGAATATACATTGAGAAAGCCGACCACATGGTTGCTGATAGATAGACTTACACCCGTTGATGCTGCAGGCAGCTCAGTATTAGCCGGCGATGTGCTGCTCACTTTTACTATTTGCGTAAGCGCGCCTGCCTCAGAAGTTTTTTGTATTTGTAAAAACAGGGTAGCCGATACCGCTATTACGAACGCAAGTAGACCACCGGCTAATAAATTATAACGAAGTGCGGCACTGTTTCTTTTAGTAAACAAAATTATTGCAGCAGCTAATAAGGAAAGGAGTATTCCCTGCCATATAGAGTGGATCAGTGTCCAGCTTATTGTCTGCACCAGTTCTTTTGTAATGATGCCTGTTGAAAAAAATAAAGACATAAAAGTGATTTTAGACGGTTAACTTTTATCAAGCTTATTTAGCAAATCCTTAATTTCCTGTATATCTTTTGCGCTGTTTTTTTTGTTGCCCAGCAACTGCATTACGAGGCTGCTTGCCGACCCGTTGAACATCGAATCCACGAAGCGGCTTAGTAATACACTCTTGGTTTTATCCTCGTCTATACATGAAGCATATACATGCTTCATGTTGCTTTCGTCTCTTACCAGCAGGTTCTTTTCCACCATTATCTGCATCAGCTTTAGCGTGGAGGTGTACTGCACAGAGCGCTTTTGTTTATTCAAATCGTCATTTACAAACCTCACGGTGGAGGGGCCATTTTTCCACAGCACCTGTAATATCTCCAGTTCCGATTTGGTAGGTTCGGTACCTGAGATACTATTCTTTTTTTGCTTCATGAAGTAAAGGTAGGAAAATTTTCGTACGAACAAAATCCTAAGTAAGATTTATTTTATAGACGGTATGTGTAGCGGGTGAAATTTTTGGGATAATCTTGTGGCGGGCATTATGCCATTAAGTGCTTTAAACGAAGGCCAGGTATAGAACAAACACCTTTTGTGAAACCCAATATTACCTTGCATAATTTTATTAAATAAGTATTTTTATAAATATATTTATTGTTTAATTTAAGCTTACATTACATACGGGATAACTAGACATGAAACGTCCAGATATTAAAAATTCATCAAAAGAAAAATTTCACTTTATCTCGGGTGCTGGTGAAATGAGAGCACTTATCCTTGAAAAAGATTGGAGTAAAACACCATTAGGTGATCCAAAGGATTGGCCGCAAAGTCTTCGTACAATGGTTTCTGTAATGCTTGACAATCCTTTTGCAATGTATATAGCATGGGGTAAGGAATACATTCAATTATATAATGATGGTTACCGGCCAATTCTTGGTTCCACAAAGCATCCCCAGGCATTGGGAATAAGTACTTGTGAAACATTTAGTGAAATTTTGCACATTGTTCAACCAATGTTTGATGCCGTAATGGAAGGCGAAGCTTTTAATCGTCCTGATTTTTTATACCAGCTAAACCGTAACGGATTTATCGAGGACTGTTATTTTGATTTTGCTTACAGCCCTATTAGAAAAGAAGACGGAGAAGTAGGGGGTGTGTTAGTGACGGTTATTGAAACTACCAATAAAAAAAAGGCAGAAAATGATTTGAAAAAGAGCGAAGAACGTTTTCAGGATATATTAAGGCAAACGCCTGTAGGCACGGTTATTTTAAAAGGGAGTGAGTTTGTTGTAGAAATGGCAAATAATGCCTGCCTTTTAATGATAGATAAAAAAGAAAAAGAGTTTGTAGGTAAACCGTTGTTCGAATCATTACCTGAGGTTGAGCAATCTGTTCATGTCTTGCTTGATCAGGTTTTAAATACAGGAATTCCTTACAATGGAATTGAATATCCTGTATCTATTAACCGGCACGGTAAGTTAGAAGTATCCTATTTTAATTTTCTTTGTCACCCGCTAACAGAATATGATGGTAAAATTTCAGGAATAATAGTAACTGTTACCGATGTCAGTTCACAGGTTTTGGCAAGGACGAAATTAGAGGAGATCGCAGGTATCGTTCATTCATCTGATGATGCCATCATCAGTAAAAATTTGAATGGCATTGTTACAAGTTGGAATACCGCCGCAGAAAGAATATTCGGATATTCGGCAGATGAAATGATTGGAGAGTCGATTTCAAAATTAATTCCTGCCGATAGAATAAACGAGGAACCTGGTATACTTGCCCGTCTAAGAAAAGGCCAAAGGGTTGACCACTTTGAAACTAAACGCATTACAAAGGATAAAAGAATATTAGATATTTCTTTAACTATCTCCCCGGTAAAAGACACTCAGGGAAATGTTATTGGGGCCTCAAAAATTGCACGTGATATTACGAGGCAAAAACAGGCTGAACGGATCATAAAGGAAAGTGAAGAAAAGTTCAGGTTACTTGCTGATTCGATGCCACAGTTTGTATGGACAGGCAATGCGGAAGGTAACTTAAATTATTTCAACAAGGCTGTGTACAGGTATTCGGGCTTAACCGAAGAACAATTTGAAACAGGCGGGTGGTTACAAATTGTTCATCCAGATGAAAGAAACGAAAATATTATGGCCTGGAACCGTTCTGTTACCACAGGGCAAGATTTTTTATTTGAACATCGCTTTCGCAGGCACGACGGTGAATACCGTTGGCAATTGAGCAGGGCTGTTCCTCAAAGGGATGAGGTGGGTAACATACAAATGTGGGTAGGAACAAGTACTGACATCCAGGAAATAAAAGAACAGGAACAGCAGAAAGATTATTTTATTGGCCTTGCCAGCCATGAATTAAAAACTCCTATTACTTCCATTAAAGCCTATACGCAACTTTTACAGATTAATTACAGTAACAGTAACGATTCTTTTCTGACAAAAACTCTGAATATTATTGACAAGCAGGTTTTAAAACTCATCAACCTTATTTCAGACCTCCTGGATCTGTCAAAAATAAAAACTGGCAGCCTTTCGCTTAAGAAAGAAAATTTTGAAATAAATGAATTGATACAGGAAGTAATTAATGACATCGAACATATTAATGCCAATTACGAAATTATTTTTTCAAAATCAGCACCGACAACGCTGCATGCTGACAGGGAAAAGATTGGCCAGGTGGTAACTAACTTTCTTACAAATGCCATAAAATATTCTCCCCATTCTCTTAAAATAGAAATTGAAAGTCGAGTAGAGAATAATAACCTGGTTGTAGCTGTACGGGATTTCGGCATTGGAATTATCGAACATGACCAGGAAAAAATATTTGAGAGGTTTTACAGGGTTGAAGGAAAAAATGAAAAAACATTCCCGGGATTTGGTATAGGCCTGTTTATTTCAAAAGAAATTATTTGCAGACATGAAGGAAATATTGGGGTAAACAGCGAAATCGGCAAAGGTTCGACGTTTTATTTTTCAATTCCATTATTAAATAATATTTAGCCGGTGCTGTCCTTAGAATAGTCGAATAAGAAAAGCTCTTACACCTTCTTCCTGGCCGCAATCTGCACCGGACATTACCTGAATTAATTTTATCTCCGAATAAGATGCCAACTGCTTTCAAATATTTTTTGCCGACGTCAGCATGCCTTAAAAACTCACGCTAACAACAGGTCTCCTGTATGTGCCTTACCGCTTTTCTTATTTACTTTTAAAGTATAGATATTATTTTAACTTCGAAAAACAGTAAGACAACCAGCAATGAATATTTCAAAAGTTATATTGTCTATAAGCAAATTTTTCCTCTTAATACTTTTGAGTATCGTACTCCTGCCCCTAAAAGCCCAGCAACCTCATACAAATAATCTTTATGAATTTGACAACAACAGTACAACACGATGGAGCAGCTTTGAAAATATCAACGCCGAAAAGGGCAAAGGTGGCATGGAAAATAATGGTGCAAAGGGGCATCCTTCAAATGGCATTAAACCTGGTGAAACAAAAGTATTGATGCATGCAACAGGCGCCGGTATCGTAAATAGAATCTGGATAACAATCAATGACCGCTCACCGGAAATGCTGCGATCATTAAAGCTGGAAATGTTTTGGGATGGCGAGAGCAAACCTGCTGTATCAGTTCCATTTGGCGATTTCTTTGGAGTAGGGCTTGGCCAGACTGCCAAATACCACAACGCTTTTTTTGCTAACCCGGAGGGACGTTCTTTTTTATCGTTTATTCAAATGCCTTTTAAGAAGGAAGCCAGGATCCAGGTTACCAATGAATCAGGCAAAAGATTAACGCATTTGTTTTTTGATATAAATTTTCAGAAGATCAATAAATGGAACGACAACTATCTTTATTTTCATTCCTTCTGGAGCCGCGATACCGCCACTACTTTGGGCGAAGATTTTAAATTGCTGCCACAGGTAACAGGCAAAGGCAGGTTCCTCGGCGTGAATGTGGGTGTAAATGCTAACCCGGTTTATAACGATTACTGGTGGGGCGAAGGGGAAGTTAAAATGTATCTCGATGGTGACGGTAAATTTCCAACACTTGTTGGCACAGGCGCTGAAGATTATATAGGTACCGGTTGGGGGCAGGGAGAATTTTTCAATGATTATTCTGGGTGCCTGGCAGCCAATAAAGATAATCTTGGCTGGGCCTTTTACCGGTATCATGTTCCGGATCCTGTTTACTTCAAAAAAGATATAAAAGTTACACTCCAGCAAATGGGTGGCAACAAAAAGGAACTGGTAAGTGCTTTGCAAAATAAAGGAGTGCCCCTGGTGCCAGTTGCCATTGATGACCTCGTAAAAATAAATCCTCTTTACAAAAAAGATAGCCTGGTAAAACTGGACACGCCCGGCTTGCCGGAAGGGTTTTCAAACTTTTACCGATCTGATGATGTGTCGGCTACTGCTTATTTCTATTTAGATAAACCATCTGATGAACTGCCGCCTTTACAACCACTTAGTATTCGCTTGTATAAACTGAAAGATAACCACTAGTATATTTCTTACTGGAACACATCGCACAGATGAAGCACGACAGTGGGTATATAAAAACAGCGCAGGAATGAAAAATAAAACTCCGGATCAAACAACTCAAATTTTTAATAGCTTTTTAACCTGCTGCCCGGGGAGCTTCTCCTGGTAATCTCGCTCGTAAAAAATGCGACCGCAAGAGAGTTCCATGGGGGCCCGGTCTCAAAATGTGTAGTCGTCTCCCTTCAGATTGCTAAAAGAAAAGCCATTATAATAACTTGCCTAATTGCCTTAAACTTTCCAGGTTATGAACGGGTGCAAATACATCTATAAAAGGCATAGCTGCCTTCATGCCTGCCACATCGGGCCTATAGACGGAATACCCGGCAAGGGGATTTAGCCAGATAAGTTTTTTTGATTTTTTATGAATATACTCCATGCTCTTTTCAAGCGCCGCAATATTGCCTGTATCCCATCCATCGCTTAGAATGATGACGATTGTTTTTAAGTCAACTAATTTTTTCGCGTAGTCTCTTACAAATACATTCAATGATTCTCCTATTCTTGTGCCGCCCGCCCACCCGCTTTTTTCAGAACCAAGCAAACGCAACGCTTCGCGAAAATTCTTTTGTTGTAATTCAAATGTTATTCTTTTCAGTGAAGTACTGAATACAAAAGTATCCATGCGATTGTACACTTGCTGGAATGCATACATAAATTGAAGCAGAAAAACGGCGTATAATTCCATTGACTTGCTTACATCACAAAGCATCACCAGTTTCACCCTGTTTCTTTTGGGTTTACGGTGAACAATATTGAGCAGTTCCCCACCCCAACGCATATTTTTCCTGAGCGTTACCCGCAAATCGGGCATCGCGATTTTGTGAGACGGCTTATACCTCCTGTTTGTTTTGACCGCAAGTCTCTTTGACAAGGCTTTTATGGATCGCAGGAGTTCGTCCGTTTGATCTTCCGGTACCGCGGAAAAATCTGTTAGAGAAAGATTTTCCTGCAGACTGTAGGTAGCGGTTTCCTCGGTATCGTGGCTGTGGTTGCCGTGTAACCAGGCTTTCAACGATTTGAATGAAGCCGCTTGTTGTAGCGGTTTTCTAAAACTAGTATCATCTTTTTGCTTTGCATTAACGGCAACCCCCAGGTCCTTCCAATACTGATGAAACAAATTATCAAATTCATCTAATTGCAATTTGCTGCGACACAGGATGGACTTAAGGGCAAGTAGAAAAATATCATTACTGCTGAAGTCAATATACTGCAATGCCTGGAGTGCCGCGGCTTCCTCATCCATTGCTGTATTAAAACCTTTCGACCGGAGAAAAATACAGAACCGGATAAGATTTTTTGATAAAGAAGTTTGTCTTGTAATCATATCTGGTCGAGCTTTGAATGAACACCCGTCTTTTCAAGCAGCTCGCTCAGCGACAATTGAACCTCTCTTGTGTCGCTCCAGTCTTTCAATATAAGGCCAAGGGTTTGCTCAACAATATTTTTATCGAGGTACTCTATATGCAACGCTGATAATGCCATCGCCCAGTCGAGTGTTTCGGCAATGCCGGGCTTTTTTTCCAGGTTCATAATGCGTAGTTGCTGCATGAACAGCGTGATTTGCTCCGCCAGTTTTGCATCAATGTCCGGCACCTTATTCCTAACAATCAGCAATTCTTTTTCAAAATCAGGATAGTCGATGTACATATACAAACAACGTCTTCTCAAAGCCTCGCTTAATTCACGTGTGCGGTTTCCAGTTAGTATTACGTGTGGAATATGTGTCGCCTTAATAGTTCCTAATTCGGGAATGGTTATTTGCCAGTCACTCAATACCTCCAGCAAAAAACTTTCAAACTCTTCATCGGAACGATCTATCTCATCTATAAGCAACACGGGTCTTTTATGATGTGTGATTGCCTGCAGCAATGGCCGTTTCATCAGGAATGTATCACTGAAAATTGTTTTTTCTTTTTCTTCAACTGATTGCGCATTATGCTCTACCATTTTGAGGTGAAGTAATTGCCGTTGGTAGTTCCATTCATATAACGCGTGGGTAGCATCCAGGCCTTCATAACATTGTAAGCGAATCAAATCTGTTTGTAATGCATTGGCCATTACCTTGGCAATTTCTGTTTTACCAACACCTGCAGGACCTTCTACCAGCAGGGGCTTGTTCAGTTGTAAAGAAAGAAAGACTGACATAGCAACAGCATCGCCGGTAATATAGCCCTGCTCCTCCAGCATTTTTTTAATATCGTTCAGTTGGATCATTTTAAAAATAAAGTTATCGCTCTTAATTTGACTGTTACAATAAAAATAAAAATATAACCAGGTATCTCTTTTTAAACCTGTTTGAATTATTTATTTGCCACATATTACAAGAACCCTATAGCCATCTGGCTTCACAGATTACACAGATACCTGGCAAAACGAAGTATCTGTGTAATCTGTGGTTAAAACATTTTCCGGCTTATCTAATCATTTTATTTATTGTAAAATGATTGATCGGGGCTGATTAATAATTTTTGTTTTTTTATAAAATAAAGATCAAAAAGTTTTAATTTCTAATTTCTATATTTTAGATTTATGCAATAAATACGAATAGAAGATTTAGCATACTCGCCCATTCCCCGCTGTGTTAATTTATAGGCTACCTTAAGACACTTTCAGATTTGTCCTTCATACCCTACGATACTTTTTGTATTTCTGATACAAAATATCCTAAGAAATCTTATTCACCCCCTTTAAGAAATAGTAATGTCAAGTAATAATTTATTCGATGAAAAGCAAATCCTTGTCGAATTGGCCAAAGGCGATAAGGTGGCCTTTGAAAAAATTTACAATTTCTATAGCCGAAAGCTTTATTGTAAATTACTCAAGCTCTTGAAATCAAAAGTTATTGCTGAAGAAATATTACAGGATGTATTTATGATTATATGGAATAATCGCAGTTCTGTTAAGCCGGAAAAATCATTTTGCTCGTATCTCTTTTGCATTGCGACAAATAAATGTTATGATCATTATCGACGAGTTCAAAGAGATAAAAAATCAGCTGGGAATCTCAATCAACCATCAACTTATCCTGAGAATATAGAACAAGTGCTCATTAGCAAAGAAACTTCTGGAATATTATACCATGCTATAGAATTATTGCCACCTAAAAGAAAACTTATTTTCAGGCTTTGTAAAGTTGAAGGCAAAACTTATGAAGAAGTTAGCCTGCAACTGGGAATTTCACTTTCTACTATTAGTGATCACATTGTAAAAGCAAATCATTTTATCAAGACGCATCTGGTTAAAGGCGGCCAGTATGTAATTGGATGATTTTTCTGTGGAAAATAAAAAGCGTATAATTTATAGATTGGATTGCTTCGTAGTTTTTTCCTATCGAAAGATGCCTCATCAAACAGAGGATATTTATCTGTTGGTCGTATTTGTATATATCAGGTATATGCTTTCGCCGACCTCTGAAACACTTCGATACGGAAAGCTAATATTGAATAAGTAAGTTATGGCAACATTGTCATTTTTTAGCCAGGTTTTCTTATGCAAAAAAGTTATCTGTAGTCTTCCTGAAGTTTTAAAAATTTAAACTTCTCTTTTTATCTGTATTTGCGTGAGCTAAGTGTGCTTATTAAACTAACATAAGCGCTTATTTTTGATTACGTACACTTGAATGCCTTTAACTTCTAAGATAAAGATGTAACTTATTTTACGATACTAATAGCTGACGGGAATATAAAACTAAAATTCATTTTTCTATAAAATTCCTTGTGGAAAATCAAAAAATAGAATCATTATTCAAGCGATACCTGGATGATCAGTGTTCTCAGGAGGAAATAAAATTGCTTTTTCAATATTTTGATGCGGAAGAAAATGAAAGCATATTAAAAGATATTATAAGAACAGAATTTGAATCTTCCCAAGATATTAATTTGGATGCCAATCCAAAAACACAAGCTACTTTGGATAAAATTTTTAATGATATTAAAAAGAATATTTATAAAACGAAATAATTGGCGGCGTGGATAAACTTCATGTAGTATGCAACCTCGACGCTCACTGCTCCGCAGGTCTTTTCAGTTTGTATTGCTTATACTAAATATTTAAAACTCACCTTTTTTGCCTGCCATGTCTTTTCGCTGTTCCAGACGAAAAATAAATAATTTTTATGCCGAGCAGAGGTAAAATGTTTTTCACACGTATTAACAAAGGGAACCGTGTGGATATATACTTACAAGAGTATTCTGGGTATTGTGCTTCAAAGGTGAAATACGCAATTTCTTTTGATATTTTAATCACAGCACTTAGTTTTCTTGCTGTTAAATTGATCATACAAAAAGTAATAATCTAAGATAATGATCGATAAGGCTCTTTCTTTGCTCCGAGAGGAACTTCAAAACTACATCACATTGTCTATTGGAAGTGCTGATGTTGTTATAGACAATATTGGTCTGCTCGAAACCTCAGGTAGTGACTCTCTTACCAAACGCATAGTAATAACCCTGGTCAACGTCGAAGAAGAAAGTACTTTAAAGAATGTTTCTGCAGTAAAGAATGGAATGTCTTCTTCGGTTCTTTACCAGAATCCTCCCGTTTTTCTTAACCTGTATGTTCTGATTACCTGCAATTATTCAGGCGATGACTATATCCATGCACTTGAAAGATTATCAGCTATCATCAGGTTTTTTCAGAGCCGTAATATATTTTCCTATGGCTCTTCAACGGGATTAACCTTGCCCGCGCCTGATGCTACGGATCTCAAATTTACAATGGAGTTATATACGCTTACGTTCGAGCAGATCAATCATTTATGGGGATCGCTGGGTGGACGTCAAATACCATTTGTTATGTATAAATTAAGATTGGTTGTATTGACAGAAAAAGCCATATTAAGAGAAGTGCCCGCAATAACGGAGATTGGAACTAAACTATCAAAAATGCCTGTATAAACTATATTGATTCTTATGTTCAAAACATTGTGTGAAGTAAAGCTGTTGCATGAATATTACCTTACTGAAAGGGATGGCAATACAATTTTTGACATCCCCGATCGGGAGGGAAGAATTCGTTTCCTGTCGGATAAGCTGCAGGATAATTATCCAACGATCAATGACGACCTGACATATGAAGTATCTTCTCATCACCAGAATATTTTTTCAGGCCATCAGCTTAAACTGCTTCCCACTTATTCAGGATTTCAGATCGTCGTTGCAGTAGTTGAAAAACAATTGACAGGCGGGGTAAAAGCATTTGAGCCAAAAATTTCTTTGCCTGATGATCTTGCAATCACGATTCTACTGCTACGCAAAAATTCAAAAATCGATACTATATCAAATTCCAACCTCCGCAACTCAATACCTTCCTGCTATTTTTTTTCAAATGAAACGATGCTGTCTGGTAAAACAAATCCATTTCTTGCGTTATCTCCTGCAGAAAGAAATCTTTCGTTCGCTTACGAGCAGGGCAATCTTGCCCTTGATTCTTTCGATAACATGCTCAAAGCATATTATATCGATAAATCAGGTTTTGATCAATGGGCAACTGTAAAGGGTGAGGGGTTTGTAACAGAAGCAGACCGCATGGTGGTTCCAACTCGTTTTTATTATTCCTTCGATAAAAACTCGGGTATCAATTCGGCTAGTTTTACGCTCATAGATAATAATGGAAATATTGTGAAAACAATTGAACAGCGGACCCCTGATTCTGCAATGCAGGTCCTGCTTGATTTCAGCGAGGAAATAACCGATACTCTTTTTTTATCCGGCATAAGCAAATCGATGATCTATTTTTTGAAAATTAGCGCTGATAATGGCCTGTATATTGAGCACAACATTGTTTTCTCATCTTTCATGCCTTCGCATTGCTGGGCAGTTGTTGCTTTACGTCCAAACGTTGCGGAAACAGAATATTCACTGTTGGATAATGATGGGTTAATTGCCACGAGGATCGAGACCAATGGAGATATAGTTTCTCCCCGTGTTTTTGAGATTCGGATTAAAAGCCGGTTTACATTTTGGCGCTATCTTAATAACAAACAAAAAAAATTAAAAGCTAACCCTATTCTTAATCCCTACCTGGAATATGATGTACAGAAAGGGTTCATGGAATCGATCAGTTTACGTAACGCCACTTATGTGCCTACAGTTTTCAAAGATGGAACTACTTCGAAATTCCTGCCCAACCCTTCTTCTTATGAAATTTTGAAAGCTGAAAATAAACGTGTGTATACGGAGATTCCCGTTCCGAGATCAGACTTGTTTGATGTATAAATAGCAAAGCAATTCAATTATTATAGTAATTAAAACAAAAACTTATGCCAGAATACAAAACCCCGGGAGTCTATATAGAAGAGATTCCAAAGCTCCCACCTTCAATCGCTTCTGTTGAAACCGCTATCCCTGCTTTTATTGGCTATACAGCAAGAGCACGGGAAAAAACGGATGGCGATTTGGTTAACAAAGGACTGCGTATTTCATCTATGCTGGAATATGTGCAATATTTTGGCGGGGCAGATCCGGAGAATGGTATTGAAGTCACTTTTAGCAGTATCGCCGGTAAGACTGAGATCCATGCAAGAGTTGATCCGGAAAAACAGTCAAAATTTCTCATGTATTATTCTCTGCAGATGTTTTTTGCAAATGGTGGGGGGCCATGTTATATAGTTTCCGTTGGAGACTATGCATCAACGGGATCTCTGGTGATGGTTGTCAACCTGGGAAAGGGATTAAGTGTAGTTGAAAAAATTGATGAAGTTACTTTAATTCTTTTTCCTGATGCAATAAACCTTAGCACAGCAATAGATTATTACAATTTGTATACGGATGCTATCGCGCAGGCAAAGAAATTACAGGATCGTTTTGTTGTAATGGATGTATGGCATGATCCTGATAATATTAATGCTGAAAATGAAATTGAATGGAAAAAGGATATTGACCTGCTGAGGAACCGGCTTAGTGGAGCAACCGAAGATCTTAAATATGCAGCAGCCTATTTTCCAAGGATCAGGACCTCGATAGATTTTCAATATAAGGTAAAAGACAGTGAGAAGAATGATGATGATGATGCGAAGGTGATTGTAAAAGGATCTGCGGATGGCAGCACTTTAGCAGAATTAAAAGCCGGTAACAATACACAATACTTCCAGGCAAAAAGTGCCATTAACAACTTAGACATGATATTGCCGGCATCTTCAGCGGTGGTGGGCGTGTACGCGCAGGTAGACAGTTCAAGAGGGGTTTGGAAGGCCCCGGCAAATGTAAATATTAATTATGCTGTAGGGCCGGAATTTCTGGTTACTCATGAAGAACAGATGTCATTGAACGTTGATGCAAAGGCTGGGAAATCAATCAATGTGATTCGATCTTTTCCCGGCAGGGGTTCCGCCATTATCTGGGGTTCCCGTACATTGGCTGGCAATGATAACGAATGGCGTTACATTCCTGTACGCCGATTCTTTAACATGGTGGAAGAGTCAACCAAGAATGCTACAGAACAATTTGTATTTGAACCGAATGATCTTAATACGTGGACCCGTGTAAAATCGATGATCATAAATTATCTCACCCAGCAGTGGAAGGCCGGAGCGTTACAAGGCACTACAACCCGTGAAGCATTTTATGTGCATGTGGGGCTTGCGGAGACCATGACTTACCAGGATGTGCTTGAGGGAAGAATGATCGTTGAGATTGGGATGGCAGTGGTTCGTCCTGCAGAATTCATCATTCTTCGGTTTATGCATAAAATGCTCGAAGAAACATAACTAAATTTTTTATTAATTATAAAACAAAATATTTATGAACTATAATCAAACACAAAGTAATCAACCAACCAATGATTGCGGCTGTATTGAACCGGATTGCCTTACACAGGTTAAAACTATCAATATCTTCAGGGATGGTTACTGCAAAGACATGTATGTGGCGTTAGGAGAAGTTGCACAACTTGAAGTGAAAAGAACAAAACTGAAAGAACTGATCGGTAATAAAAATTGCTGGTTTGTATGGACAGAAAGGCATTATAGAATATACCGCAACCTGCAGTTAAATATCGATAACAGGCTGATTCAGACCAATGATTCTATAAAAGAAGGGGTAAAAAATTATCTCGCTGTTAATAAAACCCTGGCAGAATCTTTAAAGAAAATTGCAAAAACAGTGAAAGATATTAAAGCTAAAACAGTTGAATTAAGAGATATGGCATGCAAGCTTGAGAACTGCATGGAAGATACCTGCAATTGCTCTCAAATGATAGAATTAACGGGTGATATTATTGCTAACTGCAAAGATTCCAACACTCCTCCTGTAAAGCAAAGGCCCCACGAATGTGATCATGTAAAAGATGATCTTAAGAAATTGGTTTGTATGCCTAAAAACCTTGTCTATGATGTGGATTCAATTTTTAAATCTTCCTCCGATGTGGTAGGTATACAAACATTCTCCAATGTTACAAGTATAGATCCTTTGCAGACAGAGCTTGGAGAGCGGATCAAAAAAATTGACAAAAGTATTCAGGATGTGATCAAGCGCTCGGAAGGTGACCTGAAAGCGGTAGTGGAAGATATGGGCAAAACACAAAAAGATTTTGCAAAAACGGAAGTAGAATTATATAACAAACGAAGTGATTTTGAAGGTATCAAAGATGCAGTGGCATTTTTCTGCTGCCCGGTTTGCGGATGTATTGAACCGAATCTTGGTGATTGTGAAAAACGACTGGATTGTTGTGAACGTAAAATTTGCGACATCTGTAAGGATAAGGTCAAACCCGAACCCGGGTGCTAAAGCCGTGATGAGAAAGCTTACTGATAATTTTTTCTATTAAAAATTTTTAAAATAAAATGAACATGGCAAACCAATCAAAACCAGAATATGTCAATGTACCAGCCGACTGGCCGCAATATGAGAGACCTGATGGTAAAGTCACAGATCTTACAAAATGTTGTATACACGACAACCCAGACGATCCGAAGGGTTGCGATTGCTGTTATGATGAATGGAATAATGATCTCAAAAACAAACAAAAAGAGTACGGAACATTACTGGAAAACGCAGCCCAGGCACAGGCTACATTATTATTTTTCAAAAGCAGGCGTGACGGGTTGAAAAAATGGCTTGATGACCTGGATCAATTAGATGATTATGTGGTTGAAATATGCAGCCAGTTTGACCTGATTATTTCCCTCGTGGATAAGATTTGTTATAGTTCGGGTAATACGGTGAAGGCAGTTGAAATTCTGTTCTGTATGATTCGCGATTTTTACTGCCAGTTGGATAAGATAAAAATAATATACAATTCCGTAATGAACTGTATCAAGAGCCTGAACAGCACAGTTTTGGCACCCGGAACAGGTGTGGTAAAATGTCTGGAAATGTATTATGAAAAACTGGATGCAATATTAAAAACAAAGGACGATATCATCAAACAGGTGATGGACGCAATCAAAATAGCCAATATGGTCAGACAGGATGTGTGCAGCCCATTTGGAATATCATTCATATTGAAGGAATGGCAATATATTCTCAAATGTACTATAACCACCAAAGATGGAGACGATAAATGTGTTGAACCAGAACAATCCTGTAACGATATGGATAACAATTGTGTGATCTATCCTGAATTAACTTTTCCTGTGAGTAAGAGCTTATACAAAGAATGGGTTACCGGTCAATTCACCAAAGATGATGGAGAAGCAAAAGCTGCTGCTGTAATTTATCTCGATGAAAGTAAAAAGAAGGAAAACATCAGTGCTGCCATTAGCAGCCTCAAAGAGGCTATCAATGCAGTTGATCCAAAGGAACGTTGCAAATAATTTATCTTAATCACTAAACTAAAATACAATGCCAGACAATTTTAAATACCCCGTTCCGAAATTTCACTTTGAGGTAAATTGGGGAGGTACCCGTATGGGATTCACCGAAGTTACCGGGTTGGATTTCGAAACAGAGGTTATTGAATACCGGGAAGGCAACAATCCTACATATAATAAACACAAACAACCAGGTTTGACTAAATACAGCAATGTAACCCTCAAGCGGGGCAGCGTTCTCGAAGACTTCGAATTTTTTAAACTGTGGAGAGAAACTGCCAAATTCCAGGAAAGCAACAAGATTAAGAAAGTTTTCAGGCGCGACATCACTATCAAGTTACTGAATGAAGATCACAAGCCAATTATTACATGGACACTTGAAAATGCGTGGCCAAGTAAAATACAATCAACTGATCTGAAAGCAGACGGTAATGAGGTAGCTATCGAAACAATGGAATTGGTGCATGAAGGATTGAAAATTGTAGAAGCTAACTAATTATGGCCAATAGTAGTACTCCCGAAAGTTTTTATCAAACTGTCAATTTTCATTTTAGTGTTGAGTTCAGTACACTGCCGGCTGAAAGTATTGACGTGAAATTTCAATCTGTAAGTGGACTGGATTCTACTATCGATACAGAATCAGTGAAAGAAGGAGGTGAAAACCGCTTCGAGCATGTTA
Organism: Ginsengibacter sp.; assembly: GCA_040007435.1. Lineage (GTDB taxonomy): Bacteria > Bacteroidota > Bacteroidia > Chitinophagales > Chitinophagaceae > Ginsengibacter. The sequence continues at coordinate 81,733 of JBDTUZ010000008.1, read as the reverse complement.
TTCCGGTACGTAGGAAGTATGGCCCTCTCAATTTGAAAAGAGGCCTGCTGACACCTGGTAAATCAAAGCTCACGGCCTGGCTCAAGAAAGCTTTCGATGAAGAGGTGATAGAAGTGATCCCTACAGTTACAATTGTTTTGCTGGGAGAAGATCATAAGCCCATCATGAAATGGACTGTAAATAATGTATGGCCGCGAAGCTGGAAATTGGGAGAGCTAAATGCTGAGCGCGGTGAAGTGTTAATTGAAACACTTGAATTGAATTACAATCGTCTCATTTTTCAAATTCCATAATTATGCCTGTAGAAGTACGCGAACTGATCATAAAAGCGACCGTAAGCCCCGAAGGCGATACGGGCTCACCCGCATCTTCCAAGGCTGGCAGTTCGGGTGGAGGCAGCGAGGAAATCATCAGGGTTTGTGTTGAAAAAATTCTGGAAATCATCAAAGAAAAACATGGGAGATAAAAGCCTTCATAAAATCACAATATGGTCTTACAAAGACAAAGAGTTTAATACAAAACTCAGTGAATTTAAGGTTCCTATAAACCCGGAATCCTATTCTCAGAATTATAAAATTAACCTCGACACCGAAAAAGGACATGGCCAACAGGGAACAGATCCGAAATATAAATCCACAGAACCCGAACAATTCAAGCTGGATATTATTTTAGATGGCACCAAAACGATGGAAGGTTATGATGCATCGCATGACAGGAAAACAGTAAAGCAACAATTGGATGATTTTCAGAAATGCGTATACTTCATGGAAGGCGAGATCCACCGCCCGCGGTTTCTAAAAATATTTTGGGGGGAAGAGATCAATTTTCCTTGCGTATTATCTCAACTTGATATCAATTACACCTTGTTCAATCCTGATGGCTCACCGTTACGTATCAAAATTTCGGCAACTTTCTTAAAATACCTGAGTGAAAAGAAGCGTGAGGCAGAGCAACAAAAAAAATCCCCTGACCTCACGCATGAAAGAATTGCTGGTTCCGGTGACCGGCTGGACCTATTGACTTACAACATTTATAACGATCCGAAATATTTTTTGCAAGTAGCTCGTATTAACGAGTTGACAACTTTAAGAAAATTGAGGGTAGGGAATAAATTATTTTTTCCACCATTCAATAAAAATGAAGGCTAATGGCTGGTGCACAAATTTCAAATCCTTCGCTGCATGATGTAGCAACATTTAGTATCCTTGTTGACAATAAGGAGGTGAACCCCGTTTACCAGGTATTATCTATTTCAATTGTGAAAGAAATAAACAGGATCTCTGTAGCGAAAATAATTATCCGTGATGGAGAAGCTGCTGACAAAACTTTTGCCATCAGCGAAAAGAATGATTTTATCCCTGGCAAAAAAATAATGATCAAGGCGGGAAGGGATGGCACCAATACACAATTTTTTAAAGGTATTATCATATGCCATTCCATTAAAGTAAAGGAAAATGGCAATGGTGAATTGCGGCTTGAATGCAGGGATGAAGCCATAAAAATGTCCATTGGCAGAAAAAGCAGGTATTATCAGCAGGTAAAGGATAATGAAGTTTTTGACCAGCTGGCCAATGCCAACAAATTGAAAGCAGATTCGGAACAAACCTCTTTAAAACATAAAGAGTTGGTGCAGCATCATATTTCTGATTGGGATTTTTTATTGTTGCGGGCTGAAGCTAATGGCATGCTGGTATTGACGGAAGATGGGATCGTAAAAATATTCAGGCCAAATACAAATGCAACAGCGGTTATGGAAATCACTTATGGAACAGATATCTATGAATTCGAAGCTGAAATGGATGCACCGCATCAGTTCAAAGCTGTTGAGGCGAGGTCATGGGATTATAGTAACCAGCAATTATTTAAATCCGAAACATCGGCTGCTTCCTTTAAGGAAAATGGAAATATCCCGGGTAGTGACATTGCGGATACCATTAGCCCCGATAAATATTTGTTGCACCATAGTGGCCACCGCCTCGAACAGGAGTTGCAGGACTGGGTGAAAGGAGCTATGATGCGTAGCCGTCTTGCCAAAATAAGAGGGCGTGCCAGGTTCCAGGGATTCGCCGGTGTAAAACCGGGAGACCTTGTAAAAATTTCCGGAGTTGGCGCAAGGTTTAATGGAAATGCATTTGTAACAGCCGTAAAGCATGATATAGGTAAAGGCACGTGGGAAACAAATATTCAGTTTGGTCTTGACCCCGCCCGGTATGCTGAAATGCACAATGCTGATATGAATGACAGACAAACCGGGGGCCTCGTGGGCTCTATTCATGGATTGCAGATTGGTAAAACCGTGCAACTGCAAAATGATCCCGATGGTGATCACAGGATTCTTGTAAAGCTTCCTGTCGTTGATAATGATGCACAGGGTATATGGACAAGAATTGCCAGCCTTGACGCAGGTAACGACAGAGGCGCCTTTTTTCGACCGGAGATTGGGGATGAGGTGATAGTCGGATTTATTAATGATGATCCGCGTGATGCGGTTGTTCTTGGTATGTTGCACAGTAGCGCAAACCCTGCTCCAATTACCGCCAGGGATGCCAACGATGAAAAAGGTTTTACAACCCGAAGTAAAATGCACATCAGTTTCAACGATCAGACAAAAACGATCAAAATAGATACACCCGCAGGCAACAGTATAACGCTTGATGAGCAGGGAACAAAAATTGAAATCGTGGATCAGAGCCAAAATAAACTAACGATGAAGCCATCAGGTATCAGTATGGAAAGCCCGGCAAATATTGATATCAAGGCGGGCACTGTTCTAACACTCAGTGCAGGCGCGTCTTTATCTATCGGAGGCCCATCCATATCTATGAAAGGCGATGCCAGCGTAAGCATTGAAGGAGCCATTGCAAAATTTGCTTCACAGGGACCCAATATAATTTCCGGGTTGCCGGTAAAAATAAATTAAAAGAAAAAAATAAAATATGCCCTCAGCTGCAAGAATTACTGATATGCATACTTGTCCTTTGGCAACACCAAATCCACATGTGGGCGGCCCTGTTACAGGGCCAAGTGTGCCAACTGTTTTGATCGGGAACCTGCCTGCGGCGGTGGTTTCCGATCTATGTGTATGTGCCGGACCGCCCGATGCAATCGTCCAGGGTTCCACCACAGTGTTTATAGGCGGAAGGCCTGCGGCAAGGCAGGGTGATCTGACAGCTCATGGCGGAGTGATCGTGGGGGGATTTCCTATGGTTCAAATTGGAGGCTAATTAAAAAAAAATGATGGAAGAAAACAGTTTCAATTCATTTTTAGGTACGGGCTGGGCTTTCCCACCGTCATTCAATAGTGATTCAGGCTCTCCTGAAATGGTGAGTGCAGAACAGGATATTAATCAAAGCCTGAATATCCTTTTATCCACCAGCCTTGGTGAGCGGGTGATGCAACCCAGGTACGGGTGCAATCTCCAGGATTATCTTTTTGAACCCTTGAATGCATCTGTTATTGGTTTCATTAAGGATCTGGTAACAAATGCCATTTTGTTTTATGAGCCACGTATTATTGCTGAAAAAATAGAAGTGACTTCGGCAGATTTGTTTGACATTATCGAAGGAAGATTCACCATCCTTGTTGAATATACCATTCCGGGAACCAATTCAAGATTCAATTACGTGTACGATTACTATTTGAATGAGGCATTGAAAACTGTTTGATAAAGTGACCGGGCACAACTTATAATAATCGTTTGACTGAATTATGGCTAATAGTGTAACACATAATATTTGCGCTGATCGTTGTGACTGCCTGCTTCATCCATTTCAGAATGATACAGGAATCAGCCAGGAGCAGCGGGTAATGGACCAATTGCTTGGAGGCAAGGCAAAGATTGACGCCCGCAAAACGGCTGATCTGCTGGACTATTTTTACAAGCTATCCCGGCACCTAAATTATTACGATTCAAACCTGGTTGTCAGCGACTGGTTGCCATTTTTTGAGAAAAGCGCACCATTTGCGCTTGCCTCATTGATCAAATACAATTTGCAGCAGGTAAGGGGAAATCTCGATCTGTATAAACTGCTTTTCAGAAAGAGTCCAACAAGTTCAGGATTGCAGCTAATACAGGTTTTTATTTATTACAATACAGTAAAACGGATCAATGACTGGTATCTCAAAATTAAAGGGACAGAACTACCCGTTGAAAGAGTGTTTGAAAGTATTATCAAAGACAAGCTAAGCCAGCCACTGCGGAGTCTCATAATTTTAAACGGGCTTGCTTCGAAGAGGTATTGTGTGAAACAAATCGATTTTTCTGCTTTTTTTCAAAATAAAATATGGGGACTTGGCTCACAGGGCGACATTGCCCGAAGTTCGCGTACAGAAGAGGAAAGTTTTGTATTGAATGGCGATTGTGATACAATGAAGGAGCTGTATGAAAGGACCATTGAATTATTTTCTTCATTATTTGAACCAATCGGGATCTTATCCACTGCCGCAGAGCTAAGTCTTGATGAAAGCATACTTCCATTGAAGGATGAGCTGAAGAAAAAACATCTACCTCACCTTGGGTTATTATTTGCTTTCTTAAAATTGTTTGAAAAACTGCAAGGTGACCTGAACGGGTATACCAAAAAGCATCTCGATTTTTTTTACAAGGAAGTACTTAAGTTAAAACCAAAAAAGGAAGTACCCGACCAGGCATATATTGTTTTTGAAATTCAAAAAGAGCTTGACAAATACCTGCTTAAAAAAGGATTGAAGGTAAAAGATGGTAAGGATCTGAATAAAGAAGAAATACTCTTTTCTCTGGATGATGATATCGTGGTGAACCAGGCGCAGGTCAAAGATGTAAAAACACTTTACCTGAATAACCAGATAAGGCCAAATCCAGATCCGGCTGCGAGAGGAAAAAATATTGCAATAACGGAAGGTGTGTATATCGCTCCAGATGCAAGAATGGCGGATGGAATTGATAAAGACTTTCAGTCTGAAGTAAAGAATTTTTATACGGTTGGTAATAAGGATAGTAAGTACGTGTATCCGGGAACGAAAGTATTTAAGCCTTATCCCAATGCGCGGTTAGGGTTTATACTTGCGTCGCCGGTGTTATTACTGAGTGGTGGCAGAAGAACTGTTAATGTTACACTTGCCTGCCAGCTTGAGGATCCCACTGATGATAAAGATAAAACAGGGGTAGTATGCAAATCGGGTATTAATGCGGGTGAGTATCCTCCAAATTATTCAACAAAAAGAATCTTTTCAAAGGTAAGAAAGGCTTTTAGGAATTATTATGTTTATATCAGTGAAGATTTGGTGCGGGAAGCTATTAAAAAAGGGGTAAGTATAGTTACGATTAATATACTGAGAAATAAATTCCTTAAAGGAAGTACACGGGATATTTGCGGCAAGATAGATATATTTTATATAAGAGAAAATGCTGTTGATTGGGATCAGTGGTGGTCTGACTATTATAAAAATGTCGTGCCAGCGGAAAAAGATGTTATTGATGAACTTTTTAAACGGCAAAGAATATTTAAAATATTATTTAGCGGAGACAAGGCATGGATCGAACCAGATCAAGTAAAAAAATTAAGATTTACTTCCTTAACAGAGGATCCGACTTCCCACAAAAAAACTTTTTCAATAAAGTTCACCGCCGTCATTAAAGATGGAAGGCCAGGCGTGACTTTTTTCAATAAAGAAACATTGAAAGAAGATTTCGATACTACCCAGCCCCTGATGAAGATAGAGCTGAATGAAAAAATAAAAATAAGAAGAGGTTTTGATCCTGCAGGAAAAGGAGGATGTTGCCTGGATAAAAAATTCGATAATACAAAAATCCCAGTCTCCTTTTATTATTTTTTGAGGAATGTAAGGCTTCTTGAAAAAACAGATAATGATTTGTTCACACCTTCGTATGAAACAGCGATAAACGTAAAAGTATGCGGTCTTAACAATTTTATTGTGCAAAATGATGAAAGTATAATGGATGTAAATGGACCTATTTATCCTTTTGGATCAAGACCTGATATTATTGATTTCGATCTAAATAAATCTGACACCTATTGCATAACACAACCCCTTATAAATGACGCGGATGCGGACATTGGAAATGAGGCACGAGCCAATCTTAAATATCTGGTCGACCACTCTCATAGTCAGAAATTGAAAGTGGGCAAATCTGGTTTGAATAAATTCCTTGATCAACAGTTTAGCAACCCAAATTACAAATTTAAAGACAGTGAAAAAGAGGCCATAAAGACCCTATTGGGTAATCCTTTAAAAAACTACTGTAACAGGAACTACATTGGTCCTAATTTTTACATTGGTAGCAAAGAAGTTTTTTGCAAGAACTGGACCGATGTATCCATAAATTTTAATTGGAAGGATAAACCTGCAGATTTTAATGAGTATTATGTCGCTTACCAGGCTAATCCGGAACAGCCCGAAACAGGAGAACAGCAACAGTTCGGACTTGATGAAAACCAGTTTGAAATTAATTTATCTGTATTACAGGAGGGTAAATGGAAATCGGAATTAGAACATCCGCGCCCTACCCCACCCGATCCCCCGCCACCTCATTCACCGGAAACAACTCTTTTCAATACTAAGACTAATTCGTATAACAGAAAGCTATTTCCTACATTAAACTCAAACTCATTTTGCACATCTCCTAATGGGTACGAACAAACTATTAGTTTAAAAAATACTTTGTTTGAAAATCTAAAGAGTCAATTTAACATGGATGCTGCCTCATTCAACAAATATACTACAGCTGAAAAGAATGGCTTTTTAAAAATAACTCTTCAAAACCAGGATTTTTTGCATAAAGATTATCCACTTGTATTGGCTAGGCAGATGATGGCTTTGGGAAGATATCCTGATGCATTATTGGAGGGTGCAGTTTATAGGGATGCTTCCAACGGAACTGTAATTGTTTATAGCAACTGGGGAAATGCTTTGGCCTTGCTAAATGATAAGATCGTTACTGCCAAAGGAGACGCCAACTCCTCAAAAACATCGGCAAAGAAAGCGTTTACTGAGTTTAGTGGTGATGCAGGGTTTACCGGCACCCTGCCGATTCCCCCCGCTGACCCCCCAAAACCTAATCCTCCTCTAACTAATTCTGTAACTGATCCAGATAGGGATAAACTCTTTTATGCCATTTATAAGGCATATTCGAAAGCCGACACATCTTTTAACGATGCAAAAGCAGTAGAAACTCAATTTGCAAATTTGCAGAAACTCTATAACCTCTACAATACTATTATTGATCGTGGTAAAAAACGTCCGCCTCTTAATATACCTATCCCAAATGAACCCTGGACACCTGTTATAAGGAATATTTCCATTGATTATAAAGCGAGCGCTACTATTAAAGACGTTGATCTTATTCATCTCTACCCGTATAAAGACACCTACAAACACGAAGAGATCCAATTGCAGCCAACATTGTTCCCCACATTCTGTGATGAGGGAACATTATTTATTGGACTTGAAAAATTAGTTCCTGGAAATAATCTCAACATATTGTTCCAAATGGCGGAAGCAACTGCCGATTCTGAATCAGATAAAGAGGATGTTTACTGGGATTACCTTGATAATAACACGTGGAAGCCATTGCGCACCGGCTTTGAAGTCCTTGAAGATGCTACTGAAGATCTTACCACCTCAGGTATTGTCACATTTGCGTTGCCTGAGAACATGACGGATAAAAACACCGTCATGCCCCCCGGATTGCACTGGATCAAGGCAACGATCCCGAAGAACAGCCGCTCTGTTAGTGAAACTACCGGTATCTATGCGCAGGCAATGAAAGCAATATTTACCAATGATGAAGCCAACGACAAACTGCGCCTCGGCAAACCCATTGAAGCAAGCCAGATTTCAAAGCTCAATGAAGCAGATGCTTCGGTTAAACGGGTTACCCAACCCTACGAATCATTCGGAGGACTGGTACCGGAAGAGCAGGGCCAGTTTTATGTGCGTGTAAGTGAATTGCTTCGTCATAAAGGAAGGGCCATTCAAAAATTCGATTATGAACGGATGGTGCTGGATGCATTCCCTGATATCTTCAAAGCAAAATGCATTAACCACAGTTTTGGTCTAAATGCGCACTTTTATAAAAATGATTTTCCTTACGCACCAGGGTTTGTGATCACGGCTGTTATACCAGACCTGTTCAAGCTTAAAGCAGGAAATGCATTTGAGCCGAAGGCACCGGTAAGCCTGCTTGAAAAAATTGACAGCTACATACGCAGGCGTACTTCAACATTCGCTCGATTCCGCGCCATGAATCCCAGGTATGAAAAAATTCATTTATCTATTAAAGTAAAACTGGCGAAGGGAAAGGATGAAAATTATTTCAAAGAAAAACTCGCAGAAGACATCCGTGAGTTCCTGGCTCCATGGGCAGTTGGGGAATACCATAAAATTGCTTTTGGACAGTGTGTCAGGCGCTCAGAGATTGTCCGTCTCGTGGAATCCAGGGAATATATTGATTTCATACTGGAAATGAATATGCGGCATGAAGCGGAACTTAATTATGTTTTAGATACAAATGGCATCCCTGTTCAACAAACAGAGATATCCCCAAAAACGCCGAGGTCCATATTAATAGCCGGAGATGTTGAAGTGTGTATCGAGGATAAGGGCTGTGGCAACTGGAACAACGATGAAAAATGCAATAACCAAAAAATTAAACTGATCAGTTATTGTAGAGACATAAACACGTAGTATTATGGCGGCAGAGGAAAATCAATTTATCAGTAAAATTAACCCCGGTTTCCCTGAATACCTGGATTGGGAAAAGCTGCGTGCTTCCGGCCTGGATTACCTGGGCAAGCTGTCAGGAAAAATATGGACCGACCACAACGTGCATGACCCCGGCATTACCATCCTGGAAATACTTTGTTATGCGATAATGGATCTTGGCTATCGCACCAATCTTCCTGTTGAAGACATACTTGCGCGCAATCCTGATGACAAATCGAAAGACAATAACTTTTTCACCGCAGCAGACATACTCGCCTGCAATCCCCTTACGATTACTGATATCAGGAAAATGCTCGTAGACATTCCGGGTGTTAAAAATGCCTGGGTGGAGGACAATTACTATGAATGCGTTAAAGACGATGTACAGCAATTATGCAATTTGGATTATTGTTTTAATGGGCTGTACCGGGTATATATCGAAGCGGATAAAATATATGATAAGAACAATCCCCTGGATATTAGGGAGGAGAACCAACTTATCGAACAGATCCGTAAGGCTCTCATGTACCACCGTAATCTTTGCGAAGATTTTATAGATATTTATTTGCTATGCAAAAAAAAGATCGGCCTTTGTGCGGATATCGAACTGGAAGTGGGTGCAAATGCAGAATCTGTTTATACAACGATTGTAGAAAACCTCCGCGAGTTTTTTTCACCTTCCCCAAAATTTTACACCCTGCAGCAATTGCTGGATAAGGACAGAACAATTGAAGATGTGTTTGCAGGCCGCCCTTATAATGTAAAAGAGAGTCATGGCTTTGTTGATACAGAAGAATTTGAAGCAATCAAATTAAAAAAAGAAGTGCATTTATCAGATGTGTATCATGTGATCTTTGATGTAAAAGGTATACGGAGTGTAAAGAACCTGGGATGGAGAAACGATTGTAATAATCCGTCAGCAGTTGTTGATCCAGGTTGGATATGGCAGATCCCGCTAAATCACATACCCGATTTTGACCCGGGTTGCTCAGTAATAAAATTTTCACGGCGCGGAATTCCTGTTGCCATAGATACCGAAAAATTCAATTCCCTGTTTAAAATAGATTTCCGGCACAATGGCAAAGTTCTATACGATACACTTTTTCCTTACCTGGATACTGAAATTCCAAAAGGCGCATATCGTAGCGACCTGGGAGATTATAAATCCATTCAAAACGAATTTCCCAGGGTGTATGGGATTGCCGACGGAGGACTTCCACCGGACGCTTCAAATGAACGTCGGGCAAAAGCTTACCAGTTAAAATCCTGGCTGCTATTTTTTGATCAATTACTTGCGAATTATGTATCGCAGTTAAAAAATATCCGTTCCTTATTCGCATTGCCTGGCAGTGAAAATAAAAAGGACCGTCATACTTATTTTCTTAGCCCGTTAACGGATGTGCCTGATCTGAAAAAACTGGTGCGTTTTAAAGTAGATGGTGAAACAGAAGGTTTCCTGGGAAACGATGGGGCCGTTCTTGCTGTACCGGTAAGAAAAAAATGGTTGAATGAACTGGTAGTTAACGAAGAAATGAAAAAGGTTTGTGCGGATATAGATATAATTCCCTTTGAATTCTGCGATAAAAGTGAATGCGATACGGCCATCAATAATACGCGGGAAGATTTGTTTAACGCAAATTCTGCAACAGGTGTTATTACTACACAAAATAATTGCTGGTATTTCTATTTTTTTACTTCATCAGAACAATTTGCCTTTATCAGCCATAAAAATTATCCCGATAAAATTTCTGCGGAAAGGGCATCTCAATTAGTAAAATACTCAGGGAGCTTTAAAGACAATTTCAGATCTTTCGGAAACCAGGACCACAAGGTTTCATTTCAACTGGAGCTTAGAATGTCAGGTTATAGTGACTACCTCCAGGTACTTGTTGAAGATAACAATGCATACCAACAGCGCAGGGAGGAATTTCTTGATCATTTGCTGTCCAGGTTTACTGAAAGGTTTACGGATTTCGCCTTGCTTTCTTTTGGATCCGTCAATGAAAAGGATATTATGCAGGCTGAAATAAAAAGCAAAGAATATTTTTTAACCCATTATGATGACCTGAGCAGCAACCGGGGGAAGGCTTACGATTACTTGTATAATAACCGGAACAATAATATTTCAGGTTTTGAAAGGCGTGCAGGCGCACTGATGGGAATTGAAAGCGATGCAAGAAAAACCCTTTGCAATTTCATAGTCGAACGATACGAAGAACATTATATTATACAGGTTAAATTTTCAGATAAGCAGGTGCTGTTTACTTCTGCCGAAAAATTCTATTCCCTTGAAGCCGCCGAAAATTCTGTGAAAGAATTGTTGAAAGCATTGCAGGATGAAAACAATTATGAGGATATACAGGATAAAAATCTTCTTGCCTATCGGCTTAAAATTCACTATGGGGATAATTATATTTTTTGCGCCAATAGCTATACAGATGCGGAAGATCTAAATAAACTTCATCATGGCATATATAAATTATTCTCTTTTATTCCTGATAAGAAAAAGGATATTAATGTAAGCAAGGAGGTGCTCAGGCTGATCTTGAGAGATGATAAAGGAGATGAGGTCGCTTCATCTATAGCTTTTTTTAATATTGGAGAGGAAGAGCTGGCAACGGAATATGCAGCCCGGTCTGCCGCGATACTTGTTGATGCGGCCCAATGGATTTTTAAGGAAGGGATGGAGCCATTTACTGAAACTGTTTTCGACGATACGAATCCCCAATCCTTAAAATTTATCAATAAAAAAGCATTTAAAAAGGACATCAACGATACAATTGTTGGGAGGCCCGGCAAATTTGAATATGAATTGCTGGACCGTCCGAATAATTTTAAATTCTGTTCGATAGATGAATATGATTCAAACGAAGAAGCTCTGGAAAATTGCTGGAAATTGCTAGTCCCGCTTGCGGATGAAAAAAACTACAAACCTTACAAGGACGAACAGTCACCGAAGTTCAGTATTGAAATTAATAAAAACGGTCTGCCGGTAGCAAGAACAGAGCCTCTTTATAAATCATCAGCAGAAGCACAAAACGTCAGTGCGGAGATTTACCAACTGATATTACCGCATATTTATTTTATCAAAGTTGAGGTACGCCCTTACCGGTGGAATTTCAGTTACCTTATTGGGTATAAACCGCAAGAGCAGTTCCTTTTCAACAGCGTGAATGACTTTGAAAATCCCGATGTGGCTTATGAAAGCGCTAAAACATTTTATGATTCCATAAATGAAATAATACTTAATGATATTGGAAATGATACGGTATTAACGATCCACAATAATAATTCGGCTTGCACTTTTGAAAAACCAGATGGTACACAACCTGATGAAGATCTAAAAAATAAAGCCGACAAATTACTGGACTTAAAAAAGGAGATAAATGCCGTCGTGAATTCTGGAGAACAACAAGATTATAGCCGGTATATTACAAATGATATTGACAATCCTGATCTTAAATACGTCTATAGGCTCGTGGATAAGGATAATCCTTACGCCTGTTATCTTGGTAGCGCGGCTTCTGAAGTTTATGAGGATGTGGAAGCATTAAGGAAGAGGCTCTTTCAAACGCCCCACGATCCCGTTTACACGGCAATCGACTTGGGTGGTTCTATTACAAATATGCGAAAGGATGAAAAGACCAACGTCAAATGGTATCATTACCTCATTAGGTGCCGGAATCAATGTCATGGTAATATTCAGGGAATGGTTTTATTTGAAAGTGTTAAAGGATATACTTCAAAAGAAACCGCTCAGAAAGCATTTGATGAAAATTATTTACTTATACTCAAGTATGCCCGCGACAAAAGCAACTACGGCAAAGATCTTTTCATAAGTCTTGAGCCTAAACTGGATCACAACACTGATGATTGCATGAAAAACCCTTCTGTCGTTTTTGTGCCGGACGCTACAAAGGAAATTTTCAACTGGTATACCGATATTATTATCAACGAACTGACGCAAATTTGCAGCCTGTACCCCATAAGGTATGTTACAAAAGCAGACGATGAATTTTATAGACTGTTTCCATGTGAAGAAGATGTAAGAGACCTGTCAAAGGCTGCTACCTGTCTGATAAACGATGACCCGATAAAATATTATTATTACCAGCTGTATGGTGAAGATCTCTTTCCAACCTGGCGAAGTGTAAAATATTACAAGGCTCCAAATGTGGCACTGCATGATTTTTATTTTTTTCTCAACCTGCTTTCTTACCCTGGGAATTATTTTATCAAAAAGGATGAATGCGATTGCGTAACAAAAAATGTTGCGGAGCAAGCCGGATGTAACAGCAAATGGAAGATATATATTTACGAAGTGCTTGTGGAAAGTAAAAAGCGATTTGCGACACCAGATAAAGCATGGGGCGAAGAAGGCATTGAAAAATTCATCTGTGTATCGCAGTCCGCAAATTCCTTTCATACATATTTTGATACCGAAAATTGCCGTTACACTTTCGATGTGTATTGCGATCATTCTGGTCTTATCCATCCTTGTAATTATGATACGCCTGAAAAAAGAGACAAAGTAATGGAGCAGCTTTTTAAGGCATATCCAAGATACGTTAAGCCATCTTTCCCTTCAGTCGCACTTTCGAATGGCCAGTATCATTTATTGAATTCAAACAATGAGCCCCTTGCCTACATTACAAATCTAAAGAAAGACTATATTTCAAATCCGGCCCAAATATGTGTGGCTGAAATTTTTTATGATGTATTGAATAATCCTGTTTTTGAAAGAGATAATCTTTTCACAATAGAAGTATATGAAAAAGATCCTTCCGGGTCGAATCAAATTGTAAGATGCATCCAACCATTTAATTCAGCACTGAGTATCGCGGAATGGAAAAATCAAATCTGCATAGCTGCCTGTAACTATCCTGTAATTAAAAGACCAAATGGTAAATATGATGTTATTATCCGCTTACCTGGATTTGGCAATTGTAAAGAATGGATTTCAGAGTCTGTCCCTTGCGAACCTTTGGATGCGGAGGATGATTGCCCGGATTGTGCTATTGCCTGGCAGAGCGAATGTTGTTTTGATACGTGTGAAAAAGCGCTTGATTATTTTGAAAAGGTAGGCGTCTGCCTTAAAGAACATGCCAATTATCGCCCCGTCTTTGACTGTGAATGTGGCGCTTATGGCATTAAGCTGAATTGCTGCATAGATTATGAGGTAGACGCTATTAGTCCTTCATCGGCTGTAATATCATCCGACCAAAATTACGGCAATACCCAAACTTTCATGGCGGGCTACTGCTGCAATGAGGTCGTTGCTTTTAATCCCCAAAATTATAAAAACCCGGAAATTGATTGCGATGCGGTTCAGAGAGGCCGAAAATTAATTAATAGTGAAGGCCTCTTGTTGGTGGAACACATACTTCTAAGGCCGCGTTGCGTGGAAGACTGCACATGTCTTATCAAACAATGCGAACCGGATCCTATCAGGTGCAATGACTGGACATGGAAAGAAACAGGGGAATACGATCCATGTGATAATAAAAAAACTGATATTAACTTTTATCCTGCAAAAGACCCTTACTCTTTTATTGCCACGGTAGCGTTGCCGGCCTGGCCTGAACGTTTCCGCAAGCCGGAAAACCGCCAGTTGGTTGAAAATATTCTCTACCTTGAAACGCCTGCCCACATTTTGTTGCGCATACTTTGGCTGGCTCCTGCTGAATTTTGCCGGTTTGAAACACAATACAGGGAATGGAACTATTGGCTTTCCCATACTCATGCCTGTAGCAAGGATTTTTCTTTGTGCGATTTTACCACATTTTTATTCAAAACCGATTTTGAATGCCTGCCCGATTGTAATGAGTGCGATCCATGCAATGATAAAGATCCAGATCCACAGGGTTGTTGGGAAACCGAACACACTGATGCTGACAAAATAAAAAATAAATACCTCAACCAACTGAATAAAGTCTTTTGCTGGGAGGAGATTACGTGCGGGATACGAAATACTCCCGATACCGTAAAAGAAGATTCCGGCACCACGGCCGGAAATGTGAAATATATTGAGGACGCGATAGTACCTTCTGTAAGTGATAGACGGGATATACCCCTTGTAAAAAAAGCAGTTAACATCAAGGATCTGGAACGAGCCAAAGTGAAGTTTTTTAATGCAAGGAAGACAAAATATGAAGAAACTGTAAGTAAAATTAATAAAGCTTCCAAAAGGAATCCGATTGCAGTTAAAGCGCAAACGGTCCTTCAACATCCCGATCCCTCTATTAACGAGCTATCGGCATTGCTCACTGAAATTGTAAATAACAAAGCTCCGGATCTACGGGGTGCCAGACCTCTTACTGAAAAACAGGCACATGGCCTGATCCAGAGTTGTCTATGTTATTACCTGGACAAACAAAGTTTTAATAGTAATCTGAAAAATATGAAAGAGCTTAAAACAATAAGTGAAAAATTAAGGAAGTCTAAGGTGGCCATGAATACCATCTTTAATCACTGGGATTCGTTTGAGGTTAAAAAATATGTGAAAAAGTTAAATATTAACGAAACAAGAGATCTGATTGCAGGAACTCCTAAAAAGACAGCAAAGAAAAAATGAGGCACATTATACGGAAACAATTGATTGATCTGGGAGTTGATAAGGAGTTGGACGCTTTTAGTGTTCAGCAGGACGTCAGTGTGTTTTATTGGGACCATATTATACCGCTGCTGGAAAGAGTATTTAATGATTTATCCAATACCGGGGAAGTGATTACTATTGACAAACTTGAAATTGAGCTGGGCAACTTTGCTCCAAAGGAAATAAAACAAAAATGGGATATTGATAAGCTGCTTTCTGAAATAACCAGCCAGTTGTATAGCCAAATTAAATTCGGAAGAGATGAAGGAATTAAAATTACCAGGCAAAAACAGGAATCTAATATTTTCCGGCAATGGTTATTTTATATGGAAAATGGTTTTTTGCCCTGGAATGTAATAATACCTGCAGAAAACTGGTATGAAAAAGTGCTCGAGTCGATCGCAATGGAATATCAGAGTGCGGAAGAATTGAAGCTCCTGATCAGGACGGATACTGATGCAGTAGAACGTATTATCCTTCAGCATCCTGTTATTTATCTCGTACATCTTACCGAATTGCTTACCGCACGCAAACAGGAAAAGTTACCCGTATATATTGAAGACATATATAAGTTAATGCTATTTAGCCTGAAAAAAAGCAAGGATAAGATCACAGCGGGTAAACGCAGTTTCGAAATTAATGTATGGAAAAAGATTTTATTGCTTTCTGCGAGCCCACATACAGATCTTTCAACAGAAAGGATCGCTGAGATCCTGATCAGATTATTGCTGACAGATCCTCAAATCCTGCATTTGATGGAGTTAAAAACAGTTTCCCGTAAAGTGGCAATTATTTATCCATTACTGGTAAAGATCGCCGGTGAGCCGGGAAAAAGTATTGATGGGACAATTAAAATAAAAATGGATCCGCCACGTGAAGAGAACGGCACAGGTATACAATTAACAAAAGATAAATCCGGGGATAACGAAAAGGGCAATGAGGAGACAATGGTGAATGATGCCAGGTTAGCCATTGAAAAAAATGAAAAAAATAAAAATAGGGAAAATGATGAAGAAGATATCCGTGTCACCACGAAGAAAATGGTGGAGGAGGGAATATTTACGCGTAACGGCGGCCTCGTTTTACTGAACCCTTTCATCTACCACTTTTTTTATAACCTTCATTTGACGAATGCAGGAAAATTCGTGGACCTGCACCATCAGCAAAAGGCACTCTACCTGCTTCATTACCTGGCGACGGCCCGCACTGAAGCGCAGGAGCATGAGTTAATTATCGCAAAAGTTTTGTGTGGTTATCCAATCCACCAGGTAGTTGAGAGGCAAATGATTTTAGCAGCGGACGAATTGCAAGAAGCCGGTCAATTGCTGGAAGAAGTAATTGCACAATGGGAAATATTAAAAAATACTTCTCCCGATGGATTGAGAGAAGGATTTCTTCAGCGCCCGGGAAAACTGGATTCAAAAAATGATCATTTCTGTCTTCACCTGGAAAAAAGTTCAATTGATATTTTACTGGATTACCTGCCGTGGAAGTTGTCGGTAGTGCAATTGCCCTGGATGAAACAGCGGTTAACCGTGGAATGGAGATAATGATAAAAATATTAACAGCAATATAAAAAATCATGAAGGTTGCTGAAGCCAAACCGGTAGCATCACCTGCCAGAAAAAATACTTCATTCTCTTCAAAAGAGAGTGACGATCATTTTTTTGCGCCAGGTGTACAGGAAAGGCCTTTTTTTCCCAGTTCAGGAATCAGCAGATCAATGATTCAGAGACGCCTTACAGTTGGTAAGGTTGATGATCCCTACGAGCGTGAAGCTGATGCGGTGGCAGGTAAAGTAGTTCAGAGATTGAATAACGGATCAGTTGTTGAAAACGGCAATGGAATATCCATACAAAGACAAACGAATGGATTTCATTCAGATACTTTTTTTGTTCAGAATAAATGTGCCGGCTGCGAGCAGGAAGAAAAATTACAGAAAAAAGAAGAGGCGGAAATATCAACAGATGGCCTGCAGCGAAAACCAATTTTCGAAAGCAATGCGGAGCCGCCTGATGATGAAAAAAATATCCGGAGAAAATGTGATTCATGCGAAGATAATGCTGCACCGGGCATCGAGCAAAAAATAAACAGGTCGAAAGGTTCGGGACAACCACTTCCTGAGGCTACACGAAATTCAATGGAATCTTCATTCGGCGCTGATTTCAGTGGTGTTCGTATCCATACTGGCAAAGAGGCAGAGGGCATGAGTAGCAGCCTCGGTGCACAAGCATTCACTACTGGAAATAATATTTATTTCGGGGAAGGAAAATATGATCCTGGTTCTGCAAGCGGGAAAGGTTTGCTGGCGCATGAATTAACACACACTGTTCAGCAGGGCGCAAGCGTAAGAAGGAAGGAATCATCACCCACGGGGTATACAGGCAACTATGCACTGCCATCTGGTAATCCAATGGTGCAGCGGGAAGAAGAAAAGAGCCTTCTTGGTGCTGCCTGGGATGCCACCGGTGGAAAGGCAGTTGGTGCTGTCGCCGATGTGCTTTTAGACCAAATGCGGTCGCTTGCCCCTTCACTGGTTGCATTCATCGAGGAAATTCGCAGGGTGGGAGTTGTGAATTACTTTAAGAACAAGCTAATGGAGGCTGTGAATGGAATTTTTGACGGGTTGCAAAATAATTCAGCAAAGCTTACTGCAATTTTTCCGCAATTCGCTGAACTGGTAACCCGCGCCCGTACCATTATTACTGCCCTGGCTTCGGGTGATTGCAAGCCATTGTTTGCGGCGATGAATGAATTAAAAGACCTTGTCACCACTCTTGCAGGTGAAGCATGGGATGCGATCGTTGAGTTTTTTCAACCGGCTGTTGATTTCTTTTCAGAACTGTGGAAATCCTTTGCACTTCCGGCGCTGGAATGGCTTAAAGCAAAAGCTGCAGGTGTTTGGAACTGGATAAAGGAAATCGGAGCAAAAATTTGGGAATCGTACCGCCCGATTCGTGAAGCAATCGGCGGAGCTTGGGATTATATTAAAGGGATTATCGGGCTGAATGCCGACGAGACAGGTCAGGAAGGTCTTATCCAGTGGGCACAACGTAAGGCTGGTGAAGTATGGGAATCAATTAAAGAACAATTGCGCCCTATCATTGAGCCGGCAAAGGCGATGGTGGCAAAGATACAGGAAGTAATTCCACTCAGTGCTATTTTAAACCTCCGTAAAACTATACAAGATTGGCTTAAAAAAGTTATTGCCACCTCTACAGCTATGGGTGATGATGCTTCAAACGTTGGGAACGAAGCTGCGCAAACAAGTCTTCGTGATCAGATCCTGCCAGCCATTCAGCAATCCATAGAAAACTTCAGAGGAAGCATCACGGAGGCTGGTGCCTGGGTAAACGGAAAAATTAGTGAAGTATTCGCTACGGTTACACAGTTTTTTGCCTCCGTAAAGAGTGTCAGCTTAATAAGTTTTGCAACCGGCATTATCGGATGGGTTGAAACTAAAGTAAACGAAGTAAATGAATGGGTGCAATCTAAAGTTACAGCGCTCTTTGACATGGTAAGCGAAGGATTGCACAATGCAGGAGAATTTTTGCGGCCCGTTTATGATACTCTTGTTAAAATCCTGGACATCCTTGGCGACATACTTGGCAAGTTACCCGACTTCCTTATGGGGCCCTTATGGATGATGCTGCCTGAATGTATCAAGGATCCTATTAAGAAATTCTTTCTCGAACAGATCCTCGGAAGGATGTCATTTTTCCAGAAGCTCAAGGCAATTGAAAATCTTTGGGAGCGGCTTGAGGCTATGGCTATTGTCATCTTAAAACAAATTTTTGTAGATGGTAATTTAGGGAAAGCGATCTGGACATTCTTCAGCACCATGCTGGATATTCTGGGATTGCCTCCAACGCTTGTTACGAAAGTTGTTGCAAAAGCTGCACAAGCGCTTAGCGATCTCCTTGATGATCCATTGGGCTTTTTACTCAACTTTGTACACGCGCTCAAGATGGGCTTTGAACAGTTCTTTGATAAAATTGGGACCTATTTATTAAGTGGTTTACAGGCATGGTTGTTAGGAAAGCTTGAAGGCACAGGTATCGAAATGCCAAAAGAGTTCGACTTTAAATCTATGCTAAAACTTGCGTTTGAAGTGCTGGGTATTACCGTAGATATGCTGCTGACAAAGCTTGAAGAAGTTACAGGCAAAAAAGGTTTAAAAGCAAAAATTGAAAAAGCGATAGGAGTTATTTCCAATGCTTTTGAATGGCTGGAAAAACTGATGAGCCAGGATGGTGAAGGCGGAACTTTTTGGGATCGCCTTGAAAAATCGATCGGCAGTATATGGGATTTTATATTGGATGCTGCGGTAAGCTGGCTGGAAACCACCATTGTGGGAAAAGCGCTGGTTTGGATAGCTTCCAAATTAGATCCTACAGGTGTTATGGCAGTAATCACTACCATCATTGATGTTTATAATGTGGTGGAAGCAGTTATGGAAAAGGCGAAGGAGATATTCGAGATGATCGATAAGATATTGGATGGAATTGCAGACCTTATAAAGGGTGTTATTGAGCCTGCAGCAACAGTGTTTGAGCATGCTCTTGGTGCAGCCATTCCCGTGGTAATGGCAATACTCTCCTCACTCTTCGGGCTGAATGGCATAGTAGACGAAGTGAAAGAAGCTATTAAAAAGCTGCAGCAAAAAATAGAAGATGGCGTTAAAAAAGTGATGAATGCAATTAAAGGATGGGTAGAAAAACTGCTTGGGAAAGGCGATGAACAAGATGGAAAGGATGATATAAATAAAGCATTGGGTGAAATAGATACAGAAGCACAAACGGACGCAAAGGACGGTGAAATAAAAAAGGATGAAGCGGACGCAATCAAAAATAAAGTTAATCAGGATCATAAATCAGTTATCGAAATATCTTCGGTTGCTGATGGCGGGCAAACTTGGGACTTTGAGTACGTACAAAGGGCCAAGAAAAAAATTCCAAAAACAACTGCTATAGCTGGCAATATTCCACAATTACATGCTGGTAATTATGCCCGTGTTTTCACAGGTGCAAAATGGACAGTGGGTATTTTCGATCGGTATGACACTCATAATAACACACAATTTATCTTTATAAAAGTTGGAACTATTAATTTTGGGAAACCAGTTAACTCATTTAATACCGACCAGGGTTGGAATACTTACAGTAGTGGAATACATCAAGTGACATTTTCAGGACTTGATTCGCTAAGAAGAGCCACCGGAATCACGGCAAAAATGGGACTACCATTGACGAGTAACAATAGTGGCAGATCTACACCCGTTGGATTTATTTCAGGGACTCATGAGAGAGGACACCTTTTAGGCGCTCAATTTGGTGGTGGCGGAAGCTTGGAAAATATTGTCCCACTTTATCCTTCTGTCAACTCCCCTCTTATGAGTGGAATAGAAGCACAGGTCAGAGCTGCAATCGAGAATGGAGAAATCGTAGATTATAATGTTACACCGATATATCAAGGGAACAATTTGGTACCTAGGGCACTTTCCATTTCAGGAAGTGGGACTGCTGGATTTTCTATTAATAAATCGATTTTGAACAATCCATAGATTGTAAATATGATAACCTATAAAGATTTAATATCTGAAATAACATTAAAATCAAATCCGTTTGAATTTAATATTGGCAATCATATGTGGACTGAATTTGAAAATGAAATAAAAATTAAGCTGCCTGATGATTACAAAAACTTCATTAATTTATATGGAACGGGTCGTTTGGCAGAGTTAATCTGGGTTCTAAATCCATTCGCGGCGAAAGAAAGATTTAACCTTATCTCATTTTTAAACAATAAAAAAAATGCTTATAATTATTTGGAAAAAGAATATGAATTGAAAATACCATTCTCTCTTTTTTCAAACGGTGAAGGCATATTGCCTTTTGCATTTACTGATAATGGGGACACTATTTATTGGAATATCAAATCTTTGAAAATTAAAGAATCGACAATTGTATTGATTGATAGCCGGGATTCATTATTTGAGGAATATTCCTATGAATTCGCAGAATTTCTATTTAAAATATTAAACGGATTATTAAATTCTTCAATTTTAAACGATGAAGACATAAAAAGTAAAGATTTTGTCCCATTAAAAACGGACAATTATAAATAGGTGCTTTTAAAAAGCATAATTATGAATCAAAACTCATTAACAATTAAAATAATTAGAATAACATTCAATCATAAACGTTTTAGCAATGTATGGCCAATCGAATTCGGGTGTAGCATTTGATAGTTTAATGTTGGTTTACCTGTGTCCACTATTGGCATAAGTGCCATAATTATCTAATAATGGTTGAAACTATAACTAAGCAAGAATTCATAAAATAATCAATCCCGAAAAATTATATTGGCTTAAACTAATAGTTCAAATGTCAATCATATCCATCGCTATCCAAAAAGGAGGCTCCGGTAAAACTACCACAGCAATTAACCTTGCCGCTGCTTTGCAGGCGCAGGGAAAAAAGATATTATTGATAGATGCCGATCCGCAGGCAAACCTTTCCCAGTCATTGGGGATCGCTGATGAGCCTGAACACAATCTCTACACCGAACTTAAAAAAGAAATGGCGGGCGAAGACAGCGATATAAGGAATGCTATCGTGGATATCAGGCCCGGTTTTTCGGTTGTGCCTGCTTCCATTGACCTGGCAGGGGCCGAAACAGAGTTAGTGGGCGTATTTTCCAGAGAGCACATTTTAAAATCATTGCTTGAACCGGTAATCAAAAAGTATCATTATATTTTTATCGACTGTCCTCATGCAATTGGTATGCTCACTGTGAATGCACTTGTAGCCAGCGATCATGTATTGATTCCACTCCAGGGAGAGTTCCTTCCCTTAAAGGGGGTATTCAGTTTCATGCGGCATTTTGATTTGATCAAAAAGAAATTGAACAATAAAATCAATGTTCTCGGTTTTGTTCTCACAAAATTCGATGAGAGAAAAATCATGAATATGCATGTGAAGCAAATCCTTAAAGAACATTATGGTGATAAACTTTTCAAGACGGTCATCAGGACAAATATTCAATTAGCCCAGGCACAGGAACAGGCAATGGACATATTTAGCTATGATAAGAATTCACACGGCGCAGTGGATTATGATGCTCTTTCTAAAGAATTTCTGTTAAAGATGGACAAAATGCCCAGCCGCCAGGCAGAAATGGTTGAATAATTTATTTATTAAATAAAAAAAACGCTATGTCATATTCATCCCGGGTCTACCGCCAGCGCAACGTTCACACGCATGATGAGACCAACCAGGAAGGCTTTTTCTCCAAACAGCATGATATTGACCAGGATAAGAAGAAAGGAGAAGCTTCACAACCTGGCCTTAAAGTAAATGAGCCTGGGGACAGCTATGAAAAAGAAGCAGATTCTGTTGCCAACGCTGTTGTAAATAATGCAGGCCGATCTCCTGCAGTACAGCAAAAAAAGATTAGCAGCGTACAAAGGCTTTCAACTTCGGCAGAAGAGGATAGGTTCAGTACAAATGATGCCAGGATGAAAAAGGACAAAGACATCCAGCGGGCTCCGGTAGAAGCGGAAAAAGAAAAGGATAAAGTCCAAAAGAAAGATGAACCGAAGAAAGACGAGGAAAAGGTTCAAAAGAAAGACGAACCGAAAAAGGAAGAAGAAAGGTTTCAGAAGAAAGGTGAACCAAAAAAGGAAGAGGAAAAGGTTCAAAAGAAAGACGAACCGAAAAAGGAAGAAGAAAAGGTTCAGAAGAAAGGTGAACCAAAAAAGGAAGAGGAAAAGGTTCAGAAGAAAGGTGAACCGAAAAAGGAAGAGGAAAAAGTTCAGAAGAAGGATGAACCAAAAAAGGAAGAAGAAAAAGTCCAAAAGAAAGATGAACCGAAAAAGGAAGAGGAAAAGGTTCAGAAGATGGATGAACCAAAAAAGGAAGAGGAAGAAAAAAAATCAACGGCAGTACAGCGCAAACCCGAGGGTAATACTTCCACCACACCACAGGTAACGGACCAGATCAGGCAAACTGCAGGGAAAGGAGATCAATTACCTGCTAAAGCTTTGCAGGAGATGAGTACAGGATTTGGAATTGATTTTAGCAGCATTCGGATACATAATGACACAGAAGCAGTCAACATGAGTAACCAATTGGAGGCCCAGGCTTTCACACATGGCACAGATATTTATTTTAATGAAGGAAAATTTGATCCGGACAGTTCATCCGGAAAGCTTCTGCTGGCGCATGAATTAACACACACCATCCAGCAGGGCCCTGCAACAGAGCTCAATACCACCCATACTTCCAGTCAAACCAGAGATGCGAAATTAGCAGACAATGTACAACGATCCTGGATAGGCGACCGGGTTGACTGGGTGCGCGGTGCAACGGATTCTGATAATTGGGCTGATGCAGATCCGCCTGGCGCCTATTACGTTTTGAACGGTTTGTCGATGGACGATATGATACGGGTATTGCGTGGATTAACTCCTGCGCAGCGTAAAAAACTTTCCGATAACCTGGAAGAAAATGGATCTGGATTCGATCGTTCACGGCTTCGGCTGGCAATGGTCAACGCAGCAACATCGCCCGGAGATACGTTGTTCCGACAAAAGAGTGAAGATCTTCATTGGGCGATACGCACCGGGAACTTTGCGACGCCACCAGACGGAGCTTTTCCGATTTTAGCTTCAGCAGGGAGCCCTTTGCGTAGACGCCTCCTTGGTGCATTAAGTGCTGAGGCCCTTAATGAATTGGTCAATTATCGTAATGAAGCAATGACAATTCCGAATGAGGGAGATGTGACCACAGAAATCCATTGGGCACATGGAACTCTCGTGCAGGGTGATGTGGTGAAGGTTAACGGTCACAAGTATGTTATTTACGACGATGAAGTAAGAACAGGCGGTAGCGTTTCATGGAATACCAGAAATCCTGGTAATATCAGGTCAGGCGATAAATATGGCGCAATCCCTGGCAAGAAATATCATACCGATTCTGTGGGCGACTTTGCCCTATTTCCAGACGAGACAACAGCTACAATGGGAATCATTTCGGTACTTGCTGGATATGGGCACGTCACAATAGGGCAAGCCATGAAAAAATATGCACCTGTTGGCGATGCGGGTAATGATCCTGACAAGTATGCGAGGAGCGTTGCAAGGACGTTGGGAGCAGATGTTAACACGTTTGTTGATACACTCAGTGATGAACAAATGGCAATCTTTGCTTCTGAGATAAAGCGTGTAGAAGGCTGGATACCAGGGAAAGCGTTTAGCAGGGATGATGCAAACTTACCCGAAGAGATCAGAAAGCGTTTATAGCCTGCAAACAAAATTGATTGAATGAGTTGTAAAAAAAATTGAATACACTAACAAGGAAATGTTGTTGAAATAAATATTGCGAAACAAGAAATATTTTGCTAAGAGCAATAAGGAGGAAATAAAAACATCGGATGGTAAATTCTTTGTGCCGAAGAATTTAATTATTTATATGATTTGATATGTTACAGGATAAGACAATCCTTTAACGAAGACTAGTAAGATCAAACCCGGGCATGATCAGTTACTGATCTGTAAAGAACGTAAAGATGTTTATAAAAATACATTTCTACCTGAAGCAAAAATGTGCTTAAAATGCATCAGATCATTTTTTAGAAAAAAACCGGGAACTGAGGTAGACGTTCTGGGCGCAATAATAAAGTCCGGACAGGATAACACAGAAATTAAAATTGAGAAACTGTCTTATACTAACGATATGAATACTGAAAATAAAGAAACCGGGAATCCGGATGGCAAAACAACCTCTGTTGAATTTCTGTATTTGTACAAACTGATACGATTCAGGATCACGCGAAGTTTTGCGGAGGACGAAATAGAAAATGCACCTGAACCAGTAATGCCAGAGCTCAAAGATTTTCAACCTTATCTGAAAAAGTTTATCGAAGACGAGCTGATAAAAGATGACGTCTGGGAAAAGGAACAGGATAAGGATAATTATAAGGATAAGGTTACAGTTTTATTAGTTGGACTCGCGCCTTATTTGTATCCTGATCTGTTTGACAGTGCTATAACGAGTGAACTTCCGGAGGGAACAAAAGATTTTATCAGGATCGGTGGCGCACGGGGAAACAATTGCCGTTTCTTTTTGCCAACAGGGGAAACAGTACTTTTCCTTATAGCAGGAAAGGATATTCAAAGGCGGGAAAGCGTACAGGAAATATTTGGAGCAGAAAATATATTTTGGTCGAGAAAGATCTTGTGGCTCGAGGATATGCCGCATTTTGAACCACCTATGCATGGGCGAATTATTATGTCGCAGGATTATGTGGATCTGTTAACAATGGGGATTCATAAATCCCCGCAGTTCAGTATCAGTTTTCCTGCTAAAAGAATTTCAGTTCCGAAAAAAAAGAGAGATCCTGGTGCGCCTTCCAAACCAAAAGAACCAACCCGATGGGATCAGTTGGTAATCAACGACGATTTGAAAGAGCAGATAGGTGAAATCAGGACATGGCTGAAATTCAATGATAATCTCATCGCAGATTTCGGGAAGGATGAAAGATTTCGCCCGGGCTTTCGCACATTGTTTTTTGGACCTCCGGGTACTGGTAAAACATTTACGGCAAAATTGCTTGGAGAAGAACTCGATAGAGATGTCTATAAAATTGATCTTTCAATGATAGTTTCTAAATATATCGGGGAGACAGAAAAGAACCTGGAGTTATTATTTGCCCGTGCTGAAGATAAAAAGTGGATTCTTTTTTTTGATGAGGCCGATGCCCTGTTTGGAAAAAGGACTAATGTGCGGGATGCACACGATAAATATGCCAACCAGGAGGTTTCTTATTTGTTGCAGCGGATAGAAGATTACGATGGGCTTATTATACTGGCAACAAATATGAAAAACAATATTGACGATGCCTTTATACGCAGGTTTAATTCCATCCTGAAATTCCCAGTTCCCAATGCTGACGAACGAAAATGTATATGGATGAAATTATTTCCCAAAGAAGTTGTGTTTGTAGGAAAATCAACAGAAGATATCCTGGATATTCCGGAACTGGTAAAGAACTATGAACTTACAGGCGGTAATATTAATAATGTAGTGCACTATGCATGCTTGATCGCCTATGAAAAAAGAAGCAACAATCCTTACAATGGGGATTGTGAAGGACCTTCATCACTTGTTGTCTATTTAGATGATGTTTTAAATGGAATAAAAAAGGAATTAATTAAAGAAGGTAAGCCGTTTGCAATTTGACTGATAGTGTAAACAAATAACGTTGGTCCATATAAAAAGTTAAACGAGGTCACTTTGTAACGCTTCTTTTTAGAATTCTTTACCCTTTTGACATGATAAAAATATGAAGCAATCAATCAAAATATTGCCGTTCATTTGCGAATAGATTAAACTAAAATATTATATTTTTGGATATATGGTTACCAACAACGAGGATATTCAGGAGCATGACGATGCATTCGTTAATATATATTATGAAGCCGTAAAAAAGCAGTTTTCAAATGCAGTCATGCCTTTTTTTCTTTTCATTACTTATTTATCATCGAGATTGATATTTCGTGGCAATGCAATCATATATTATCTATCTTATAGAGAAATTCTTTATTGTTCCATTGGCTCAATCTTAATGGTATTTATTTATTCAGTTACAAATCTTAATAACCTGGATAAGCAAATAAGCATGAAAAAATTTTTAATTGCCGGATTAGAAGGTTTTTCAAGAGGTATTTGTTTTATAGTATGGTTTTTTTATATCTATTGTATAATTTTTGTAGGCATATACTCTTTATGGAATTTTAGATATGGGTTTTCAATCTTTCCGATTATAAAAGTGCTTTTATTTAGCGGTTTTGGACTACATGGGCTTAGGGCATTGTCTCACCTGTTAATCATTGGTAAAATGTTAAGTAAAAGGGAATCTAAATCTAACATAGTTGCCTATTTAGAAAAATATAAGATTTTCAAGCGAGGTTAAAGAATTTGTATACAGACTAACTGCTCGTCAATCAAGACAGACGCATAAAAAATTAAAGGTTTATTTCCATTGGAGGATTAAATAAGCTTTTGTTTTGGATAATAAATTGTTTTGTGTAAATAGCTATGGCAATTATAGTCAATCATTGTAGCAATTAACTAACAGCAAAATAAGCGGAGGACAAATTGTAAATATTGATGGAAAGGTTTGTGTCAAAGTGCGATAAAGGAAAGCCGTCATTATAATGTAACCGAACGGAGTAGTGGCCAACAACATTGTAATGATATAGTGAAATTTACAATTCCCAATGAAGATGAAAGAAAGGAAATTTGGGAAAAATCTTTCCCCGAAGATGCGGTTATTGACGGCATTCCGGAACAGGTAAAGAAATATGAATTAACGGGTGGAAACATAATAAATGTAATTCACTTCGCAGGGATACAGGCCGTGGAAAAGAGACAGAATTTATATGGTGAAAATTCAGAAACAGGCAGTCAGAACATTATTGATCCTACACATACAAATGAAACGGGACGTAATAAATTAAAGCTTTATCTTGAAGATGTTTTGGAGGGTATCAGGAGAGAATACATTAAAGAAGGAAAACCATTTGGGACGATTGCTTAATAGTGTATAGCTTCAATATTTGTCAACGACCATAATATGATTAAACAAAGAGCTGGCTGGTTTTTGCTTGCAATTCTTGCAGCCGGATGTAATAATAATACCGATAAGAAAAAGAATGTGGAAGAATTTACAAAAGGCACTTACGGCTATGATGCAGCATTTTTAAAAAAGTATTCGCAGGATGTTATTGAATTGCAAAGTGGGAACGCAAAAGTTTTACTAAGTCCCGGGTACCAGGGAAGGGTGATGACAAGTACCGCTGCGGGTGATAGCGGGGCAAGCTATGGCTGGATAAATTATGATCTTATTTCTTCTGGTGAAAAGAAAAAACAATTTAATCCGGTTGGGGGTGAAGAAAGGTTTTGGCTCGGGCCGGAAGGAGGGCAGTATGCTGTTTATTTTAAAAAAGGCGACTCGTTTAATATAAAAAACTGGCAGGTGCCTGCATTAATCGATACGGAAAAATTTGAAGTAATTCAATCAGATAGTTCCTCAGCTACCTTTGCTAAAAGCGCAGTAATTACAAATTATTCCGGGTCGGTTTTCCATCTGGATATTAAAAGACAAATTTCTTTGCCAGATAAAAATGCTGTTGAACAAATTCTAAATACTAATATTCCTTCAGATGTTGATTACGTTGCGTATTCATCCATTAATCAAATTAAAAATTCAGGAGATAATGAATGGAAAAAAGAAAGTGGCTTGCTTTCAATCTGGTTATTGAGTATGATGACGCCGACGCCTGAAACAAAAGTTATGATTCCCTTTTCTCCGCAGCCCGATGCACGATCTTTTATAACCGATAATTATTTTGGAGAAATTCCGCATGACAGACTATTAGTGAAAGACAGTATCTTGTATTTCCGCTGTGATGGAAAATCACGCGGCAAGATTGGTATATCTCCTGCAATTGCGAACCCTATTGTCGGCAGTTTTGATTTTAAGAATAATGTACTTACTATTTTAATTCCTGAGGTGCATAAAGATGAAATGTATGTGAACTCCAAATGGGAACTTCAAAAATTCCCCTACAAAGGAGATGTTATCAATTCTTATAATGATGGCCCGCTGGAGGATGGCAGCCAGCTTGGCCCGTTTTACGAAATAGAATCTTCATCGCCTGTAAAGGAATTAAAGCCGGGTGAAGTAGAAGAGTATAAGCAAACAGTTATCCATTTACGAGGCCAATATTCGTCGCTAAGAGAATTGGCGAATCATTTATTGCATGTAGATTTGGATGAAGTAAAAAATTGGTAAATCCTTATTTAAAAAATGAAATTATTTAAAACATCAAAAGGCATTCTCCTTGAAGGCTATGGTAAAAATTACCTGTTGAATGAAGAATGGGACCGGCTTATTAACCGCGACAATTTATTTGAATATTTAAGTAAACAAATAAATGAAGAAAAATATTTTGATGATGCGGTGACTTCTTCAATGGAAGAAAATTTTATCCAGGCTCCTATATGCAAGCAGGAAGTATGGGCTGCCGGAGTTACTTATTTGAGAAGCCGCGATGCCAGAATGGAAGAATCCAAAGATTCCGGAGGCGCAGATTTTTACAGTAAGGTATATAATGCCGAAAGGCCGGAATTATTTTTCAAAGCACAGCCTCATCGCGTGGCAGCCCACAAAGAGAAAGTGTTTATTCGTAAAGATTCTAAATGGAATGTGCCTGAGCCGGAGCTTACTTTATTCATAAATTCCAGCGGAAATATACAGGGCTATACGATAGGAAACGATATGAGTTCGAGAGATATAGAGGGAGAAAATCCATTGTATCTGCCGCAGGCAAAAGTGTACAACAGGAGTGCTGCACTTGGTCCCTGTTTGTATGTGCCCGAAGAGCCGCTTTCATTAGAAACTAAAATATCTATTGCTATCAAACGGCAGGGGATAGCCGTTTTTGAAAATGACATTCAGCTAAATAGAATGAAAAGAAATTTCGATGAGCTTGCTGAATATTTATTTCGGGAATGCGACTTTGAAAACGGGGCTTTTTTAATGACCGGTACAGGCATTGTACCACCCAATGATTTTACTTTGCAGCCCGGAGATCAGATTAACATAAGTGTAGATAATATTGGTACCCTGACAAATACTGTAGCCTACAATAGCTAACTGATAATCTTCTTACAAACCAATTACTTAATTTGTCTGAGGTAGCAGGAATCATTTCTTTTACTACAAATTCTTAATGGTTAAAGCAGTATGAAACCAATGCTAATTGGGGCGGGACTTTTCATTATAATATTTATTTGCCTTATTCCTTTGCAGAGGGACATTAAAGAGTGTGAAACTCAAAAGCACGGGCAATTAGTAACGGTGACAATTACCTATGTCCCCAAGTGCATTGGGGCGAAGGTTATGCATTTCATAAAGTTTAAGTATGAGGGGAAAAAATTTGATAAGAAAGTAGGATGTGGTTTTGGTGACAATCACAAAGTAGGAGATTCAATTAGCTTAAAACACATAGAAGGAACAGATATTTTTTTATTTGAGAACGAAAAAAAAGAAACTGAATTTATTTCAAGTGGGCTGTTGTGCTTGTTTGGGATATATTGTATAGTTATTGGTATTAAGAGAAAATAAAATCGCCATCTATTTCCCAAAAAATTCTTTTAAAAATACCCGGCTATATCACTTGGAATCCCAATGCATACGGATCATCATCTTCATCAATTGTAATAGTATTCTCTCCATATATTTTTGCCCATCCTTCAATAGATGGAATAATTGCGGGCTTACCACCAACTTCAGTTACGTCTTCTACAATACCCGTGAACTTTGAACCAATAATACTTTCATGAATAAAAGAATCTCCTTTTTTTAATTTTCCTTTTGCAAACCACTGTGCCATTCTTGCTGAAGTACCCGTACCGCAGGGAGAACGGTCTATTGCTTTATCACCATAAAAAACCGCGTTCCTTGCTGAAGAATTTTTATCCAAAGTTTTTCCTGTCCACAAAATATGAGAGCAGCCTTTTATGGTCGCGTTTTCAGGATGCACAAATTCATAGTTCTCATTGATTCTTTTTCTCATTACCCTGCTCCAGCTTATCAATTGGTCGGCCGTGTAATTTTCAAGTCCTTTAAAATTTTCCTGTTCATCTATGATTGCATAAAAATTTCCGCCGTATGAAACATCGGCATTTAATGTGCCGAGGTCGGGGCATTCAACGGTAATATTTTCTATCGCAAGAAATGACGGAACATTAGTAAGTTTTACAGATGTTACTTTTTCGCCTTCGGTTTTATATTCGGTAATAACCAATCCCGCAGGAGCTTCCATGCGAACAATACCCGGTGTTTTAGGAATGATTAATCCGTTCTCTATCGCAACGGTTATAGTCCCTATGGTGCCATGGCCACACATAGGCAGGCAGCCGCTGGTTTCAATAAATAAAACAGCCACATCGTTTGAAGGATCATGCGGAGGATATAAAATACTTCCACTCATCATGTCATGGCCTCTCGGCTCAAACATCAATCCCTTCCTTATCCAATCAAATTCCTGTAAAAAATGCTGTCGCTTTTCACTCATATTTTCACCTCGTAATTGAGGGCCGCCTTTGGCAACGAGCCGCACAGGGTTACCGCATGTATGCGCATCAATACAATGAAAAATATGTTTCATGAGATCATTTAATTCGCCCTGGCGAAGATCAAATATTTTATTGGCAACGAAACTGTATGACTGTTATCACAATTTTATATCGACATACTTTTAGAAAGAGCACTATAATTTTTTGCGGGTTGTGAATATTTATTCAAATCTGGTCGCGATGCAATGCCGTCATTAATGATTTTCAAAATTCGTTTCCTTTCTTCTCCAACTAAAGTGAGTCGCGGCCCGCGAACTTTTTCTGTGCCGATGCCTTCCTGCGTTTCAGCCAGCTTAATATATTGTACAAGTTTAGGATGGATGTCCAGTTCAAGTAATGGCATGAACCAGCGATATATTTCCGTCGCTTCTTTTATCCTGCCTGCTTTTACAAGATTGTAAATAGTAACGGTTTCGGCAGGAAAAGCGCAAACAAGTCCAGCCACCCAGCCATCTGCACCCATTAATAATTCTTCCATTGCAAGCGTGTCAACACCACAAAGGATTTTTAGGCGGTCGCCAAACCTGTTGATCATGCGGGTAACATTCGTTACATCTCTTGTTGATTCTTTTACTGCTTGTATATTTTTACATTCAATTAGTTCGGCAAACATATCGGGCGTTACTTCTATTTTATAATCAACAGGATTGTTGTAGATCATTATGGGCAAGTCCGTTGAGTTTGCTATTTCTTTAAAATAGGTAACTGTTTCTCTTTCATCACTTTTATATTTCATGGGCGGCAATGCCATAATTCCTTTACATCCCCACGCTTTTGCCAGGGAAGCCTGGTTAATAGCTTCACGTGTGGCGCCTTCGGCAATGTTTAGTATAACGGGTATCTTATCTTCAACATAATCCACAGCAAATTTCACTAGTGTAGATTTTTCTTCCGTTGTTAATACACTGGCTTCGCCCAAAGACCCTCCGAGGATCATGCCGTGAATACCAGCCTTCATTTGTGCATCGAGGTTTACCCTAAAAATTTCAAGATCAATCGCGTCATCGCTTGTAAATTTTGTTGTAAGTGCGGGAAATACTCCCTTCCAGTTAATTGACATAAATTTAATTTTAGTAAAGGTATTTTTTTAATGACTATTATTTAAATCCTTTATGGCGGCAATTTAAGAAATATAAACATCCCGTTTTTTTTAAGTTTCGTTCATCATTTTTTCATAGCGGCGGTTTTCCCTGATCATTTGCAAGCCTGAAGTAAGGTTCATGTAAGGAATGTTATTTTGAGCTTT
This sequence comes from Ginsengibacter sp., assembly GCA_040007435.1. GTDB lineage: Bacteria > Bacteroidota > Bacteroidia > Chitinophagales > Chitinophagaceae > Ginsengibacter. Next base: position 48,980 of record JBDTUZ010000008.1, on the reverse strand, counting down.
GCTGATCCTGCTGATTTTGGATAGAATATTTAAATGCCTTATGATTTCTCTCCATGCGAAGAAGATAGAATGTTTGGGATCGTAAATATGTGTTGGTTCGCTACCCGCGCCATTTAGCTCAATGATGGAAAAATTTTTACCCTGCCTCAAATCTTCCCAGGATTTGTACTTTATATCCAATCTTCCAAAATAAAAGCCATTAATTTGTTTGCTTACTTTATCCATCGATTTGGTGAGCGCTTCATCAATCATGTCACTTGCATCCAGGAATTTTGCACCCCTTGCATGATTGCCATACGGTACGAGCAAATATTTTTCTCCGGCTGCTAATACGACTTGCAATTCGCCTTTATTTGTCATTTGCAAAGTCGCCAACTGTAGTATAAAGCGTTTCTCTTTCTTAAGCAGGTCTTCGATAGAAGAATGCCCGTCACCCTCAACCGTTAGAAATTCTTTATGGACAATTCCTGAAATGTGCCCGTTCTTTTCGTTTGGATAACGATAATAAAATATGCCTGCTTCATTCTCGTAAGGCACATATTCCTGCAATAGGTAATCTACTTTACTACCCTCTGCGTAGACAATTACTTCTTCCATATTCTCCAGTTTTTTTACACCTCTGCCTCGCCCGCCAATATCCGGTTTACCAATGAGAGGAAAAGAGTATGCCTGTGTGGCAACTTCTTTAGCAACCATGTCAGTATTTGTTCCTGCCTTGAAAAATAAAGTTGCCGGGTAGTATTGCTGAGGCATAAGGTCGTAAATATCTTTTTTTGATTCGAGGAGAAAACCGCCGTTCTTTATGGAAGGATTGGAAGTATTAAAAAAGAAAAATGAACGCGATCTTAATCCAAGCCATACCCAGTAAATATAGACCGGTGCATACACAATGTGAAAGGGCCAGTATTCCCAGTTAAATAATTTTATAAAAAATGGCCGGTGCAATATTCTTGTAAGCATAATCCTGGATTAATAAAAGACTTCATCCTGAAGTGAGTAAAGAAAATTTATTTCTTTCTCAGAAACTTTATTTTCTTTAAGGTCCAGGTATTTCCTGTTCCCGGTTTCATTATCAATTCCACTACGTGCCTTACGTGCTGGCCAATGGTAGCATTCGAAAGAATGCTGACAGGGCTTGAATATTCCTCATTAGTAAGTTGTTGCATAGAATCACATAATTGCCTCAGTAGGGTTTGAATTGTTTTCTCAATCTTCATATTGCTAATTTTGAAACTTTTGAACATGTTTTGCAGAGCTTATCAAATTTAAAATTTGTTTTCTGTAAATAAATGTGAGAAGGGCACATGCAACAAAAACAATAACCGCATACGTAAATAGTATGGCATCTCCATCGAAGACAATTCCCAGTTTTGTAAGATGAAAATAAATAGCCCCGGACATTAAGCCAAGCCCGAGAACAGAGCCATAGGCTGTTGTTCGCGGAATTAATATAAGTACAGATGCAATAAGTTCCATTACACCGGTTCCTATTCTTCCCCAGGGCTCCATTCCTAAAATTGTAAAGAGTTTAACCGACTGCGCATTTGCAGTGAATTTAAAATAAAGTGTTTGCAACATAATCAACGCGGCAGCTATGCGTAAAGCCCAGGTAAAAATTGCCATACCATTTACTTTCATGATGTAATAATTAATTAAGGTTAAAGAAACAGATGATTACTTCTTATAGCTCATTATACGAAGCTTACGGTATTTAGATTTGCATAAGGGTTAAAACTTTTACAAAGGTGATTTCTACCTTATTGTGTGCCTGTCGGCTGTGTGACAAAATTATCAACTTTATTAAAAGCCTGCCTGGCTTTCTATAATATTCATGCAGATGAAGATGGCTTGTTGTATGCAGGCGAAGAATGGCAGCAACTAACGTGGATGGACGCACGGATCGGAACATGAGTGGTCACACCACGTATTGGGTAAAAGTATTTTTGCAATTTCAATGGCTTCTTCATCGGTAATTTTCTTTGCAAATACGGCGTCGCAAATTCTATGAAGGGGGTGAGCCTTCGTTTTGCACTTGCTGTCGTAAGGTATCGTGATCCCTTCATTTGCAAGGTTTGGATAATTTGCAAGTAACTGTCTGATCCCTTGATAATCTTTATTTTCAATGGGTGTTTTCATTTCGTGTTCCATAGTTTTTTCTGGTATTTTTTAATTCACACTATTCACCAGATGATTCTTTAATAATTCCATCGTAAATCTTACGTGCTTTGTTATACACTTCTTCAGCCGCAGGGCGTTCTGCATCACGAATGTTTCCCTGCTTCATTTTCCAGCATTGATCTACTGCCTTCCGGCACCACTCAGCGCTTTTAAGTTCATGAATGGGTTTGCCATCCACTATCACAAAAACAGGATTTGTATGTGAGCTCGGATATACTCTTAATGCAACCCACGATGACCTGGTGATGGAATAATTAAAAGTTACGTCCTGCCATTTTCCATCAGCAACAATTTCTTTTTTATCTACCGATTCGCCATTTACAATTAATTCCACATGTACATTTTGTGTTTTACCGATGCGTGCCCGTTCAATGTTCCAATAAGGTTGCTCCGTCATGTCTCTTTGCGCAATGTCCCGGCCTGTCGCATCCTGCTGTGCTGAAAGATTCGCAACCACTTTCGCTGTTATCTTAACCGTTTGCTTACCGTTTAAAGAGAGCTTGCTATCTTTTATACCGGGCTCTGATCCATTGACGGAGAAATCAATAATATGTGAACTCCCATCAGAAACATAGCAACGTCCCTTTTTGATTGCATCTACATAACGGTCATAGGTAAGTGCGCCATCCGGTTTAAAGTAACTACGTGCCAAACCAACACGTTCATCAAAGATGCAGGGGAAATCCGTTTCGCCGCTGAGCCGGGTAGTAAAGCCGCAATTGAGGGTATGATACCACATGTTCAACTCCCACGGAGCAGGTGTATTACCGGCACTGTAAAAGTCAACTACATTTTGTGTAACAGTAACTATGTATTCATTGGCGCCTATGCCGTCCATTTTTGGCAATACATAATTAGGAAAATCTTTTGTGGGCTCTGTGGGTTCCAGGCCCCAGCCTGAATGCGCATACCCTGTAATGGCGTCTTGCGATTTTGCCCATGCAAGAACAGGCATAGTCCAACTGGGCCATTCTTCGATCTTCGTGGTACCTGGGTAATCATCTTCCTTAAGCCTGAGCAAATCAACATGGCCGGCGTGCGAAGAAGGAAAACCGGATACCTCGACATCATTGCGTATAATGTTAGTAGATGTTGAAAGCGGATCATCCTTTCCTGTGAAGAAAGTCTTCTGGTGGTACCAGCTTGGGCCCCAGGCCAGCACAGCCGCCACATTCAAATCTTCACCGAGCGCCTGTCGCCACATATCTATAGTCTTCACACCTTCTTCCGGGCTATCATAATGGCTACAGCCGGCAGCATGCACATGATGGTCGGCGCTGTACCAGCCAAGCTTTTTCATGTTGATCCAGCGCTTCAATGTAAACGTAGCACCGTAAGAACTAACATTGGGAGGAACGACAAGTTGCATTTTTTGAGGAGTATATTCAGGCCCTCTTGTAAACGTAACGCTATACTTACCGGCGGGCAGTTCCACATGCTCTCCGTCGGCACGATAGATTTGTGATTGAAAAAAGAAATCGGGATACTCATCATAAGCCGCTACACGTCTCGAAGGCAAAGGATAAATACCTGTAAGCTCGTTAGGAGCTTTATAATCTTTGAATGATTCAAAGTTCAACCGGAAGTCACGCTGCGCCGCCACCAATCGAAAGTCTCCTTTTTCCATGGTATTCACACTATCATCCAGGATATGTTCTATGCCATCCGTTATAAGAAACGATGCCATCGCGGGTGAGCCGTTATCATCCTTTATATGGAAGATAACTTTTACCGCAGGGCTTACCGTAAAAAGTATATTGATGGTGTTACGAAAGCCAATATCCTGTGTACCCTGCCCGATATTAAAACCCATTTCCACTTCCCGCTGGCCACTGTCTTTACTGTAGATCTGCACGACGGCGTATTCCAGTTTTAACCCTGAAAGATTTGGAAGCAGCGGGCGGTTACGGTACACCTCTATTTCAAGAAAGCGATTGGCGACCTGGCCAGGTGTAAGTGCTTTTTTCTCGTCAACCTTCGGCTCAAAAGAAGGTGCATATAATGGGGTTGCTGCATTAGGACTTTCGGCTACGAGTTGCGCAGTAACTCCTGCATCATTATTTACTTTTACTAAAAAACTAACCCAGCCATCCTGGATCAGTTTTGCCTTTGCGGGCCCTCTTTCAACCTTTACCCGTGCTTCGGGATTGATGTTTATAAAAGCAAGGCAATACGGATCGAGAATAGCCTGTATATCATTTACTACCTGCTGAGTAAGCGGCTGATGCTGCAAGGATATCAAACGCTTTTCATCTTGTTTCGACAAAGGACTTCCCAAGAAAGATAAAGCATCCTTCAGGCGAATAGCCTGTGCCAGTAAGGGTTGCGGTTCTACGCCGGCAATAATATTTTGCACAGTTGAGTCATGATGCATTGCATGTTGCGCAAATATTTTTGCAGGAACGCATAAGGCAATAACCAATAATAAAAGAAGAATTTTTTTTGGTATCATATCCCCGGTTGAATAGATTTTTTATAATCAAAAATTTTTGAAGGGTAAGGAATAGCGGATGACAGACTGCTAAAGTTAGAAAACATTTTGTGGAAATGGCGCTATCGAAATGCAATGGTAAAAGAGTTGTCACTATTCCTTTTTTATTAAATCTCTGATTTTAGATTCAAATCTGCAAAACGTAAAAAAGAAGATACATTAAATAGTGCCTGGTTGAGTCGACATGTGGGGGAAAAGAAAAAGTATTTTTGATTGGCTAACAATTTATTCTATGCCGCCCTAAGCAACGCCTTTGCCAAAACCAACAGTGTCCCTGTACAACTGTTGTGATACATCAGCATTTACTTTAAAAAAACGGCTGAAATAATATTCATCTTCATATTCCAGTTCGTAACCGATTTCCTTCACTGTTTTATTTGTAAGGTAAAGTTCTCTTTTCGCTTCAATAATTATGCGCTCGTTAATGAGGCTGGAGAGTGTTTTGTTGAAATTAGAGTTGGTAATTTTTGCCAGCGTCTTTGGCGAAATATATAGCAAGTCTGCATATTCGCTTGCCGAATGCTTGGTTTTATAGTTTTCTTCTATGGTATCTTTTAATTTTTGAAGTATAAAGGGTTCTTTATTATCCTTTGTTTTTTCAGTGGGTTGTGGCTGTTGTTGCGTTTTTAAACGGGTTGCGGTAATGAGGAATATTTTAAGATAAGCAATTAGCAATTCATGTTGAGCCAGCGCCGGATTTTGTATTTCTGTTTTAATCTGCTCGCATAATAATTTGAAAGTGGCAGTTGAGTGTTCATCAACTTTAACGAATGCCCGCGATTCGGTTTATTGATGTGTTGAAAGAATAGGTTTTTATTTCAAATATTCTTGCCGGAAAACTTTTTGCAAATACGCGGGTGGGCCGGTTCTTGAATTTTTCGCCCACCCTTGCATTTGCTTTTCAACACACCATCGTAATCCTGTGGGCATTACTCTCCTTCACCAACAGGTTCTGTGCTTGTTCCAAAAAATCCGCGGCCTTGTGCGAAATAGATATTTAAAGGGCTTTCATTCCTCAAAATATCGAGAACACTTTGAAACATAGTACTGGGAAGATGCATGCGGATAATGTTGTTAGACATATAATCATTTTCGAAAGCCATTCCCGGATCGTTGAACCTAAGCCATGCAACAACGGTATTGCCATCCGTGAGTTGAATTTGTGAACGATTGGTTTGATATCCATCCGGGCCACCATACACTAAAATGCTGTAGCTCGTTACATTTGCCATTGTAAATTATTTTACCTGCCTACTCTTTGATTGGATTTTCGGCTTGCTCCAAAATGCTTTATCTCTTAGCTTACCGCAAATACAAACACGCCGCGATCAAGGTAAGTTCCTATGTCGTGCCAGTTAAATTTCATAAGGCAACTGTTTGCTATGTAGTTCGTTTTTTCAATACCCGATGGAACTTTCAATGAAAAATTTAATGTTGCTGAAGCTCCGGGTGCCAGGCTAAGCCCGCTAAAAGAAGGCTCGGTAAGTCTTGGGAAACGGGTATCTGCGTTTAACAGGAAAGTGCCGGTAACAGGATCCACATTGCCTGATCCTACCCACACATGGGCGAAAAGCCAGATGGATAGTGTTGGGTCAGGGTTGTAAATTCCAAGGCTATAATTTATTGTTCCACCGGGTGTGGTACTATTCCAACCTTGTGAAACAATCATGGGAGAATTGACACGCTTAAATTTATTTTCAATTTCTTCCCTGGTAATTCCCGTAAAATTTTCCTGCTTATTACTTTTTTTGCTTTGCTCAACTACTTCCAAAATTCTAGCTGTATGCTTTTTAATTTGTGCACTTGTCCATTTTGGTTTCTGAATCTTTGCCATAAAATTGTTTTATAAATGTTATGCCTACTCTATTTTCCCTTTTCGGCTTATCGGGGGTTTATTTTTATGTAAGAAATTTTCATATAATTGGGTGACTGTTTTGTAGTGAAAAAAAATGAGACTTCTCCGGACTGAATTTGTTGCAGCCTGGCAGGCCAAACGGTTTTATAACCTACGGTTTTGTATAGCGGAATTTTTCGATTGCAAACAACTAAACCTGGCGGCGGTTTTGTTTTTTTAGATGGAAAGAATGAAATAAAGCATTCGTATTTATAGCGGTAGGTGACTTTCTTTCAATGATACAAAAATATCAACATTGTAAAAAGAATTAAAGAGTGAATTCACCTGTTTTTTAAAAGCGTTTTCACCCTGGATTGACTGCAACAATACATGACCTTTTAAAGGTCATCTCTCAGGAGCTAATGCACAATCTTTGAATAGTTTTTTTCAATATTTTTAATCTAAAATGTATTCTTTCCAAAACCCACATATTTCGTTTGCTGCAGAAGCGGATGGCATTGCTATCAGGAATCTTTTGAATACTGCCTATCGCGGTGATGCTTCCAAACAGGGCTGGACAACTGAAGCGGAACTGATTGCCGGAGATACACGTGTGGATGATGCAACGCTGCTTGGAGTAATGAAATTAGACGGGAGCGTATTTCTAAAATACACTAACGATAAACATCAAATTGTGGGTTGTGTAAACCTGCAGCAGCATGGGCAAAAGATATACCTTGGAATGTTTAGCGTGGTGCCGCAGTTGCAGGGAGCGGGTATAGGCAAACAATTATTAAAGGCGGCGGAAGAATATGCTGCGTATAAAAAATGTACATCCATTTATATGTCAGTTATCACTCTGCGCACTGAGTTGATCAGTTGGTACGAGAGGCATGGTTATGCCGACAGCGGTAAAAGAATTCCTTTTAAAGAAGATGGTGTTACAGGTAAACATTTGAAACCGCTTGAGTTTATGATGTTGGAAAAATCAATTGAGTGAAGAGGAATTTTTATCTTGCGTGGCTATTATTTTGCTTGCGTAGATATTGATAGCAAACAGATTTATTTTTTTGAGAACAAAATGCATGTTAATGAAGGAAAAGAAATTAATACTACTATCTGTTGTTATCCCTTTGCTTTTCCTTTTCCTGATTGCTTTCAGAAAGTTTCTCGAATATTATTTTAGGTTCTCATTAAAATATAAATCCATATACTCTTTTAGCTACATTAATGCACCGAAACGGAGAGATCATAAAAACCAATGGTGATCTTATTCTACAATTTAAAAAACACCTTCCTCTTATAAAGGAAATAGCACATATACCATTCAATTGCAAAAATGACAAGTGATGTAATTATTAGTTTAAGCATTTCAGGTGTGCCTATATAACACAGAAGGTTGTTGGAGATTACACCCATATATTCATTGAACCACCGGCTGGCGACAATTTCAAAAAATAAATAAATGAACAAAGAATTCATGCCCACGATGGTAAAAAAAGAAAGACGTTTTTTGTGATCTTTTATGTCAATCCACCAGTATATAACTGCCAATGCTAATAAGCACCAGCCCAAAGACGCAAGGGTGAAAGAACTGGTAGCAATTCTTTTAATGATTGGTGTGACGTGGGCGAAATCCAAAAGGAAGCCCGCACACAAAGTAATGGCTCCCCAAATGAATAACCATTTTACCTTTCGTGTTTGTAATAATATTTTTCCTGCCATGGCACCGGCAATGGTATGCACCGCCGTTGGGATGCAGTTAATGGCAACCCATCCGCCGGAGTTTATTTTATTCATAAGAATAAGATCCACGTAATTTCCAAAATTGTGCTGATCAATAAATGGCTGGTTGAAACCGGGAATATTTGTAAACCTGTATAAAGCCTCAGTAAGGAGCAACAAGCAAACGCAGGTTATAATCTGTGAAACATAATTCCACCGGAAAACCAGGAATGTAACCAAGGTTGTAAAAGACAATTGGGTGAGTACATCCCACAATTCAAATGATAAATGATCGCCTCTTACAGCATAGTCCAGCACGCCCCAGAAAAAAAGTAACAAGCTTCTCTTCAACACTTTTTTAAAAGACTGGTTCCAGGTAACACCTTTTTGGCGTTGCTTTTCTAATGACAATGCCATGGCAGTACCTGCAATAAACATAAAGCCGGGTTGAATAAGATCCCAAAAGTGCAGGCCGTTCCAGGGATGATGAAAAAATTCCTCCATGAAGGATTTAAAAAAGGAATTACCCGATGCCTTTTCAAGATGCTCATAAAGGCCGGTACTTTCAAGAGCGAGTAATACCATAATAAGGCCCCGCATAAAATCGAGTGATACCAAACGATTGGAACTGGCTGGAATTTTTTCGGCAGTTGTCAAGGTGAATGATTTAAAGAGTTTATGTGTTCTCCGCCATTTTATTCAACGATCACAGAATATTTTGTAATTGTAAGTATTGAAGCAGCATAATTGTTTTGGCATCTTTTATTTCACCGTTTTCAACCATGTCTGCCGCATCTGTGAATTTTATTTCCATCACTTCAATATTTTCATGCTCATGCTCCATACCACCTCCATCGTTTACTTTCATGTCACTGGAATATTCCGCAATAAAAAAATATAAAATTTCCGTTACTGATCCGGGTGACATATAAGATTCAAACACTTTTTTAAGCTTGCCGATCTTATAGCCCGTTTCTTCTTCTGTCTCTCTCTTTATTGCATCTTCGGGCGATTCATCATCAAGCAGGCCGGCACAAGCTTCTATAAGCATTCCGGTTTTATTTCCATTTAAGTAGGTCGGAAGCCTGAACTGTTTAGTAAGTATTACGGTACGTTGGTTCCTGTTGTACAATAATATTACAGCGCCATTACCCCTGTCATAAACTTCCCTTGTTTGTGCTTGCCATTTCCCATCCCCGGTTGAATATTCGTAGTTAACCCGCTTAAGTTTGGCCCATTTGTCAAAGAGTACCTCGATCGTTAGGTTTCTTATTTCGAGATTCATTTCGCTGAAGATTTTTGAAAGAGGTACAATATTACACAGGTAATTGAAGAGTACAATAAAAGCATGAAAAAATTATCCCATCAATTGTTTAATAGAGCGAAAATGGGAATAACAACATCGCTCTTCACGTGTGTGCTTTCGGGTGAATTAATTGCGTTCCTTCGAAAACGAACATGATTTTTTAATTAATATTTTATTTTGATAAGTCAGTTAGTACTTCTGAAAATTCACCAATTTCTTTTTGGGTATTATATAAATGCGGAGAAACCCTTATTGCATCGCCCCTTATTGAAACAAAAATTTTTCTTTCTTTCATCTTCTCCAGCAAATCATTGACATTACTATGTTGAGGTAACAAAAAGCCAAATAAATGGCTGGCTCTATATTGATCATCTTCAATCCAAAAATTATTTCCCTTCAGTATTTCTATAAGCGGTTTAATAAGATTCGAGCAGTAATCCTGTATAGAATTTACTTTCCAATGGTCGATTTGATCCAATGCTGCATTGAACATCGGGATGAGAATAAAATTGCTGTATTCACCCACATTATATCTTGCTGCGCCGGGTTTATATTCATCGACATAATTGGTTAAGCGGGCAAAATTATTTGCATTTGATTTATTCATCCAGGTATCTTCTAACGGAGAGCCGTTGTTAAAATATTCACTCAAATAAGCAAAGCCTGTAGAATAGGGAGCCAGCAACCACTTGTACGCTGCGCAAATCAAAGCATCAATATGGCAGGCAGCTACATCAATCGGCAAAGCACCGACAGATTGCGTTCCGTCCACTACAAATAAGGCATCAACTTCTTTACATCTTTTACCGATTCCCTGCAGATCAAATATGGTTCCGTCTGTCCAGTGTATGCTTGATAGAAAGACAACTGCTGTATCCGTATCAATAGCTTCTAAAATTTTTTCATTCCATTTTTTGCCGCGATTGGTTTCGTACGCAGGTGCCTTTATTACTTTTAGTTCTTTGCCATTTTCTTTGCACCAATTGAGGATGGTATAATAGCCGCTTGGAAATTCATCTGCAACACAGATAGCGTGTTTTCCATTATTATCGGGCAGATTATTTACAACAGATTTAAGCCCATACGAAGACGAAGGAATCATTGCGATTTGCTGTGAGGCACCATTAATAAGGCTTCCCAGCTTTTTGCCTATTTCTTCCTTTTCATTAAAAAAGTCTTCTGGCTTTATGGTAGTTGGATTTCTCTTGCGGACTATCCCTGCAATCCCCGCCTCTTCGACTGATGTAAGAAGCGGGGACATATAAGCGCAATTCAGGTAAATTATATCTTCAGGAAGTCGAAATAAATGTTTTTGATCAGATAGCATGTAATTATTTTTTTGATTCGCAGTATACAATATAGCGATGTGTTCTCATTTAAGAACGTAAATAACAAGTAAAGAAATTACATTTGTTTAAGTCAGCCATGCACCCGCCTGGACAAAATCTCGATTTCAAAAATAATTTTATTATGAGAAAAATATTTTTTGCGTTAATGCTTTCATCCTTTTTATTGACGGCATTTTCACAACAAAAACAAATTAAACTTATTATTCGTGGCGACGATATGGGCTACAGCCACTCCGGCAATGAGGCATTGATAAAATGTTATAAGGAGGGTTTTGAAAAATCTATTGAGGTGATCGTAGCATCACCATGGTTTCCGGAGGCGGTTAAATTATTAAAAGAAAACCCCGGTGTAGATGTAGGCATTCATCTCGCAATTACCAGCGAATGGGAAAATGTAAAATGGAGGCCGTTGACTGATTGCAAAAGCCTGGAAGATGGCGATGGGTATTTCTTTCCAATGGTATTTCCCAATAAAAATTATCCGGGTAAATCGATAAAAGAAAATGCATGGAAAATAGAAGATATCGAAAAAGAATTTCGTGCGCAGATAGAGATGGCTATCAAAAATATTCCCCGTGTAAGTCACATCTCGGCCCACATGGGCTGCACTGCCCTTTCTCCAGAAGTACAGGCGATGGCAAAACGACTTGCTACGGAGTATCATATTAATATTGATGGTGACGAATATCATTTGCAATATGCAGGGTACGACGGCCCACACAAAACTTCTGCAGAAAAAATGGTGAGCTTTGCTAAAATGCTGGATAAACTTCAGCCAGGTAATACTTATCTCTTCGTGGATCACCCCGGGTTAGATAATGATGAGTTGAGGGCGATTTTTCACATCGGTTATGAAAACGTAGCAGAAGACAGGCAGGGAGTTACCGATTTATTTACCAATGAAAAGATAAAATCAATGATGCAGCAAAAAGGGATTACTGTTGTTAGCTACAAAGATCTTTTGGACGAAAAGAAATAGCGTTTTTGTGTAAAAATTTTAGTAAGTCCCTTTGTTAAGAATGAGATTCTGCGTACTTCTTAAAGTTGTCTAAGATTGCCTGCTAGCCTGTTTTTTGCATTTCGGGAGCATTTATATCTTCCGCTTCAAATGTTTCAACGACTTTGGTTTCATTCTCACTGCCTGTAAAGTAAATTTTTACTTTCCGGCTATCACCTATGGTATATTCGATAAATCTTTTTTCCATAGATACTGCCTGAGCCATTCGACTGCCTCACTATCAGCAGCAAACGATTTCATGGGGATGGGATGCGCCTTAAGTTTAAGGAGAATATTCATAATAAACTTTGCAAGGCCGGGCTTTGAAACCATTGCCATTGCTTAATAAACCTGTGGTAGCTGCTGCCTTTAATAATTTCTGTGTCGCCTAATCGTTTCAATTTTTTTATTTTTTAAATGATAAACCTTCGGCAGCCAATGCGCTGCGTAACATTGGTATTGAAGCCTTTCCTATTCCATGAAACTTAAGAATTTCCTTCTCCCTCAATGCAGAAAGCTCCTGTAATGTTTTTATCCCGTTATTCTCCAAAGCTCTTCTTTCGGGTGCAGAAAGTGAGTCCAGGAAACCACCCGTAGATTTTTTTTCTTTTTCACAAACAGGGCAAACCGGGCAGTCACTGCTTTTATAATAACTATGTCCTTTGCTACAGGTTTTTAATTGTTTCATACGATTATTTATCATGTTCTTTTCCAGCAATATCTTTTGCGATTATTTTAGCATCGGACGCTATTTCGCGAATTTGCCCGGTGGGTCCTATCCAAAATCCACAAAAATATAAACCATCTTTGCCAAAATATTTTTGTTTACTAACGGGAACTTTTAAATCCTGGAAACGATTTTTATCAACGTCAATAATTTCAGCATAATCCCTGTAATAGCCAATGCCGGCAACAATGGCATCAAACTCTTTACACCTGCCTTCAGAAAAATAAACGGCATTGCCTTCGATTCGGTCTATACCTCCGTAAACAATTATGTGGCCTTCGCGAATATGTTTTACCGTGCCTATATCGAGCACAGGAATATGTCCTTCGCGTTGAATTTCTTCGAATGGCCCGTAAGCTTTCTTTTTCAAACCGAGTTTGGTAATGTCTCCAAACAGCCATCTCATCAGAGGGGCATTCACGGTATCGGCTACCCTGGGTGGAAGGCGACTCAATAATAAACTTAGTTCTAATATTGGAATACCCAAAATATCGCGTGGTATTATAATTACCGGGGAACGTACTGACATAAACGGAAATGCACCTTGCTCGTATAAATCAATGGCAATTTCGCAAGCTGAGTTTCCAAAGCCTGCGATCAATACTTTTTGCCCTTTAAAATCTTTGCCGGTTCTGTATTGGGAACTATGGATAATTTTTCCTGGGAAAGTTTCCATCCCTTGAAAACTAACCGGCTTTGGTTTACCGAACGGACCGGTTGCGATTATAACATATTTAGATTTGAATATTTCGTTTGTTGTTTCAATAATCCAACAATCATTTTCTCTTCTTATGGATTTTGCCTCTGTATTAAAAACCGGTTCGATGTTAAATTCCTTTTTATAATCTTCCAGGTAGTCTATCACCTGCTGGCGGGAGGGATATCGCGGAATGGCGCTGTCAAATTTTTTAAAGGGAAGATTTGATACTCTTTTGTTTGTATGAAGATGCAGCCGCTCATAGTGATTACGCCACGGAACTGCCACCTGAGATTCTTTTTCGATAATGATGTATTCGACGCCTTGCTTTTGTAAACATGAAGCGCAGGCAAGGCCAGAAAGGCTTGCTCCTACAACAAGTGTGTCTGTTTGTGTCATATCTTAAGCGACATTACATTTTTTGAAATCGGGTTATTCTTCGGCTATCTCAAATCGTTAGTTACAGTAAAACATTTATATTCCCATTCTAAAACTTCTCCATCGTCTTCATCATACACTGTTCCGATACATTCAAATCCATTTTTTTTAAGAACTTTAACCGATGCGTAATTATCTTCTACTGTTCGTACCAAACCTTATGTTTTGCGATTGGTCTATGTCGATTGGTATTAGTTGTATTGCCATCGTTTGTGCCACTTTAAACAACTTTAATTTGCGTAGGGATTGAATGATATTATTCCGGTCTCTCTATTCTAAATTTATAGATAAATGTTGATGATCAGAACTAAATTTCAACAATGGACTTGTAAGAAAAAATGAGCCATAATTGAAACGTTACTTTTTGCCAAGCTCTTTTGCCTGGTTACAAAATGCATAAAATGCAGGCTTTGGTGAATAATCATCTTTTAAAATCCTGAATTGATAAAACCGCTTATCATTGATACTTCCGGTATCTCTAAGAATAAATAATTCGTATTGCATAATGTTCAATTCATCTTTTACGCTGTGCCGTGTCCTGGTGATTTTCTTACTGTATACAAGCCATTCTCCGGGGATTACTATCAAAGTTTATAGAATCTTTTTCTAAGGCTTTGAATCAAAAACAGCAGCCTATATAAACAAGCTTATTTTTGCATTCATGAAAAATAAAAATTACGATATTAAAAATATTCTTTCCAGGCTGCAGTTTGATGAACTTAATGAAATGCAGTTGGCCTCTCTGGACGCCAATGAAAAAAGCGCAGATGTTATTTTGCTTTCTGCAACAGGTTCCGGTAAGACACTCGCATTTTTATTGCCGATAGTTCAATGGCTTGACCCTGGGAACAAAAATACACAAGGACTAATCGTGGTTCCCTCAAGAGAACTTGCCATACAAATAGAACAAGTTTTTAGAAGCATGGGCACAGGATACAAGGTTACGAGTTGCTACGGCGGCCACAAAAGAGAGACCGAGGAAAATAACCTGGTACAACCTCCGGCACTAATCATTGGTACGCCCGGAAGACTTAGTGATCATATTCGAAGAGGCAATATTACTGTTGATGCTATTAATTTTTTGGTGCTGGATGAATTTGATAAATCGCTCGAGCTCGGCTTCCTTGAGGAAATGTCTTTCATTGTGGATTCGTTAAAGCATTTGAAAAAAAGAATGCTTACATCGGCGACTGACGCTGTTGATATTCCTGCTTTCATTGGGTTGCAGAACCCGGAAAAATTAAATTTTTTAACGGATGAAGAAACAGAGGGGCTTGCTATTAAAACGGTTTATTCTGCAGATAAGGATAAGTCGGAAACATTATTTAAACTGATATGCTTCCTTGGCAACAGGTCTTCCATAATATTTTGTAACCACCGGGAAGCGGTGGAGAGAACCAGTGCGTTGCTAAGTCAAAAGGGAATAAATAATGAATTTTACCATGGTGGAATGGAACAACAGGAAAGGGATAGTGCCCTCGTTAAATTCAAAAATGGCACAACGAATGTATTGGTGACAACAGATCTCGCCTCACGCGGCCTGGATATTCCCAACATACGTTATATTATACACTATCATTTGCCACATACCGAAGATGCTTTTACGCATCGCAATGGGAGGACCGCGAGGATGGACGCCAGCGGCACTGCCATTTTAATATTGCATGAAGATGAACAATTACCTGGTTACATCCAGGGAGATGTAGAGCAAATAATACTTCCTGAAAACGATATCATTCCTGAAAAGCCAAAATGGTCTACACTTTTTATCGCAGCAGGGAAAAAAGATAAAGTGAATAAAGTTGACATCGTAGGGTTCTTATCCCATAAAGCGGAACTTAAGAAAGAAGATATCGGGCTGATAGAGGTAAAGGATTTTTTCTCTTTTGTAGCTGTGAGGAAAACGAAAATGGGGCACGCACTTCAGCTTATCAAAAACGAAAAGATCAAGAATAAAAAAGTGAAGATCGAAATTGCGAAATGAGTTCACGGACAATCTCACTCATTGTTTATCGCTGAGACCTATAAATGAAAAGTTTGTTTCATCGCTTTGAACATACCTGGTGTTGACCATTGGCCCGGAACAATCATCCTGCGAATGGTATAAAGCGGTTCCGTAGAATCCCGTTTGGTGGATAATATAAATGCCATTTTATATCCGCGGCTTTTGATTTCAGGTATTGCAGCCTGGTTCCATAGCCCAAAAGGATAAGCGAAATATTTTACCGTTTTCCCGGTGATAGCTTCAAGTTGCTTGGTTGGTTTTACAAGTTGCGTGTCCCAATCAGCGCCCTGGTATTTGGTAACCATGTGATGATCCCAGGTATGCGCTTCTACTGCATTTCCATCGTCTGCAAGTTGTTTCAATTGCTCTTTACTAATATAGCGAGGCCGGTTAATGGAAATCGTCATTATGAAATACACCCCTTTAAATCCATACTTCTTCATTTCAGTTTCGCCTATACTAAATTGCTCCTCATCGGTATCATCGAAAGTAAGCATAACAGGTTTTACCGGCAGAGGAGCATCATGTGCAAGATGCTCATAAAGCTGGTCGGGGAGAATTGTTTCGTATCCACTGTCTTTTAATGCCTTCATTTGTTCGGCAAATTGCGACGGCGAAACAGAATAGCTTTTCAGGCTCTCGCTTTGCCCGGGTTTTGGTTCCCGTATATGATGGTAACACAGTACAGGAACCTCTTTCTTCGAAAGAATAGTTGCTACATCGGCAATAGGTTTTGTACTGTTGGAGTCTATGTTTGTTTTTGCAGCTTCGGCCGTTGAATCTTTTGGATCTTTTGAATCTTTTGTTTTAACGGTATCAGAAGAGCAGCCCGCTAAAAACAGGGAAGCTGATAAAAAAGCAAATAGGAATTTTTTCATGGATGTTGACCGGTATTATTATTGATATTGAATATAGATGGGCTTAGGAGTAAATCGTAATAGTTCCTGGGGAGTATAGAGTTGGTCTGCTCCGGTCTTGGTATCGTTTTTATAAAATAATTTAAAGCCGGCGAACTGCACAGGTTCCCTGAAGATATAACGCAAATAACTGGATCTTTTTAATATCTTATCTCCCCATCCATCCATGTCCATTACTACCTGCACTTCAGGTACATTTTTTATATCCTGGTATCCTTTCACCATACCTTGTGTAAAGCGGTGAACTACTAAAATTTTAGGAGGCAAATTATTTTTTCTTACAAGATCCGCAAGAAAATCGATAGCATCATTTATGTCGTCTGCATTAAAGGTTCCGATCTTGCTACCGGGTACTTCGCCGTTCTTCAAAGAAAATTCAGGATCAATTCCTAAATGAACGCCGGGCATTTTTAGATAGGTTTCCAATGCCGGAACTTCATCTTTTACGAAACTGTGCCCTACCTGTATATCTAAAAAAACCAGCGCATTTATTTCTTTAGCCCAATTTACAATGGTATCTATTTGGTGAAAAGGCATACGCATACGGTGTTTACCATCTTTGCCCGGAGCGCCCTGGGCAGTAACAGCCACGTAATGTAACGCAGGAATAACGGGTAGCGAAGAATCTGCAGCCTGCCATTTTGCGACTTCGCCTTTTAGTTTGTTCAGCATCGAATCCTTGGGAAGTTCACCAAGTATTCCCATCTTTTTGGAATAGAGATTTCCATAAAATGCAACGATCCTGTGATAGGGCAACACAGCTCCAGGTAATGGAAATACAATTTTGGCAGGCCATAGTCCTGTGGTATCACTGTTGGAAAGCGCCTTCATGAGGCTGATATACTCTGCCGAATCAATTGGCTTTTTCTCATAAACAGATTTCTCTTTTTCAGGTTCTGTTTTAGAGGTTGAATCGGCCATTTCTTTTTCACTCACTGATTGTGCACTATTGCAACTGACACATGCAAAAATTAAAAAAAGGAAAAGTTGAAAAGGGGAGGGGCTACATTTTATGTTCATAGGGCGCGAAGGTATTTCAATTTTATAAAAAAAATTTCTCCATTAAAGATATTTGGATGCACTGCAAAAAAAATCTTAATAAAAGTTTGTAATAATGATTTTGTCCCGATAAAACGGACAATTGAAAAAAATCTTGTATAAGGATATTTTATTTTTTACAATCGTAAACGGTGGTAACAATTAGACTGCCTCGTCCTTGGAATCTGACGCCTCTTATCTGCGCTGAATACTTGCTCGCGGCATCTTATTTTAATCAGTCAAGCCGCATTTTATCATAAAGTCATTTGTAAATACTTTTTGTGATTCATCACTCAAAAGAGACTTACGGCAAGCTTTCCATTTTGCCAGGTTGTCACCATACATTTTTTGCAATAGTTCAGGGCTGAGGTTGAAGTTGATCTTTCCCCAATGCAGTGTGTAGGGTATAGATAGTTCTTCGAGCCGGTCCCACACTTTTTTGAAGAATGTTCTTGATAGTTGCGAATCAACCCCATCAAGCTCAAGTATGCAGGTTTTATCAAAGTGAGTAAAGCCGAGTAATGCCTGCGTCCCCTTTACATACCGCAATGCAAGTGCTCCCGGAAAAGGATTTTCTGCATTGATCTTTACAATCTCTTCCACAACTGTGCTTGCGTTGGAAGTATGAATACCTATTGCGGCACTGCCTGCCTTACCCCTGAATTTTGTATTGCTGAAGGTTTCTCCCAGGGTTCCGGTCATGGCCTCCGTAGATTTAAATGCAAGGGGAAATAATTTATTTACCAACCCTGGTACCAGCATGGAAGAAAGACCGGTCCCAAGGTGATCAAGAATTGTTTGCACCACACCCAGCAGATCGTCGCCATAAGTAAATCCTTTGTCATCCCTGGGTATCCTGGTATAATCTTCCCTGTAAGGAGTTTTATACATTGTTTTAAAAAACACGCCTTTAGAAGGATTGCCAGGTTCAAACATTTGCGGGTTCACCAATATTTCAAAATGATATAGTTCCTTTCCGGGCCCTTCTGGTGGGGCAGGAAGCCTGTCTAAAATATTTGTGAAGTCTAGATGGTTCATAGCAGGCTTTAGTGCATCATCGTACACGATGTCACCCGCCCGAAATTGCTCCAGCAAGAAAATGGGCTCTGTTTCCACCAATATCCCATGTATGAAGCCAAAGCTTCCGAAGCTTACTACAGCCGCATTGAACATATCATCGTTCTGTATGCGCTCGGCGCCCAGCCAGTTTATAAATTCATCAGAGGCTACCGGGTTTGATTCTTTTTCAATCCATACATGCCTTACCGGGCTTACTACTACGTGCAATCCAACAATGGAGTCGTGCACAGCTCCAACATTAAATGCCGAACCGTGAGTACCGGTTGAAGTGCAACCAGCTATTGTTTGCCCATTGCTTGCCCCGGATGCTTTCAGTGATCTTTTAGGATTAGAATCTACTTCGAGTTTTTCATCTATGTCGAGTACACTCATCCCACATTCTGTAAAGAAAAGATCGCCCGCACTTTTACCTTTTTGCAAATATTGCGGTGCAACAAATGAGTTTTTGAGATTATAAGAAAGTCGGAGCGCTTTTGTATCTACAAGGCCACCCTCGCATACCGCGACTTCGGAGAAAGACCAGCCATTACCTAATGCACGCATTTGAATATTATTATCAATGGCGTACTGGATAAGCCACTGAAAATTCTTAGTAGTATCGAGATACGGGTTGGAAGATTGAGAAGAAGGAATTCTCAATTTAAATGAGGAGCCCTCTTTGAAATTATGAACAAAATTCTGGTGGCCATTCTCCCATTTCGTAATGGGTAATCTTTCAATACCATCAGGTAATTTGGTTATAGTTGCCATATTTTTTTTGATTAATGACCCAGTGTGTCTGTCGGCGGGCTGTAAGGTGCACAGCACCATTCAACTCTTTGTGGCATCACAATGCCTGCGGTTAAGACAGATATCAAAGCAAAGCCAAGATTATTTTTTACCGTTACTTTATTCATGTGGGCGAACCTACTGTCGCATTTCGGGTTTATATCTTTTGGCTGCACAAGTCCCCAGGCAAATGACCAGGTTGTTTTTTTATTTAAAGGGTTATTGGCAAACGTGTCGCAATCGTATTTTGATACAATGTGCGTGGTGGTGCACGAACTAAAGGAATAAGAGCAGGCGGCCATCAAAACAAACATTAAAAACTTCAGGCAATATTTATTGGGAACCATCTTACATAGTTTTTTTGGATAAAAGTGGGGGAGGCAAGAAGGAATATTTATTAAAATATAGCAAAGTATTTAGGTAAACAAGAGTTTTTAATTTCTTATTGAGCCTATCTTTAATCTACTGTATCATATTTTGATAAAAAACTAATAATAATTATTTACAATCAGTTTTAATAAAGGACCGATCATCCTGGAATTGCAATTCTGCTATATTTTTGAACGTTGCAGTATCACCTTTCATATCTATATCACCAAAGCCTTCTAAAAGCGAATCGCCACGCATTTTGAAAACGACCTGACGTACTGATGTCATCCCTTCTGCCTGGAAAGTATAATCCGCTATCAACAGGCTATCCTGCAAAATGCCATTTATAGTCCCTTTGTTGCTGTCTTTTTGGTGTAAGCTGTAGGCAAGATCGCCTGAAATTATGTTTCCAGAAATATCTAATTTTAGAAAAGCTGAATCTTTTTTAACCACATACCGATAGCAACCGGATTTAATGGAAGGTATAGGAAAGACATCTTCTACAATGGCAGAAGTATCCTTAGTTACAGATTTGAATTCATCCTCTTCGTTGCCAGAGTTACATCCCATTAATAAGATAAGCGTTAAAAGAACGATATTTCTCATAAATAAAATTGGTCTCTTACGAATTAATATAACTATCAAGGTGCTTGATAGTTTGTTGTTGCTTTAAAATAGTTTCCTTTACCACATCGGTTATTGAAATAATTCCTTTTAATTCATCATTCACAAAAACGGGCAGGTATCTTATCTTGCTATCTGTCATCAACTCCATGCAATGCTCCACCGTATCATTCGGTTTTATGTGGGGAAGATCGGAAGTCATAATCTCACTCACTTTAGTATTGGTTGAATTTTTCCCCTTTAATATCACTTTCCGGGAATAATC
Organism: Ginsengibacter sp.; assembly: GCA_040007435.1. Lineage (GTDB taxonomy): Bacteria > Bacteroidota > Bacteroidia > Chitinophagales > Chitinophagaceae > Ginsengibacter. The sequence continues at coordinate 28,172 of JBDTUZ010000008.1, read as the reverse complement.
TCTTTCTGTTATTAGCCCCATATATTTGTTATTCTCCATTACCAAAACAGACCCAATGTTGTTATCGGCCATCACCTTTAAGGCTTCAATTACAGGTGTATCAGGTGTAACTGAAATAGCGTTGCTCCCCTTGCGTGAAAGAATGTCTGAAACATGATTCATAATAAAGATTTTAATGGTAAATTACTAAGTTTATTAAAAATGTTTTCGGGGTTAGGGTACCGTAAGATACTACAATCGTTTGGTTATTTTATGATCAGGAAATTACGATTTATATCGTTTTCCAACAACAATAAGCCGAAGAATTATCATTTTTCGGATGTTTTATAAAAATCAGGTTGCAGTAAAGTTGCCCAAAAGTTTGAATATTTAAATTTTAGATATTATCTTTAGGGCATTGCAATTATCACTCTGATCCTTTCCCTACTTAAACTACAGCTTTTTTTCCGCATCCTTTCGAAATACTTCTTTTAAATCACTTTTAAAAATTTAAACTGTAAGTATGAAAAAAGTTTACAAGACAGAAGTCGCAGACACATTAGTAGCTATCGGTATAATTACCGGCTTTTATGGTTTGATGGCTATCATTGCTCTACTTTTTGGAATGTAGTTTCGGCTGCGTCACAAAATTTTTCATAATGGCACGGCCCAAAGCTGTGCCATTTTCTTTTCTTAACAAAATGACTCTAATTCCCAACAACCGGCAGTTCAATATAAGTTGGATATTTTGATGAGATATAAACGTGTTGTTCGGCTTTTATGAAATCACTCTCTTTTGCTATAAAAATATTAGGAACATATTTTTGTGGATTGCGATCAATTAATGGGAACCAGGTGCTTTGAATTTGCATCATAATTTGATGCCCTGTTTTAAACGTATGGTTGATATCGTGGAGATCAATCACAAATTCTTCAGGTAGGCCAGGTATTAGTGGTGCCGGATCTGAAAAGCTCTTTCTAAATCGCCCCCTAAAAACCTCCATCGCTACCGGTAACTGAAAACCACTCATTGAATAGCTTTCTTCATAAAAATGCGGATACACATCTATCAATTTCACGATCCAGTCTGCATCAGTTCCACTGGTACTGGCAAAAAGATGGGCTACAATTTTACCGGTCACTGTCATATCTTCTTTTAGTGAATCCATAACAAAGCTTATTACATCAGGCCGGGTATAAACAAAACGTTGATCTTCCACCTGCCACGGTCTCCATCGGCTGCCGCGGCCATAGGTTGCCTCAATAGGTAAAGTGCGGTATGGAACTGGCTTTAACGGATCGCTTATGTAATTTACGTATTCGTTTTGCGAAACGGGTTTTGTAAAGGAGGCGGTATTATCCTTGCCTGCGTAAAGCCTTTTTATGGTTGCTTCTGCAGGTGGCCACTTCTTATATGTCCTCCACATGTTGGAACCGGTTTGAAAGCAGGTAGCCTCATCAAATTTTCCATCGCCTATACCTTTCAGCCAGTAATCAAACCATTTTTTCTGGAGTGCACGAAAATCATCACCTGTATTAACTTCAAAAGAAATTTTACCGAGACTATCTGCCTTACTTCTTCCCCATTGCCCATGGTTCCACGGTCCAAGCACAAGAAAGTTTCTGCTGAATGTGTCTTTTTTTTCCATGTGGGCGTACATAAGCTGTGGCCCATTAATATCTTCCTGGTCATAATAACCACCTACGTGCAACTGGGGGATTTCAGGATACTTTATGTACTGCAGCGGAGAATTTTTTTGCCAGTAGCTATCATAATTTGGATGGGCCACAAAACTGTTCCATGTTGGGATCTTGTTATGAAAATACTTTTGATTTACATTTTTAAGTGACCCAAGATGAAGGTACCAATCGTACAAATCATATTGAGGAAAAGGGAAATCGCTGTCGGTAGTTTTATCGTGCTCAACCTCGTAGGTGTATTCCATTCCATAACTCAGTCGAAAAGCTCCGTTGTGATGAAAATCATCTCCGAGAAATAAATCTCCCATGCATGCCTGTTCCGAGGATGCTTTTAAGGCAGGATGAGGGTCTACGGCTCCAACCAATGCCAGCCAGCCCGGATAGGAAATCCCTAATATTCCTGCTTTACCATTATTATTACTTTCGTTTTTTATCAACCAGTCAATCGTATCCCATGTATCCGTACTTTCATCTATTGTGCCTTTTACTTTCGTATGAGTTATTGGCTGGTGAATTTGCATAGTTCCCTCACTCCGGTATTTTCCGCGGATATCCTGCAGCACGAAAATATATCCCTCCTTTGCCATATTTGCGACGTAGGTCCAGTCATCAAGTGTGAATGTTCCCTTTAACGGATAATTAGTTTCTGCTCCGTAGGGAGTTCTCGTTATAAGAATGGGTAATTTGGTTGTAGCATTTGTGGGGCTAATAATCTCCGTAAATAATTTAACTCCATCTCTCATAGGGATCATCACCTGAGTCTTGGAGTAGAGAAGAATATCTGCCTGGCCGAACGAGGGCTTGAATAGATAAAAGGCAGCGAGCGCTAAGCAAAGTAACTTTTTCATATAATGTTTTAAAAAAATATAGAGCCAAAAACATTAAGTCAGCACGACCTTCTGAATAATATCGCCGCCTGTAATGCTGTCTAGTACATCGAGGCCGTCTGTTATTTTGCCAAAACAAGTGTGTACTCCATCAAGATGCTTTGTATTGGAACGATTGTGACAAATGAAGAATTGAGAGCCGCCGGTATTTGGCCCCCTGTGTGCCATTGATATTACACCACGGTCATGTATTTGCCTGGTTCCTTTTGTTTCACAATCGATAGTATAGCCAGGCCCGCCGGCTCCCGTTCCATTCGGACAACCGCCCTGTACCATGAAGTTGGGAATTACACGATGGAAGGTTAGACCGTCATAGTAACCTTGCGAAACTAACTTTTTGAAATTAGCGACAGTACCAGGCGCATCATCATCATACAATTCAAATTTTAAAATTCCTTTAGCGGTAAGAATTTCACCTGTTGTAAATTTTTCTTCACTCATTTTATTTTGTTTAATATGTTTTTGCGAAAATAGTACATACGTCGCACTTGATTCAGATGATAGCTCTTCGCCGCGAACAGTTCAATACACGTCCTTTACCGTATATTCTTCCTTATTGAAAATAATTGCATCACCGGCTCTTTTTCCCGATAATATTTTGAAAGCGGAGCGCCTGGAGATACAAAAAAAATGACGTCGTTTTCGAAAGTTATTTTGCCCAAGCCAGCGGAAATAAAAAATGAAATGGTTCCACAGTTTGCAAAACTTCCTTTTTGTATAGAACCATAAAGACTATTACAATCCACTGAAAGCAAAGATTCGACTTCCTTCATGTTGGCAGCTAACTGTTTTGCCTGCATGTCCTTTTCCAAATGACTCTTAGCACGGGATGTCTCATATTTGTCGCCGGCACTGCTTTTCTCTTCGTTATTAGCAGAAGCCTGTGCATCGTTCATTGCTGCTCTTATTGAGGAAATCCTCGCCTCTAATATTTCAACACATTTTTTTTGCAGCCTCTTTTTGCGTTCCTTCTTTTCTGTGTCAGTCATTTCATAGTGTTTACTTTTTGGCCTAAATAGAAAAAATCAATTAAAATAAGCAGGGCAGAGTACATATCAATTTTTGCTAATTGTGTTCAATTCGTCAAAGGAAAGATCAAGCAATTCAAAATTTTGTGGATCGGGCAGACTAAAATGCCACCATTCTGTATCGAGGCTGGTGAAGCCGTATTTTTCCATGACGGTTTTTAATAAATTCCGGTTATATAATATGGAGGAAGGCAGGCCTGCAAAGTCAGTGTGAGCAGTATCGCTGAAATTATCAAAACCGGTTCCCATTTTTAATTCATTCCCGGTAATTGTATTAACGAGTGTTAGGTCAACTGCGATTCCGCGATTATGCCCGCTTCCCTTTGATGGATCGGCAGCGTAACGGTCATCTTTTACGGTTTCCCACATTTCTTCAGTAACAGAATAGGGTCTGTATGCGTCAAATATTTTTATGGTAAGGTGTTCTTTTTTTAGTTTGTCCATCACATTTTTTAATGCCTTTGCAGCAGCTTCCCGCAGGTAAGTTGTATATATTTGAGGGTATAGTTTTTTCATCATAAAATTATCAGACGTTGCATACCGTAGATCCAAAATTATTCCAGGCAGGCAATTTCGAATATTCATCATACGTTTACTGGTGTCGGATGAAATAGAGTTCTTGAAATTTCCGATGTCAGTTATTACAAATAAGCCATACTTATTTGCGACATTTGATTGCGAATAGGAGTGTTTGTTTATCCAAAATAAATTTATTGCTAAAAACAAAGATATCCGGAACAAAAAAATTAGTTTTCGGGCCATTATTTTTAATTGACACACAAGATCATCAAAGTTAACTTCATTGTTATCAAATGAGCAGGACGTTTCTAATTTACATTTTTTTTATAGCTGTTACGCTTCCTGGTTTTTATAGCTGCAGAAATCATACTCCTCCTGCAAAAAAAGAAATCGTAAAGAAACCCGAGGAAATGGATGATAAAATTTCCGACAATCTAAAATCATTTTTACAATATGCGGATGACAACGAAGGAAAGATTGATGATTCAATAAGTTTTTCGCTTCACCAGGTTGTTCAGGCATTTTATGAAGAAAATGATTACCACAATATATGGAGCAAAAAGGAGCACTGGAACCCACTGGCAGACTCGATGTTCGACTTTATTGAAAAGTCAAAATATTATGGGCTTTACCCGGGCGATTATCATTTCAAAGATCTCTCCTTATTAAGGAAAAGGTTTGCAGAAGATACGCTTGCAAGGAAAGATGCTGTTTTTTGGACGAAAGTGGACCTGCTATTAAGTGATGCTTTTATGAAGACCATTAAGGATCTGAAAGAGGGCAGGATGCTTGAGGATAGCGTTTCGGTTATATCAAAAAAGGTATTTATCGATTCCTTATTTATAAAAGGCCTGCAAACTGCGATGGGGACACAGTCGGTCGCGACGATTTTTAGCGAGGCTGAGCCGTCAAATAAGGATTACCAATCTCTAAAATATGCACTAAGAAACTTTGTCGATTCTATGGACACTGTACAATATGTGTATGTACATTATCCCCAAAAGGATTCGGTTAATTTTATTAAAACACTTCAGCAACGGTTATATGAATCAGGAGTTGCTGACGAATATACTACGTTTCCCGACTCTCTTTTATTGACCAGTGAAATAAAAAAATACCAGGAAAGTAAAGATATTAAGCCCGACGGTAAAGTTTCTGCTAAACTTATAGCCTTTTTAAACTCAACCGATGCTGAAAAATTTAAAAGAATTGCAGTTACGCTTGATCGCTACAAGCGTTTACCGCTGCTCCCGGCAAAATATATATGGGTTAATATACCGGGCTTTTATTTGAAGCTATGGGATCAGGATAGTCTTATCCTTTTCTCCAAAGTAATAGTAGGAAAGCCGGCGACCCGGACACCGGAACTTACTTCCAAAATTACTGATATGGTTACTTATCCGCAATGGACTATTCCCGAAAGCATCATTAAAAAAGATATAATCCCTGCATTAAAAATAGACCCCGGCTACCTCGCAAGAAAAGGATTTAGCCTGGTTGACTACAAAGGTGAAAGCGTGGATCCTTATTCTGTAGATTGGACAAAGTATAAAACCGGCATTCCATGGAAGGTACAGCAAGGTAGTGGCGATGATAATGCCCTGGGTATTTTTAAATTTAATTTTGAGAATCCCTTCAGTGTTTATTTGCATGATACAAATCAACGCTACCTCTTTAAAAATTCGTTCAGGGCGCTAAGTCACGGTTGTGTTCGTGTTCAAAGCTGGCAGCAACTTGCTTATTTTATTGCAAGAAACGATAGCTTGAATCTGCCTGAAGGACATAAAATTTCATATAATGAAGATTCAATAAAAACCTGGATCGGCAATAAGAGCAGGAAACGTATTATGCTAAAAAATAAATTGCCTCTTTACATTGAATATTATACCTGCGAGGCAAAAGATAATAAAGTTGTCTTTTATGAGGATATTTACAATGAGGATAAATTATACGCTGAGAAATATTTCGCGAATAAATAAATAAAACTTTCGTTTACAATATACCGTTCTGTTAGCCATTTTGTATTGAATAGTATAATTATGAAACCTCTTTTGCTTGTATTAGTTTTCATGGTTTTTTTTTGCACACTGTGCTATGCGCAAAAAAAAATAAAACATACTACCTCAACTTCTGCTAAGCCTCCAATAGTTAAATATGGTATTGCCAGTTATTATGCAAAAAAATTTGATAAACGCCGGACTGCAAACGGTGAAATATACAGATCCGAAAAATACTCGGCGGCTTGTAATGTCCTTCCGTTAGGAACCTGGATAAAGGTTACCAATTTGAGAAACAACAGATCCGTGGTATTAAAGACCAATGACCGTCTTTATGCTAAAAACAAGCGACTGGTGGATTTATCTTGGATTGCCGCAAAAGAACTTGGCTATATTTCAAGGGGATTAACCAGGGTTAAAGTAGAGGTTTTAGATAATTTTCATTTGGCCAGCGAATAGAATTTGCCTGCCTGCCACATTTCTTATTCGGCTCCTTTTTGGGGGATTGTTACATCTCGCTGCTCCACGTATTGCATATTGAATAATCATCAGATTATTTAATTTTATCCTTTGGAAGTAACCGGCTACTTTTGTTTGAAAGTAAACAAGCCCTATTATGAAAAAATTATTTTTACTATTTATTACAATTACTTTTTTTGCAACAACCCATGCTCAAACTACAAGCTATAAGAAAACAAAGGCATTGGGAGTTAGTTTTATCTTAAACGACTTTGAAACGGCTTCGGATATAAGGACTAATGGTTTAGTGAGTGTTTTAAAAGCAAAGAACTTTTTTAATTCGAAGCGCCAGCATGCAGGATTAGCCGTAAATTATCTTTCAGGATTAACCGAACACATGGATTTTGCAGCCTCCCTTGAAGGGTCCTTTTTAGACTATCCAATTAAAAACCAACCTGATTTTAATGAAAATACTTTCCTGTTGGAAGCAACTGCTAACATAAACTTTAAATTACTTACTGACAGGTATTGGGTTACACCTTATATTGACCTTGGACTTGGTGCAAGCAACTACAAAAAATATTTTGCAGCATTTGCACCTATAGGGGTTGGCTTACAAATCAATCTTTTCAGGGAAGGCTTTATATATATAAACTCACAATATCGTGTGCCAGTCACCGAAAATGCGAGTTATCATTTCACACATAGCATCGGAATCTCTTCCAACATAGTTGCCAAAAAAGAAATGTCCCCTCCAAAAGTTGTTGAGATACCGGAAATTAAGGATCGTGACGGAGATGGAATTGTTGATAGCCTTGATGCATGCCCTGATGAGGCTGGACTTGCTGCCTTACAAGGATGCCCTGATAAGGACGGTGACGGCATCGCTGATAAAGATGATAAATGCCCTGACGTGGCCGGCCTGGCAAAATACCAGGGTTGCCCCATTCCTGATACCGATAAAGACGGTATAAATGATGAAGAAGATAAGTGCCCCACTGTTCCGGGAGTTGCACGTTACCAGGGTTGCCCCGTTCCAGATAAGGATGGAGATGGAGTAAATGATGAAGAAGATAAATGCCCTAATGAAGCAGGCCCTGCGTCAAACTTTGGGTGCCCGGTAATTGATGTAGTTGTGGTTGAAAAAATAAATAAAGCGGCACAAAATATTTTCTTTGCTACAGGCAGTGCAAAGCTTTTAGCAAAATCCTTCAAATCATTAAAAGATGTGGCCCAGGTAATGCAGGACAATCCAACATATAAAATTGATGTGGATGGCCATACCGATAATACAGGCGGCAACGAACTGAATCAAAAACTTTCAGAAAGCAGGGCAAATTCCGTAAAACAATACCTGGTAGATAATGGGGTTGATCAAAGTAGAATAGTGGCTACAGGATACGGTGAAGATAAGCCCATAGAAGATAATAGCACCGCAGCCGGCCGTGCGAAAAACAGGAGGGTGGAAATGAGATTGAGGAATTATTAAGAGCCAGATTCCACGAAGGAGGAACAAGAAATTTATAAGTGACCCCGCGAATTTTCGAGGGGGTTTTTTAGTACTCGAATGGGTTAGAATTTATTTAGATAACAGCCATTCTTATTTTGATTAATTTTTTTAGCAGTTCTTCAAGAAGGTCGAGTTTCAACATATTGGCTCCGTCGCTAAATGCGCAGGAAGGATCCGGATGGGTTTCAATAAATAGCCCGTCTGCTCCGGTAGCAATAGCGGCTTTCGCAATTGTTTCAATCATGGCTGGATTTCCACCTGTAACTCCGCTGCTTTGATTGGGTTGTTGCAGGCTATGCGTACAATCCATAATTACAGGTGCGCCATGGTTTTTCATAACAGTAATATTTCGATAATCAACCACAAGATCATTATAGCCAAAAGTGTTTCCACGTTCTGTAAGCATCACCTTTTCATTCCCGGCTTTATTTATTTTTTGCATTGCAAATTTCATTGACTCGCCATTTACAAACTGGCCTTTTTTTACATTCACTATTTTGCCTGTAAGGGCGGCGGCAACTAAAAGATCAGTTTGCCTGCAAAGAAATGCGGGGATCTGTAACACGTCAATATATTTTGCAGCGATTGCTGCTTCTTCATGTGCGTGTATATCAGACGTTGTAGGTAATGAAAATTTTTTACCAGCCTTATTTACGATGTGCAGGGCATCTTCATCGCCCAGGCCGGTAAAAGAATCTGCACTCGTCCGGTTGGCTTTACGGTATGATGCTTTAAATATGTAAGGAATACCAAGGTTTTTACAAATGCCCGCAACTTTTTCTGCAACTTCCATCACCAATTCTTCGCTCTCAACAACACATGGGCCTGCAATAAGAAAGAAATTATTTTTATCAAATTGTTGAAACGCAAAAAGATTGGTAAGGAAAGAATTCATTTTTTTTATGCAAATATACCTTATCCTGAAAAGCCTTATTTCCAGCTGTTTTCAAAAAAATAAATACAACTGAATAAAAAAAACCGCCTCGTGATTTGAGGCGGTTTAAAAATTACTTTATATCAATGGTGGAACATCTTCCGGCACCGCATGTGGGCTATCAGTAGGAAATTTTCCAGGATTTCTCAACCTGCTATGGTAGCGGCTGTATCCAAAATAAATGACGAAGCCGATTAGCAACCAACCGAACAATCTTGCCCAGTTAGTCCAGCCTAATCCAAAAATCATAGCTCCACAAACTACTATTCCAAGGATCGAAACCAGGCCCACAGCAGGAACTCTAAATTCCCTTTTGATTTCGGGATGTTTTCTGCGCATAATCCAAACGCCAGCGCATACAAGCATAAAAGCAAACAAAGTTCCAATACTCGTCATATCTCCTACGATATCGCCGGGAATAAACGATGCAAAGCACCCAACCAATAAGAGGAAAATTAGATTGGATTTGTAGGGAGTTTTGAATTTGGAATGTATTTGAGAAAATACATGAGGCACAAGTCCGTCTTTACTCATAGAATAAAATACTCTTGACTGACCCATAAGCATTACGAGTATAACAGATGAAAAGCCCGCAAGAATTGCGATTGTTACGAGATTGCTTAACCATTTATAAGTTGGAATCCAAACACCGCCAACCATTGAACCACTCATGTGCTCGATAGCATACACTACGGATGCCTCCTTGCCATGAGTTCTGAAATCCTCAATGGATGCAACTCCTGTAAGGACATAAGAAAATAGAATGTATAAAATGGTGCAAATTACAAGCGAGCCAAGAATACCAATCGGCATATCCCGTTTTGGATTTTTTGTCTCCTGGGCTGCAGTTGAAACTGCATCAAATCCTATAAATGCAAAGAATACGACGCCAGCCGCTCCCAGTATTCCGAGAATCCCTCCAAAATTATGTGTAATGCCCTGGTCATCTGTATAAGTACCCGGATCAGGGATGAAGGGCGTATGATTTGCCGGCTTTATATATTGCCACCCCAAGGCAATTACTACCACTACAATGGCTACTTTTAATATAACTATAATCGCATTTACCACCGCCGACTCCTGCATGCCGCGAATTAATAATAGTGTAAGAACGATAATAATAAACAACGCTGGAATATTCATAATGCCGTGAACACCCGACATAGAAACTTCAAACGGCGAATGGCACCATTCATAAGGGACTCGAAAGCCAAAGATTTCAAGGAGTTTATTAAAATATTCACTCCAGGCAATAGCGACCGTTGCCGCCCCAACGCCATATTCAAGTATAAGATCCCAACCTATAATCCATGCGATAAATTCCCCCATAGTAGCATAAGAATAAGTGTATGCGCTACCGGCGATAGGAATCATGGAAGCAAATTCCGCATAACATAATCCAGCAAACGCGCAACCTACCGATGCTATTATAAAGCCAATCGTTACTGATGGCCCTGCATTTTGCGCAGCAGCAGCAGCGGTTCTTACAAACAATCCGGCACCAATAATAGCCCCAATACCAAGAGCAATTAAATTTCCCGGCCCTAAAGTTCTTTTAAGGGTATTGCCTGTTTCCTCAGATTCAAGCATAAGGGCACTCATGGGCTTCGTTATAAATAAACTCATACTAAGTGATGGTGGTTTTGGTTATCAATAGAATGGAAAAGTAAGGAATATATTAAAAAATGGATAAAAAGATTTATTCATAATAAAGAAACTTTATACAATATTATGATTGCTGGCCGGGAATTATTTTACTTTCTATTTCCTTAGTTTTGGCTAAATCTCATATTAACTGCACGTATGAATAAAAGAAAAAGTGGTATCCTCGTTTTTATTGTTCTCACGATAGCTGCAATTGTTCATCTTATTGATGTTTATAATTTCAACAGTATTTCTCCCGTGTTTCTAAGAATTTTGAGATGGGTTTTCATCGCATCCCTGGTGCTCTTTGCCATCTATAAACGTTCACTTACTACCTGGATATTAACAAGTATGGTTATAGGTGTTGAGGTTGGACTTGACTATCCATTATTTGCTCAAAACCTTAGAGTGCTTAGCCAGATATTTTTGAGAATGGTAAAGACGATTATTGCCCCCATTTTATTTTCAACACTCGTTGTAGGAATTGCGGGCCATTCGGATTTAAAGCAGGTAGGAAGAATGGGATGGAAATCCATATTATATTTTGAAGTTGTTACAACAGTTGCTTTGGCGATAGGGCTCATCGCAATAAATATTTCACAGGCAGGAGTGGGCATTCACATACCACCGGGCTTTCACCAGGAATTGCCTGAAACAACGCCACAAACGTGGCAGGATGTGGTGCTTCATATTTTCCCCGAGAACATTGTAAAGTCGATGTATAACGGGGATGTTTTACCTATAGTAGTATTTAGTGTGATCTTCGGTATTGGACTGGCTATGGTTTCGGAGCAGAAGCGAAAGCCAATGCTGCAGTTCTCCGAGAGCCTTGCGGAAACTATGTTTAAGTTTACGAACATTATAATGCACTTTGCTCCGTTTGGTGTAGGTGCAGCTATCGCGGTAACGGTGGGACACCTGGGCCTTGACATTCTTGCATCACTCTTGAAGTTATTGCTCACGTTGTATGTGGCGCTTTTTGTTTTCTTAAGTGTCGTGCTTTCCTCAGTGGCCTACTTCATGAAGATTCCCATCCGGCAATTCATCAAAGCGGTATCAGAGCCGGTATCTATTGCATTCGCTACTACCAGTTCGGAATCGGCTTTGCCTATTGCGATGGAGAATATGCAAAAATTTGGGGTGCCTCAAAAGATAGTGTCTTTTGTAATACCAACAGGCTACACTTTTAACCTGGATGGAACTACATTATATCTTTCCCTCGCCAGTGTGTTTGTGGCGCAGGCCGCCGGTATAGATATGCCCATAGGCACGCAGATTATTATGGGACTTACCCTGATGCTTACCAGCAAAGGAGTCGCGGGGGTGCCACGTGCTTCCTTAATTATTTTATTGGGAACCGTTTCTTCTTTCGGGTTACCAGTATGGCCGGTTATGGCAATATTAGGTATTGATGAACTAATGGATATGGCCCGCACCTCGGTAAATGTGATTGGAAATACGCTGGCAAGCTGTGTTATTGCCCGCTGGGAAGGCGAATTCGATAACGACAAGGCGCTTGCTTTCGTGCCTGATTAATATTTAAAAGCTGTCAATAATTTTTACCAATCAACTTCTTTATCATAATTATTTCTCTTTCTTTTATGAATCTTTGTTGTTTCTTTATAAAATTGGAAGTTTTTTTAACCCTGTAAAATCAATTCAAGTGGATCTGTTGAACATTTTAGGAATAAGTATAAAGGATCTTCTAAATCCCCAGTTTTATATTGAGCATGGAGGTTTATGGATGATTCTTTTCATTGTGTTTGCAGAAACCGGTTTATTTGCTGGATTTTTTTTACCCGGAGATGCATTGCTTTTTGTTACCGGAATTTTTAGCGAGCCGATTGTGAGCGCTGCCCTATTTCAATCGGATAACCAATGGGTAGATCTCGGCATTTTATGGATACTCATTTCTGTAGCGGGTATTTTAGGCAACTTTGTAGGGTACTGGTTTGGGAAAAAAAGCGGGCCATTTTTATTTGAAAGAAAAGATACTTTTTTATTCAAAAAAAGATACTTGGTACAAGCACATGAATTTTACGAAAAAAACGGAGGAGGTGCTATCGTATTAGGGAGATTTGTACCGTTTGTTCGCACCTTCGCTCCAATAGTTGCCGGCATCGTACGGATGGACTGGAAGAAATTTGTGTTTTATAATGTCACCGGTTCAATGCTTTGGGTAGGCAGCATGCTTGTTGGAGGTCATTTTCTACAAAAGCTTATCTGGAACGAATTTAATTTTGACCTTAAGGAGCATCTCGAAATAATTGTTATAGGAATTATTGCTGTAACAACCATTCCGGTATTGTGGAAAGTATTCAGTAAGAAAAAAGAACCAACTAAAGTATAGGAGAGATAACCGCTAAAAAGTCCAACTTTTTTATGAACAACAAACAAACTGCGATTTTTTCGCTCCCTGTTATTGTCGCAGCGTTAGGTTATTTTGTTGACATATACGATCTGCTGCTTTTTAATATCGTGAGAATTCCAAGCCTTCGTTCGTTGGGCCTTTCTGCTACAGATATAGATAAACAAGGAGAATTTATTATTGGTATTCAGATGATAGGCCTTTTAATTGGTGGTATTATTTGGGGAGTCGCAGGTGATAAAAAGGGGCGGCTTAGCGTTTTGTTTGGATCCATCATTTTATATTCTCTCGCCAACATTGCAAATGGATTTGTGCAAACGGTGCCTCAATACGCGATAGCACGTTTCATTGCAGGCGTAGGATTAGCAGGCGAATTAGGTGCCGGTATTACTTTGGTTTCAGAACTTTTGAAAAAGGAACAAAGAGGCATAGGCACATCGATTGTCGCAGGCATTGGTCTCACGGGAGCGGTTGTAGCATTTTTTATTTCGCAGAATTATGACTGGAGAACGTGCTATTTTATCGGGGGAGGATTAGGTATTCTACTGCTTTTTATGCGCATCAGTATTTTCGAGTCGGGCATGTATAAATCTCTTGAAAAAAATATTTCCAAAGGAAATTTTTTGATGTTTTTTAATAATGGTAATCGTTTTAAAAAATACCTTTTTAGTATTTTAATTGGGCTTCCTACCTGGTATGTAATTGGAATACTCATCGCGTTCTCAAATAAATTTGCAAAAAATTTCGGCATACCCGAAGACGTAAATCCAGGTAAGGCCACTATGTATGCATACATCGCTATTTCCATTGGTGACGTGCTCGCCGGACTGCTAAGCCAGTTACTTAAAAGCAGAAAAAAAACGTTGTATGTTTTTTATACAATCACTATTATCATGGTGGCGCTTTATTTTATGCAAACAGAAAAAAGCAGTTTGGCAAATTTTTACTGGATCGCATCAGGGCTTGGATTTGCAACTGGCTTTTGGGCGATATTCGTGACAATGGGCGCCGAGCAATTCGGAACCAATTTACGGGCAACCGCCGCTACCACCATACCAAATATGGTGCGGGGATCATTGCCATTAATGCTTTTATTATTCAATGGGCTTCAGCATTATTTTACCTATACATTAAGCGGTCTTTTAACGGGGGTAATAATAATGATTATAACAATTATCGCCGCCGTAAATACGGAGGAAACTTTTCATAAGGAACTTAATTATGTGGAAGTATAATTGGTTTATTAGTTTAGTGGTTAATTCCTGCCTCAAAAAATTCATGTTATAAAAAATGAAATTCCTCATCATCCGGTTTTCTTCTATAGGCGATATTGTTTTGACCACTCCTGTTATTCGCTGCCTTAAAAAAAAATATCCCGATAGTGAAATTCACTATCTCACAAAAAAGAATTTTGCCGGTATTGTTGAATCAAATCCAAATGTGGCTAAAGTACATTTTCTTAAAAATAATCTCAAAGAAACTATAGAAGAATTACAACATGAAAATTTTGATCACATCATTGATCTTCATCATAACTTGAGAACGCTTCAAATAAAGAGAGCCTTTAAAAAGATACCAATTCATTTTTTTAAAAAACTTAATAAGCAAAAATGGATATATACTAATTTCAAGATTAACCTGATGCCTCATAAGCATATCGTTGACAGGTACATGGAAACTGTAGAATCTTTAGGTGTGGTTAATGATGGATTGGGGCTGGAATATTTTATTCCTCAAAATGATTTGGTAAAAGATGACGATATTCCTTTTTCTCATTCGCAGGGATATATTGCTATTGTAATAGGCGCTGCGCATAACACGAAGAAACTTCCTAAAAATAAATTGACAGAGTTGTGCCGCATGATTGAATATCCTATAATTTTATTAGGAGGAAATGAAGATTATTATAACGGACTCGAGATTTCTGAAGTTGATCCGGTTAAAATTTATAATGCCTGTGGTAAATTTAAATTGAACGAATCGGCAGATTTATTGAGGCGCTCCAAAATGGTGATAAGCCACGATACAGGGCTGATGCACATCGCAGCCGCTTTCAAAAAAAACACGCTTTCTGTTTGGGGAAATACAGTTCCTTCTTTTGGTATGTATCCTTACCAGACTCTTTACGAAAACTTCCAGGTAAATAAATTATGGTGCCGGCCCTGTAGCAAGATGGGATATGACAAATGTCCGCTCGGCCATTTTAAGTGTATGAACTTTCAATCAATGGAGGCTATAGCCGCGAGTGCTCACTCTTTTGTTAAAAAATAATATACGGACAAGGTAAAAGGTATAGTTAGGGAGACCTTTGTGTGCTTATTATTTCACTGGAAACCCAGGCATTAACTTTTTATATTAAATCCATTGTGCATTTTTGTTAAGTATTTATTCCGGTATGAAACTATTGTTTTTCTTATTTTCTTTAATGGTTGTTTCCTTTAAATGCTTTCCACAAAAAGTAATTGTACATGCTTCTATAGAAAAGAAGAAAGCAAATTCTAAAAGCGATACTATTTATTATGACTTTAACCGGCAACTTACCTGGAGCGATTTTAAAGGTAAGCCAGATGAAAATCATTTTGGTGGTGCAGTTACAGCTTCTGGTTTTGCATTCGATTCAAAAATGAATTCTGATGGCAGGAATATTTATCTCGACATACAGGTATATACTTTCTTCATAAAAAATGACTCCTGGAAAAAACCGCAAATAAATTCGGATTATCATTTGCTGCACGAGCAGCACCATTTCGATATTACAAGAATGGGAGCAGAAAAACTGGTAGCAGAACTGGCAAAAGCAAAGTTTACAAAGGATAATTATAACTCATTGCTTACTTCCCTTTTTGAAAAAGCATATAAAGAAAATTCTGATGTGCAACAACAGTATGACAGGGAAACGATGCACAGTATCGACACTGCAAAGCAACAGCAATGGAATGAAAAAATTGCAGGTGAAATAGAAAAATTAAAAGAAAGGCCGGTTGTAGAAAAATAAATTTCTTTTTGTAGATTAACTATTACAATAGTCATCTTTAATTAGCGGGTTGCTTTTTAAGATAATTGAATCGTAAAGATCAGCGTCATGTGCTGGCGTAGATATATTTTATCAGATTTATCAGAATTACATAGCACGAAAATCATATTGAATGGAATAAAATGTGTGTAAAATTGACACTTCAAAGCTATTAAACGCCCGATTTTCTAAATTTACTTTTATATTGCGCCCTCATTAAATTCGCCAAGCATAAATTATGAGTTTTAAAAATTATAGTGTTCCTTATGAAGTTGATCATCGCTATTCCAAAAAAGTTGCTTACTTCTCAATGGAGTTTGCCATTCATCAGCCTCTAAAGATATATAGCGGAGGGCTCGGTTTCCTATCGGGTTCGCACTTACGAAGTGCATTTGAATTAAGACAAAACCTGGTGGGTATTGGTATTTTGTGGAAGGAGGGCTACTACGACCAGGCACGTAATGCCGATCAGACCCTTAAAGTTGTATGGATTGAAAAGATTTATAATTTCCTCGAAGACACGGGAATTTTATTTCAAATAAATATTCATGATCATCCGGTATGGGTGAAGGCTCTGTACCTGAATCCTAAAACTTTTAATACTGCTCCTCTTTTTCTTCTTACCACAGATTTACCGGAGAATGATTTTGTATCCCGTACTATTTGTAACCGACTTTATGATGGTAATGCCGCGACAAAAATTGCCCAGTTTATTTTATTGGGCATAGGTGGTGCAAAGCTTATGGATGAAATAAATTTTAACCCAACTTTGTATCACCTGAATGAAGCGCATGCTGTGAGCTCCGTTTTTTACTTGTATAAAAAGTTCGGCAATAAAAAGGAAGAAGTAAAGAAAAGGCTCGTGTTTACAACGCATACCCCCGAAGAGGCCGGCAATGAAAAACATGACATTTTTCTTTGTGAAAAAATGAGTTATTTCTGTGGTGTTAATCTCGATGAAGTACGGTTTCTTACCGGTATGACCGACGATCTTTTTAATCATTCGCTTGCCGCATTACGATTTGCACATTTGGCTAATGGTGTCTCGCAGCTTCATGGTGAGGTGAGCCGGCAAATGTGGGGTAAGTATGAAGACATCTGCGAGATAAAATCAATAACAAATGCACAGAACTGGCAGTACTGGGCCGATAAAGAATTGTATAGGGCAAAAGAAGAATATAACGATGTTTGGTTTGACGAAAGAAAGAGAAATATTAAGAAAAATGCATTGGAAATAGTAGCAGATCAGACAGGAAAGATTATGAGTCCAAATGTTCTTACTATAGTATGGGCGAGAAGATTTGCGGGTTATAAAAGAGCAGAATTAATAACAAGAGATCACAATCGTTTTGAAGCGCTATTAAATAATCCAAAGTATCCCGTTCAGATAATATGGGCGGGTAAGCCTTACCCGTTGGACTTTCCGGCGATTAGTGATTTTAATCACCTGGTGCATTTAAGTAAACAATATAACAATGTGGCCGTATGCACCGGCTATGAACTTACCCTCAGCAGGAATTTAAAACAGGCAGCGGATGTATGGCTTAATAATCCAAGAGTACCCAGGGAGGCAAGCGGTACAAGCGGCATGACGGCCGCAATGAATGGTGCTGTAAACCTGAGCA
This sequence comes from Ginsengibacter sp., assembly GCA_040007435.1. GTDB lineage: Bacteria > Bacteroidota > Bacteroidia > Chitinophagales > Chitinophagaceae > Ginsengibacter. The sequence goes on along the minus strand of JBDTUZ010000008.1, from coordinate 10,508 downwards.
CTAACGATGGCTGGATATGTGAATTTATCAATAATGGTAATAACGGATTTGTAGTACCTCCCGCAGATTATATGAATATGCACATCGAGGAGCAGGACAATTACGATCTCAATAAATTATACGAAATACTGGAGAAAGAAATCCTTCCGCTTTATTATGATGATTACGATACATGGAGGCAAATTGTAAAGAATGGTATGCGTGATGTACAGGTACAGTTTGATAGCAACAGGATGGCAAATGAATATTACGAGATTTTGTATAAGGATATGTAATATTTCTTTTTAAAAACTTAACGATAAACTTCCCGGGACTTATTAATCCCGGGAAGTTTATTATAATCTGGACTTGATTTAGACTTTATTGTTTTATCAGCTTAATCGTTTTGTTTCCTATATCGCTTTTTATTGTTACGACGTAGGTTCCTGCCGCAAATTTTGCTGTAGGCAAGGTCACAAACATTGTATTGCCACTATTACTTTCCCATAGTTTTCTTCCACTTATATCTGTAATAGAAATAAATACATTTTTTGTATTACCTGTTATTTGCAATTTTGCATTTGCTGTAACTGGATTAGGATAAATGATAGCATTAAAATGCATCACTGTCTTTTGCTCATTTACGGGTTTTGACCATACAAATTTTTCTGTTTCATTTTCAACTGTTCCCGCATACAATTCGGTACCATACTGTTGGTTATTGCCTGATAAAAACAATTTGTTAGTAGTCGCAAAAATTGCTGCAATCCCAACATTTACGATACCTGGATCTTCAACCGCATGCGTACCACCAAGTGTGCCATCAGAAGTCCACAGGTAATACCTGGAATTCACTGCGTTCTGAAAAAATAATTTTCCTGCAAAACTTGTAAGACCAGACATAATGCTCCCTCCATTTCCCGGGTTAATATCACTTACAAGTTGGGTACCATTTGCCGTACCATCACTTTTCCAAAGTTCTCTTCCATGCACGCCATCGTCAGCGGTAAAAAATAATGTTCCATTTACGTCAGTTAAATAATATGGACCCTGTGTTACGGTGCCATCAGTAGGATTGATATCTTTTATAGGTTGCGTACCTCCAGGAGTGCCGTCTGTCTTCCAGAACACGGTGCCATCTGTTGTAGAATAATCAAGTGCACTAAAGTATAGTATGTTATTTGACACGCAAAAGTAACGTTTGGTAAGGGCTACCGTGTTGCCCCACCACGGGTCTATATCTTTGAGTTTAATGGTGCCGGCCGCTGTTCCATTAGATTTCCAAAACGAAGTATTAGAACTTGTGCCATCATAAGCGGCGAAGTAAACTTCATTTTTATATACAAACATTCCTCCCGGCACAGAATTTCCAATGCCCGGATTGATATCTTTTACTAAAACAGTGCCTGCAATACTTCCATCACTCTTCCATAATTCATAGCCAGTCACAGCATCTCCCGCTACAAAAAAGGCAGTATTGCCAATTGAATTAAGATAATGTCTGTAGTAAAGTGTTGATGACAGTAAAACGGTTCCGGGGGCTGTGCCATCTGTACGCCATAGTTCATAAGTTGAAGTGTTGGAGTTATAGATGACATAAAATATAAGTTCATTATCTGTTACCGTAAAACTTTGTATAAAGCCATATTCAGGAGTCATCTTGCGGAGGCCATTTTTTGTGCCATTTGTTCTGTATATGGAGTTGCTATTGTCCCCAACGGCACTGAAAAAGACAGCATTATTTTTTGATGAAATAAGACTCACATTAAATCCTGCCTCTCCGGGTATCACATCATTTAAAAGCGCAGTTCCTTCGGTACTTCCATCAGACTTATATAATTCATAACCATACATTCTTTCATAGGCATTAAATATCACATCATTTCCAATTGCGGCCATACCGACATATCCCAGGTAATTATAGAAATCAAAGCCTGCATTGGAACTGGAAGTGGAAAAGGTATTGATATCTTTTACGAGAGTTGCTCCGGCACCAGAGTAAGAAGCATTTGTTATAAAAAGCTCATCTCCTTTTTTAGCATCAACAGCACTAAAGATTAATTTCCCGCGGAATGCAGTAAGATAAGCGGGGTAAGAACTTGTGGATCCTTTGAAAATATCACTTACCAATTTTGGGAATGTGCCATACTGAGTTTCAAAAATTCGCCATAATTCAGATCCGAAAACTTTATCCCGTTTCACGAAATAGCAAATGCCATTTGCGTTATACAAATTCTTTATTGTTTCGCCTGGTAGTAATTTATATATAAGATTCGTTGATGCTTTTGTTCCTTTTGAGGTCCATAGTTCATCATGAATACCACCATTGTAATTAATGACTTTAAAATAAAGCGTATTATTTACCACCTGCATTTCCCTGGGTACAATAAAGGCAGTATCACCAACAGGAGCAAAATCTTTAATCTTTACAAGCCCTGCTCCACCTATCGCATCATATTTATATAGACCATTTCCTTTGGTTGCTTCCTCACCCGGTACGCATAAAATATTATTTACAATTGGAAAATTTGTTCCGGTATAATCGGCGTCAATTATAACATTGTGATTGCCTGGCACAAGCTTGGTACCTGCATCGGTACCGTCAGATACCCATAGTTTGCGACCAGTACCATCGTTTGCCGAAAAATATAGTTTGTCCTTATAATTGGTTAATTGTGCCGGGGTGTAATTTGTTAATTCACCTGTTATAGGATCAAGAGCGGGGAAGTCTGGTCCAACATGATACGTGCCTGCATCGGTAAGATCGCTTCTATAGACCTGCCAGGCAAGAGTTTCGTAGCTTAAAAATATAAAAAACAACGTTCCGTTTACCAGTGTTGGTTGAATAATTTGTTGGCCCCCGCTGCCTACACCCGCGAGGTCTATTACCTGTTTAGTACCGGCGATGGTTCCATCAGTTTCCCAGATTGAACTCCAATAATCAAACCCATCTGCAATAAAATAGACCTTTTTACCTATCGCAAAAAATTCTGTTGATTCGCCTACGCCGGCAAGTAATTGCGTTCCGCTCTCTGTTCCATCTGATACCCACGCCCCATTACCATAAGTTGATGAATAAGCGGTAAAATATATTTTTCCGTTTACCGCAGTAATATTAAATATTAAACTGGATACAAGTCCTGGTTCAAGATCTTTTACCATGAAAGTTCGTGCGCTCGTGCCATCGCTCCGCCAGAGCTCACTTCCGTGAATCCCATCATCAGCAACAAAATAAATTACATCATTGAGAACGGCATAAGAGACAGAATCGTTACGGGTGTTATCATAAAGATCTAAATGATAGCTTGTGAAATTTCGCGGATAGCTTTCTGCGAGTGCATCAATATCCTTCAGGAGGTGAAAATTTGAATTAGTATTAATTTCATTTTCTTTTCCTTTGTTAGGCGTTGCATTTTGAAAAAGAGGAGTTTGCTTTTTTCTCCTCTCCTGTAATAGTTGCCTGAAATCGTCAGGGCCTTTTCTGACGGCATTTGCATTGCGAATACTCACGTCCGGCGATAAAACGGCTTTGGTCACAGTAATCATTGGTGAATAAGATATATCCGCAGGAGTTGTGAGCTCAGGTGCAGGCAATTTTTTGCCGAAAGGAATATCATCTTTTGTCGAAAGGCGTTTATTAGTTGCATCCTGCGCAAAAGATGTTGCGGCTGTAAGCATTAGCATTACAGGCACAAGAAGTAAATGATTTGCTTTCATTGTAATTGTTTTAAGATTATTAATCCATCACCATTGATAGTTGAAAAATTTATTGTTAATAAAATATAGGGTAACTTAATATGCAGGGTCGGCCACAAGACTTCAGATGTTTCGAGGCTTTTTCAATTCTTCCCAAACCTATATGCAGAAATTTTTCCCCTTATACCTCAATACTAGACTCACGCTTTTATTGAGCGTGTAGCCAATTCGGAGAAGGAAGAGTATATACTTATAGACTCATTGTCTCCAACATTTTAATTAAAGCGTCGAGATCCTGCACTTTCAGTTTTTCCATCATGTTCCGGATATGTGCTGCGAGATGTTTTTTACTTAAAGCAGTTTTTTCTGTAATCATCTTTAAAGAGAAACCCCGTGATAAATACCGACCTATCTCTATTTCACGTTCAACGAGTTCTTCATGTTTGAATTCCATAACAAGCAAATAAATGTGACGATAAAACAGGGTGTCAAAAAAGCCAATCAAAGTTGAACTATAAGTATGCCGCACACTACATCATTAGTGTATTTTACAATTACACTTTTGGTAGCCGGGATTTACGAACGCATAAATAATTTTGGCTAATATTTATAACATTTGAAAGCTCTTCCTTGGGGAAAATTTCGAATTCTAAAGCAGTCCTAAAATTTTATAGCAGTCCTAATAAACTTTACATTACCACAAAAGGCTAACCTCAAATCAAAGCTATTAATCCTTTTACGCCAGCTGCGGCAAAGGCTTTAACAGCATCCTTTGCTATATCGTTAAGTGTATCTTGCACATTGGATGCAAAATTGTCTTGTGCAGTGGTTTTAAATTCACAAACTGCCATGTTTATTTGTACCCAATTATCACGAATTTCAGGTTTATTAACTCCTACAAACCAGTCGTTATCTCTGTTTGGAGATCCAAAAAAATTAGATGATGTACCTTCGGTATGTCCACTATAAACTAAAGTGTAACCTATGCCCGATGGCGTCATAATTACACCCATAACTGTGAAACTGTAAGGATCAAACCCACTATCATGAAGATGTCCGCTAAAAGTACAATCTCCATTTTTATTTACAACGACTTTTGCATATCCACCTAATGCCGTCCCATCAGAAAATACAATCATTGCTTCAAACGTTTTCACGTCATTTACTATGATAGTGCCTCTAGAAGAGCAATAAATAGCTTCCCGTTGAAAATAGTTTATGCGGCCAATGGAGTCAGGCGCAGTCATTTCATCCGAAATTGGATACCCTAAAGAAGATCTTTCCCAACCAATTTCAGACCAAAATTTCCTTATTGCGCCATAAATAGCATGAGCACCAGTGTCTGGGTGCCAATAAATTGACGCAGTATTGTTATTAAAATGGTTGAACTTGCCTACCCCGTCAGGTGTAGTCAATTCATCCGTTATTGGCAAGCCATAGCCTTCACGTCCCATTTCATTCCATTTTCCATAAATAGCTCCATGAATTTCAAAAATATGTGCTGCATCAACTTTTGTACCTATAATGCAGCCATGTTCAAAATTTTGGAAAAAGAATGATCGACTTTTCGTATAGTCTACGCTTGAAACAGCTTTACCGAGCACCCCGCGCAGAGTTCGGCGTTTATCCTCTATTAATCGTATCTCTGCCCTATCGTCAATAAGGGTTGGAATCTTATCTGGTCGGAGCGGCATTGGAAATGGAACTGACATATTTTTGTTTTAAACATTTGCTTACAATTACGCATTCAGCATTACGCCTTACTCTTATGAATTTTCAGGTAACTCCTAAACATATAAACTTTACCACAAAATTGGAACACATTCATACCAACTGCAATCCACCATTTAGTGTATTTTTCATATACACCTTTTAGTGTAGAAAAATAATTAAAGTGTAAGAAGTTAAAAGTTTTACAGCAGCATATGCTCTGCTGCGTACTTGACAAGAGACGCAGTGTTTTTTAAATGCAGCTTGGCGAGCATATTTTTTCGATGTGTATCAACAGTAACGGTACTGAGAAAAAGTTTTGCGGCTATTTCATGGTTGGTAAGTCCTTCTGCTATATAATGGATGATTTCAATTTCCCTGGGAGTAAGATGTTTTTCATTTTCTGTATTAATAACATTCCTGTCCGTAAGGTGAATAAATAAATTGTTTGAAATTTCAGGGCTGATATATTTTTCATCTGACATAACTTTCTCAATAGCTTTCAACAATTCACTCTTACCCGTATCCTTGTTAATAAATGCATCCGCTCCTGCCTTGAGCATTTTATTTACAATGGATGCATCGCAATTCATACTTACCACGATTACTTTTATGTGCGGTTTTTCTTTTTTAATAAGCTTAGTAGCCTCCAGCCCATTTAGCACCGGCATGTTAATATCCATGATAACACAATCAATATCTTCTGCCAATACTTTATCTACTGCTTCTTTTCCATTTTTGGCCGTATGAAGTTCACCGATCATTTTTTCATCTTCCAAAATCTTCGAAAGTCCGTCTGTGATGAGCTGATGGTCATCGGCAATTAATAAATTTATGGGTGATTGATATCGGTTCATGTTTCATTGAAATTATAAGGTATTTCAATAAGCACACTGGTTCCCTTACCGGGTTGCGAATCAATAGTCATGGCTCCCTGCATGAGGTTGGTACGTGCGTCTAAATTATGTAATCCATAACCTTCTTTGTGTGCATTCACATCAAAACCTTTCCCATCATCCTCCATCATCAGAATTATTTTTTCATCCCGCTGACCTATCTGTAACGAAACATTTTTTGCTTCGGCATGTTTCAATACATTATTGATCAATTCCTGCGTAATGCGGTATAAAGCCATTTCATATTCTTTTTGCATTCTCTGTGCCATCCCAAATACCACAAGGCTAAAATGGATTTGCTTTGTTTCATTGATCTTATTCACCAACCCTTCCACTGCTGTAGTATATCCAAACTCTTCGAGAACAGTCGGACTTAAATTTAATAATAATTGGCGTACATCCTGCATGGCTTCTTTAATAAATTGTTCAGAGCTTTCTGCAAGGGAACTGATCTCTGCATTGCCCGTAGCGGAGGCCTTTTCATTCAGCGAAGATAAAAACAGCTTTAATGCGGAAAGCTTGGTGCCGATATCATCGTGTAGGTCTCGTGAAATGCGTTCACGCTCTTCTTCCTGGGTGGCCACCATTATTTTAATTTGCGCTGCCTGTTTGCTTTCTAACTGCCGGATATGACTGCGGTATACGATATATATCAAAGTGCCGCCTATCAATATATACAGCGTAAAAGACCACCAGGTCAGCCACCAGGGCGGGCTAATATAAATACTTATCTCCGTAATATTTTTTGAAGGAATGCCATTCCGGTTTTCGCATTTTACCTTGAAGATGTAATGACCCGGAGATAAATTTGTATAATTGGCAAAACGTTGTGTGCCTGCGGCTATCCATTTTTTATCAATCCCTTGTAACTGATAATAATATTGCGTAGTGTTTCTGCCTAAAAAACTAATGGAAACAAAACCGATAGTGAGAAAATTTTGAGTGTGTTCTAATTGAATTTCTTTCTTGCGGGATAATATAGAGTCTACAGAAAGTGACCGATCAACTACCTTAAAGCTGGCAATCTGCACATCAGGGGGCGCTGGAAATGTTTTGACCTTGGCAGGAGAAAAATACACAAAACCAGTAGTGGTTGGAATTGCCATTCTTCCATCATGCAATATGGTTATATTTCCAAGAAATTGCTTATTCAATAGTCCGTCTTCTTCATCAAATAAAACCACTTTATTATCTTTTGCATTCATCCGGAACAATCCATTGGCAGAAGAAATCCACAAATTATTTTGTCTATCTTTTGTTAATCCATAAATTTCATTATTCAGTAACCCATTTTTTGCATTAAATGATACAAAAGTTTTTTGTTTTTGATTAAATAATTGAAACCCCTTATAACCGCTGGCGACACCTAAAACAGAATCATTAATTTGAGTTAAGGCAGTTACATTATTATCATCAACCGAGTTCGTTTTTTTACTGGTAAACCGTTCCATGATCTTTCCCGATAAAGGATCAAAGCGGTAAAAGCTGTGAGCAAAAGTTGCCACCCATATTTCATCCCGCCTATTAATTAAAATATCATTTATAAAATCCGTTCTTTCATTTACGAATTGATACAAATCTTTATAGACAAAAAATTTATGTTGAATTACATCCCATTTTCCTAAAAATCCAGAATATAATCCAAACCAAATATTCCCTTTTGCATCACAGTCAACATCCGTTATTGGTTTATCATTAAACTCAGGTACATCAATGTATCGAACATGTTTATTAACAGGGTTGAAAATGCCAACCAATCCATGTTGGTACCCGATCCATATTTTTCCTTTATGATCTTCGGTAAAACACGTGACTATATTTTTTCTATAATCCCAATTACGTGGTAAGGAGTCACCAGCATAAATATGTTTTTTCAGTATGAAATTTGTATCGTAGATAACCCATCCTTTCCCCCTGGTTCCTACCAAAACATTTCCTGTCCTGGTTTCATATATTTTTGTTACGCCTATTTTTGGAAAAGTGGTCACCGTGTTATTTTCATCAACAGTCGTAAATTGCTGAAAAGCAGGGTTGAAGATACTTGTCCCTTTATCGGTACCAACCCAAATATTTTCTTCATTATCAATGTATAAAGTATTTATACTATAGTTATAATCCAGTGAGTAATTCGATTTGCTATTTATACCAACAGCATTAGTTGAACCAGTTTGTTCATCGTAACAATATAAACCTCCTCCGTAACAGCCTATCCAAATGTGCTTGTGTTTATCTTCAACAAAATAAGCAGGTATAGTTTTGCTACCCATTCTATTGCTTTTATTATCTCTATTGAATAAATTATATACTTCTTTTTTGTAAGTGATAGTATTGTACTTATAGAGCAAGCCATTAAAAGCCCCGAACCATAAATTTTGCTTGCTATCCATCCAGATTGGCTCAATATAAATCTCTTTAGGTACATCATTTTTTTCCAAGTAATTATTAAAGAAAGGTTTACTTATCCTTTTGTTTTTGATATTTATAAACAGAATATCATCATTTATTGCTATCCAGACACCTTTTTTATTATCGTCATAAATTGTATTGGTTATCCAATTAACCGATGGTGGCAAAGGCAACCATAAAATACATTCTTTGTGGTAGTTATCATATTTATAAAAATTAAGCACTGTGCAAATCCATACGTTGCTTTCATTGTCCATGCAAAAATTTATGATATTACTCGGTGAAGTATTAGATGGGTCATCTTTTATTTTAATTGTATCAACTTTTCCTAAAGGCTGAAAAACATAAATAGTACCCTCGAAATATGTCCAAACATTTCCTTTTTTATCTTCAACCGGATTAATTTTAGGCCATAATAAATAATGGCTTTTTTCATCTTCAGTAGCGGATTTTATTTTATAAAAGTTTTTTCCATCAAATCTATCTACACCATAATTGCCACCTATCCAATAAAATCCCTTTGAATCCTGGAAGATCCAGTTTACAATATCAGATGCAAGCCCATCTTTTGTAGTGAGGTGTTGAAATACATAATTCTGCTGCTGGGCAGTCATCCTAATTGAAAAAAGGAGCAGTAAATGGAATAGTGTAATGCAAAGACGGTACAATTAAATTTAATTAGCTCTATAAACTTAGTATATAAAATTTGTTTATAAAAGGCGGTATGGGTTATGTTCCGTTAAAATTATATGGTATATCAATAAGCAGGCTTGTTACTTTGCCTACCATTTTTTTATTGAATGCGGAGACATCTTATAATTCTTTCTTTTCTTAAATCATATAACTTCGATAGGATTATGAAACACGTTCTGCTTTCTTCAATTATTTTTTTATCGGTAATATCGTGTGCTAAAAAAACGAAAGTAGTTTTCATCCACCCATGGACACGGCTGCCATCCCGAATATTGCTGACACAACCCGCAAGGCATATCTTGCGCTTGGAGATTCCTACACCGTTGGTTCAGCTGTTTCCGCCACTGAAAGTTTTCCTTTACAAACAACACAATTATTAAAGCAACAAAGTATAAATATTGGTACTCCTGAAATTTTCGCCGTAAATGGATGGACTACTCTCGACCTGCTAAATGCTTTAAATTTAAATCCGCCTCAAAATAACTACTCAATTGTTACCCTGCTTATTGGTGTAAACAATCAATACCAGGGAAGATCTTTAGATGAATATAAAACGGAGTTTACTGATTTGTTGAACAGGTCTATTTTGTATGCCGGTAATAACAAGGAGCATGTAATTGTACTTTCTATTCCGGATTATAGTGTTACCCCTTTTGCAAACGGCCGTGATACCGATGAGATCGTCAAAGAAATTGACGACTTCAATGCGGCGAATAAAACCATAGCCTTAAATGCAGGTATTCACTATCTCGATATAACTTCCATTTCCCGGGAAGCCAAAAATGATCCGTCGTTAATTGCCATTGACGGGCTGCATCCGTCAGGAAGCCAATATAAAAAATGGAGCGAATTACTTGCTCCCGTTATATTACAGGCAATTAAGTAAAGAATTTTAATGACGGTACTTTGATTGAAATTTTTAAAGGTGTCTGTCCGCTTCAGCAACCTAGCTCCGCGTACTCCCAGCTGATCAGTCATAACTCATCAAACTCATAAGCCGCAATTCATACCTGGCATCTTACGCCTGATATTCCGCAGCCCATTATATTTGCTTCTGTATGATCAGCAATACAATTTCCTTATACAAAAAAGCGTATGGCGGCCTTTCACCAGGTACGTGGTGGCTAT
>JBDTUZ010000007.1:0-143237 GCA_040007435.1 Ginsengibacter sp. | reverse complement strand
CCAGTAGCATTCCGTTCAACCATGATTTCTTTTTAATCATGAATGTAGCAATCGGAGGAGATTTTGCCGGCGCCGTTGATCCGGCTTTTACCAATGATAGCATGGAAGTGGATTACGTAAGAGTGTACAAGTAGATGAAACTAAAATTTGATTTCTTCCTCCATCAATTCTTTATTTATATAAACGGCCGCCTTCGCGCCTTCAGCGGCTGCAACCACTACAAAATGGACATCCTTTGAAATGTCGCCTGCGGCATACAATCCGGTAATATTTGTTTGTTGTGACTTATTGGTTATTGCAATATTATTTTCATTGACTTTGCATCCGAGGCTTTCTACAAGATGGCATTGCACGCTGTATCCGTTGGAGAAAAAAAGCGCTTCGCAGAATGATTTATCACCATTTGCGAAAACAATATTTTTGAGTTCAGACCCTTTGCCTTCGAAAGAATCTATAGGTTCATTGATTACATTGATGCTTTTTTTGGCTAATAGATCTTTATCTTTTTTTGTTAAATACTTTTTGCCATCCGTATACAAAGTAATTGTTGAACTCCATGCTGTGAGGGTAAGAGCTACATCCACCCCATTCCTGCTCTTAGAATATACGCCTATTGTTTTGTGGTTATTTTCCCAACCGTCGCAATATGGACAATGATAAATAGATTTGCCGTAGAATTTATTAATGCCTTTTATTTCGGGCAGGTTATCCGTTAAGCCTGTGGCAAGAATAAGTTTTTTAGAATAATAGGTTTTTTCTTTTAGATCCATTATTACAAAATTTCCATCTTCATCTTTTTTTGCATGTTTCACTTCCGCTCTCAACACTTTTACTCCGTATTTTCTTAATTCATTTTTACTTATTTGTAAAAACTTCGTTGGAGTAATGTCATCACGTGTAAGGTAATTGTGCATTCCATGTGAGTACCTGTTTCGTTGCTTTCCATGATCAAATAATAATACCTTACGATTGCATCTCCCTAATACAACTGCTGCATTTAACCCTGCAGGGCCACCGCCAATTATGATTACGTCAAATAAATTATTTGATTGGGTCTTAATTTTTTCTTTTTGCATTAAGCAAACATACGCCTGAATTTAATCGGGAATTGTGTGGTAAATGATACTTGTTTGATAAATTATTCCAATCTCAGGGGTTCGAGATCCTTAATTTTTGCAATTGCAAAATAATGCTGGCTGCCTTTTGATAAAAAGCCAATAACTATCTCCCCAGTTTCTTTTAGCTTTTCCGAAGTGTTATCAGATGGCATTTTTTTGCCGACAATTACTTTCCAGGTATAATATTTTTCAGGAATAAATAATGTATCCTTCTTAATGATAGCAGGCAGTTCATTCACGGCTTCTGCATGGGCATTGTATTTTTTGCCTTTTATCCAGGCGTTCTGTACCTGCAAAAATGAAGAATGTTTGGTCGAAAGATAAATGAGGTATTCCACACCCGGCTCTTTACTTTTTTGAATAACGGTGCCATCTTCCGCTACACTTACTTTTGGTTTTATACCGCCTAAAATAGTTCGGGAATAAGCATAGCCATTTTCTATTTTTCTGGTTTGAGAGCAACCGGATAGCGCCGTAAAAATAGTTGCCACAAATAAACCGGTAACTATTTTCATAGTTTTCTTTTGCAAAGGATAAATTATACCCTGTTAGTATTTAATAAACCTTTTAATAAATTTATATTGGCCATTGTCGCTTACAATTTTAAGAACGTACCCTCCCGCCGGAAACCGTTTAACATCAATTATGCTGGTTTGGTAGCTGGTGTTAATTGAATAAACTAACTGGCCGGACATGTTGTATATGACTACGGACATTGTATTTACATTTAAAAGGTTACCCTTTACAATATTGACATTGCCCCTCGTAAATCCCGGGTAGATAAATTGAATAAACGTATCCGGTGGCAAATTGGGATCAGTTGTTCCCGAATTAGGATTGTAATTAGTGGTTCCGGTATTGGTATAAAACATTCCGTTTCCATGTGTGCCCACAAGCAATGTGTTGTCTTGTGGACGGTAATCAAGAGAAGTCGTCAGTGCCATTCCTAATACATTATCTCCTTCGCGTTCCCAGTTTACTGATGATGTGTTGATGTTTGTTGTACTATATAATCCAACTGATGTTCCCACATAATATTCGGTAGCGGGTTTTCCAGTTGCATCTTTTTTTACCACTATCATACAACTTCTTATTGATGGAAGTGTTAAGTTCCCTTCTGCATTCTTCCAGGTCGGTATTGCACTCTTTCCGTTTGTGGAGTAAAAGATGTTGGTGGTGCCGTAATTTGAAACGGTCAGCAGCACTTCATTGTCATTATTTGGATTTACAGCAATATCAGAAATGTTACCGTTTAAGCCCGTGGGCGTAATATCCAACGGTACTGCGGTTAACGTGGCGTTTTCCGGATCATTCAGGCGATAAAGATGCCCGTCAGATGTTCCTATATACAACACATGATCCACTGTGTATGGTCCCCGGCTTAGTTCCAGGGCGCGAATGGAAACATCGGTGCCGGAAGGCTTCGGGGAATTAACTGCGGTCGCAACACCTTTAAGTTCTTCCCAGCCTGCAGAAGTTACTGTTGAGGCTTTGTTCGTTCTAAAAAGGCGGTTAAAATTTACATAATAAAGATCCTGTGGATTATCGAAATCACTTTTAAAATAGGTTACAAAATCTCCGAAGCCGCCATCGGGGTTCGCGGTAAGGCCGGAGGGTGTAATGGATACAAAGTCATTAGTGATGTCCCTTGTAAGGTTTCCAAATTGCGATGAAAAATATACCGTAAACGCATTGTCTGTAACCGAAGCAATAGACACAGATGCACCGTCACCTCCGCTTATTTTGAATTGGTCATTAGGTTTGGCAATTCCATCAACCCTGAAGTAACAACCATTATCCTGTGCTCCCCCAAAAAAATTATTTTGACCGGCTCCGGGATCAATCGCCACAAAATTGTATTGCAACGTTTGGTATTTGCTCACCATAGTCCAGGGAACCGGATCCGTCGATTTGTTTGCCATAATGCTATCTGTTTTTTGTATGCCACCATCATTAATAGTAAATGCAGTATTTGGATTGGTAGGATCAAAAAACAATCCATGGATATCTGCATGGCTATTCGGATAGGTTTCAGCAGTTATGGGATTTTGATTGCGATAGCCGCCTATCCACTGTGTTTTCGTGTTTGTGGTAAACCCATCAGTTGACCTGTATAGATTAGTCCCACCTACGAATATTACATTAGGGTCATCTGGCTTAATAGCGATTGCCATATCATAGCCTCCCTGCAACGCAATCGGATCGATGCCATCGAGCTGGCCCGGAAAGTCAGGCATATTGGCTGATAGATTGGTTGAAGTATTTGGAGAAAGATTTATCTTGAAAAGGTCCGCTTCGGGATGCGCTCCGTTTTTATTTTCCTGCCCAAGTCCGTTTTGGTAAAAGGCAAACAAAAGGTTTTGGTTTGATGGCGCCAGTGCAAGGATGATTCTTTTGGGCCCCGCAGTATCATAAGAATTTGCCCTCCAGCCGGGCAGTGAATCAACTCCCAATGTTTGGCCACCTGCTATCCTGGCCCATGTATTGGCATCGCCCGAGGCCGAGGTCCATATACCACGAAGAGTTATATCCGGGTTGCCTCCACTAACAGCGAGGTACAATTTGCCCGAGTTATTACTAACAATATCCATTTGCCCCGCATCTGACGTGGCCGGAACGCTTCCTCCAAACACGACCCTAAAGCTGGCGCCGCCATCCGTTGATCTCACAAGCCTTCTATGACCTGCTATATATACATTTCCATTAGCCGGGCTCACGATTATTTTGTGTACAATGTCAAAAACATTATCAAAAGTTTCAAGTGTGCCGGGGGCAAGGGCACCTCCATTTATGTCGGTTACATTAAGTGTAAGCTGCGTCCAGGTAAGGCCATTGTCGGTAGATTTTAAAATTCCGAAGCCAAAATAAAATGCACCAATGTCTGTTGCAGAATTCCCCAGCGACTCACCGCCACCTGCATACCAGGTATCCTGGAACCCGGGGCGAGGATCCTGGGCGATAGATGTTACATTATGTATATCTGTCTGAGGTGTTACTTTGGTCCACGTAACTCCGCCGTCAGTTGTGCGGAATATTCCACCACTCACACTTCCTGAAAGAATTACATTATTAGTCCCCGTGCCATATCTCTTGTCAATCGCAAACGCACGTGTTCTTCCGCCAATATTATCTGGCCCCGCTAAACTGTATGTATTAAGATTTTGCGGGGTAAAAAGCCCCGACCCTCTTGCGTCTTTAACCGGCAATGACCTGGCAAATTCAATTTCCTTTTTAAAAATATTCTTTGGGATTTGGCCGGTAGCGGGACTTTTCAAAATATCAAATTCATACTGGAGCCTGTTTTTTACAAACTCTTCTCTTTCATATTCCTCTTTGTTTTCTGCGATAACAAGCTTGTTTTTTTTAGCTAAAAAAAATATGCCTGCGGAGAAAGAGGCTATTAATACAAATGAAGCAATCAATTTATTACGCATGGGTGTTTTTATGTTCGGATTATTAATTAGGCTACGGTATAAAAAGCTTGCCAAAGCTATAGGTGATTGTTACAATAAATTTTATACAAATTACGAAAAATAAAAAAGCGGAATTCATTCTCTCCGGTTATTTACTTAAATATGGATGTCATGGATTTGTAGGTTTTTTTCAAAAGATTAAATGAACCATGTATATGAAAATTGTGCAGGGAACTTGGAGGCCCCAGGTTTTCTTAGTCATTATCTCTAAAACGTCGTATAATTAGAAAAGGTTGGCTGGTATTTGCTCTATTTTGATGTGCATCACTGATTTTCCAGGGGTACATGCTGCAAAAAATATGTCTTAACTTTATTATCATAAAGTGGAAATTTGTATATGCGTTTCAAAAAATATAAAAGGCCTTTAATAATCATTACACTCCTTACTATCGCGATTGCGGGGTTCACCTATAGTACCAGCCGCCAGGTTATTGATTTTAGCACAGAAGTAAAACCCATTATAAATAAAAATTGTATTACTTGTCACGGCGGTGTTAGAAGGCAGGCTGATTTTAGCCTGCTGTTCAGATCAGATGCCTTAGCCAAAGCAAAATCAGGCAAATACCCAATTATTCCCGGTGATCCTGATCATAGTGAAATGATCAGGCGCATTACGCTAAAAGATCCCGAGGACCGGATGCCTTACAAGCATGCACCCCTTTCAGAAGATCAAATAAATATTTTAAGAAAATGGATTAAGCAAGGTGCACAGTGGGGAGACCATTGGGCTTACATACCTGTGAAACAGGAAGTAGTTCCCAAGCCAGAATCTTCGTTTTTGGGATTGATACCCGCAAAAAAAGTTGATTGGGTGAAGAATGATATTGACTATTTTATTTACGATAAACTGCAGCAGGAAAAGCTGCAGCCTTCACCAGAAGCGGACAAAGCAACATTGCTGAGAAGAGTAAGCCTTGATTTAACAGGGTTGCCACCATCGGAAAACGTGGCGCAACAATTCTTGCAAAATAATAATAACAATGCTTATGAAATGTTGGTAGATTCTCTATTGGCTTCTCCACATTATGGTGAGCACTTCACTGGCATGTGGCTCGATCTTGCACGTTATGCAGATACCAAAGGGTACGAAAGAGATGACAGCCGCCAAATATGGAAATACCGCGACTGGCTGATAAAAGCATTCAATAGTGATAAACCTTATGATGAATTTTTGATAGATCAATTGGCAGGCGATCTTTTACCCAATGCCACAGATGATGATTTTATCGCTACAGCTTTTAACCGTAATACATTAACGAACGATGAGGGCGGCACAGATAATGAAGAGTTTCGTACAGCAGCTGTATTAGACAGGGTGAATACAACATGGCAGGCTTTGATGGGAACTACTTTTGGATGTGTGCAATGCCATAGCCATCCTTACGATCCTTTCAGGCATGAAGACTATTATAAATTCATGGCCTTCTTCAACGACACAAGAGATGAAGATACTTTCGACGATTATCCATTACTGCGCAAATACAAATCGGAGGATAGTGTAAAACTATTCCAGGTAATAAACTGGCTAAAGCAAAATGCATCTCAGGAAGAAGCAAAGCGGATTTATATTTTTCTAAAAACATGGCAACCTTCTATCAACTCTTTACAGGCAGATGAATTAGTTAACAGTGCTTTGAATGATACCAAATGGCTGGTATTGCGAAACCATGCGGTGGCACGCCTTAGGCAGGTTGATCTTGAAAAAAAGAGTGAATTGATCTTTCGTTATGATGGATATTTGGAAGGTGGCGTTTGGACAATTCATTTGGATAAGCCGGATGGAACGGTTTTGAAAACAATATCGGTTGCTAAAACCAAAGGATGGAAGATCACCAGTGTTGATTTTCCTCCAGGTACGGGTGTGCATGATCTTTATTTTACTTATACAAATTCAGACTTAAAAAAGCCTGATGGCAATGGAATTCTGTTCGACTGGTTTTATTTCACAAATCCACTTGAAGGGAGAGACAAAAAAGGATATGATGAAATAAATAGAATGTTTTGGGAATTACTGGATGCCCCGGTTACCACAACTCCGATAATGATGGACAATCCACCCGATATGCATCGTGCTTCTTACGTGTTTGAAAGAGGCAATTGGCTCGTAAAAGGAGAAGCAGTACAACCGGATGTTCCCCGTTCTTTAAATCCTTTTCCAAAAAACGCTTCACGCAACCGGCTGGGGCTTGCGAAGTGGCTGACAAGCAAACAAAATCCACTTACCGCAAGAACAATGGTAAATCGTTTATGGGAACAATTATTTGGTGTAGGCCTTGTGGAAACGTTGGAGGATATGGGAACACAAGGTGCAACTCCTACACATAGAGAATTGCTTGATTATCTTGCATGGAATTATATGAACACGTTTAACTGGAGCACAAAAAAGTTATTGAAGGAAATTGTTATGAGTGCTACCTACATGCAGGATGCAAAGGTTTCAAAAGAGAATTTAGAAAAAGACCCAAACAATAAATGGTATTCACGTGCACCAAGAGTGCGGTTGTCAGCCGAGCAGGTGAGAGACCAGGCGCTTGCAGTAAGTGGATTGCTGAGCGAAAAAATGTACGGCCCTGGTGTAATGCCGTGGCAGCCTGCGGGAATATGGAAGTCTCCATATAACGGGCTGGCATGGATGAAGAGTGAAGGCGAAGACCAATACCGCCGCTCTCTTTATACTTATTGGAAGCGCTCGGCGCCTTACCCTTCTATGATGACTTTTGATGCGGCCTCCCGTGAAGTTTGCACAGCCCGGCGTATAAGAACCAACACACCTTTGCAGGCTTTGGTTATACTTAATGATTCTGTGTACCTTGAAGCTGGCCGCCATTTTGCATATCGTATGCAGGATGAAACAAAAAGTAACAATGCGAATGAGTGGATAAGTAAAGGATATGAAATAGCGATGCTGAAACCGATTACTCAGTCAAAATTAAAAGCATTGGTTACATTATACGATAAGGCTTACACGCAGTTCAAAGACGACAAAATAAAAACAGCCGACATGGTTGGAGATAAGGATGGCCAGCGTAATAATCCGGAAACTGCGGCATTGATTGTTGTTGCCGGAGCTATATTAAATTTGGATGAGTTGATAACGAAGAATTGAGAGATTAAAAGAATTTCCCCACCAAGACACAAAGCCCACAAAGAAAAAGCTTTGTGCTCTTTGCGGCTTTGCGGGAGACGGATTGATCTAAACAACTTAGATGACACAAAAAGAATTACATAATCAACGCCTGGTAAAAGAAGCCAATGAAAAAACATTGCAATTTTATACCCGGAGACATTTTATAAAAGAAACCGCCATGGGTTTTGGTTCATTGGCATTGGGCTCTCTGCTGGGTAGTTGCGGCTCCGGGACAAGTCAAACTAATCACTCAATTGCCTTTGATCCTGCGCATCCATTAGCTCCAAAAATGCCCATGTTTGCTGCAAGAGCCAAGAATGTAATTTACCTCCACATGGCCGGTGCACCGTCGCAACTGGAATTGTTTGATTATAAGCCCGACCTTATGAAACTTGATGGACAGTTGTGCCCTCAATCATTGCTTGAAGGGAAACACTTTGCATTCATACGTGGAGTTCCCAAAATGCTTGGCCCGCAAGCCGCATTTAAACAACACGGTCAAAGCGGCTCTTGGGTGAGTGATAACATGCCTCACCTCGCTTCTATAGTTGATGAAATAACTTTTCTAAAAGGCTGCACAACCGATCAATTTAATCATGGCCCCGCACAATTATTAGTGCACACCGGTGGCGCAAGATTGGGAAGGCCAAGCCTGGGTGCATGGGCAACGTATGGCCTGGGAACCGAGAACCAAAACCTGCCCGGCTTTGTGGTATTAACCTCCGGAGGCAACTTTCCTGATGCGGGTAAAAGTGTGTGGGGAAGCGGGTTTCTGCCGAGTGTGTACCAGGGTGTGCAATGCAGGACTGAAGGCGATCCGGTTTTGTTTATTAAAGATCCAAAAGGAATGGACAGGGACTTGCGGAAAGCTTCTATTGACGCCATTAATGAAGTGAACCAACAGGAGTATGCAGAGTTTAAAGACCCTGAAATATTATCCCGCATATCTCAATACGAGATGGCTTACAGGATGCAGATAGCAGCGCCTGAAGTAATGAATATTAATGACGAGCCGCAATATATTCATGAAATGTATGGGACGAAACCAGGTGAGGCATGCTTCGCAAACAATATTTTACTCGCAAGAAAACTTGTTGAAAAGGGAGTCCGGTTCGTGCAGCTATTTGACTGGGGCTGGGACAGTCATGGTACTGGTGCGGACACTGCCGTTGATATTGGTTTAATAAATAAATGCCGGCAGGTTGATAAGTCGATTACCGCTTTGATTTTAGATTTAAAACAACGCGGTTTATTGGAAGAAACACTTGTTGTATGGGGCGGCGAATTTGGCAGAACACCCATGATGGAAAACCGCGAAGGCAAACCAAATCCTTTCAAAGGAAGAGATCATCATTTAGATGCCTTTACAATGTGGATGGCAGGCGGAGGTATTAAGAAAGGATACAGTTATGGGGAAACGGATGAGATTGGTTACTATCCTATCAGTGGAAAAGTTACACCATTTGACGTGCAGGCAACTATATTAAACCAATTAGGTTTTGATCATGAAAAATTTACGTACCAGTTCCAGGGAAGGCCATTCAGATTGACAGATGTAAGTGGTGAAGTGATACAGGATATTATTGCATAGTGTTTTAATGCAATCGATTTAAAGTCATAGAATGAAGTTTTATGATGAATATATTTTTAGCATATTATTCACCTGCAGAATATGAAAATTTATTGAAGCTTGCAGACGATCATAAAGAACTCGATGATAAATGGGAAGACTGGGTATTTCAATATCTAAGAACCAAGGCAAGTTTGTCGGAAGAATTTGAGATTGAACAAATAAATCTTGATGTAAAAAAGATGGATCAATATTTCAAAAAAAAGAAACTAAAAAACATTGGTAAAAACAGGGCCAATTATGTAACCGAAATGGGAATGAAATTGCATAATTTCAGAAAAAATAATTAATGAAATTTGGTCGTAGAAATTTTTTGGGACTTTCAACATCAGCAGCAACTGCTTTACTATTTTCATCATTGGATACTTATGCAGCAACTTCAAAAACTACAACTAACGTGAGAAAAAATTTTGAATTAAAAATACTCGCTACCAACTGGGGTTTTCCCGGAACTTTGGATGAATATATGGCCAAAGTAAAAAAGGAAGGTTATGATGGTATCGAAATATGGTGGCCGATGGAGAAGAAAGACCAGGATGAAATGTTTGCCGCTTTAAAAAAATATAATCTTGAAGTGGGCTTTTTATGTGGGGGATCCCAAAGTAATTATAAAGAGCATTTTGAGTTTTTCAAAAAGATGATTGAGGGAGCAGCTACTAATACTATTCAAAAACCTTTGTACATAAATTGCCATTCCGGAAGGGACTATTTTAGCTATGATGAAAATAAAACTTTCATTGATTATACAACTACATTGGCTAAAAGCACGGGCATAATTATATGTCACGAAACACACAGGTCACGGATGCTTTTTGCTGCGCCTGTTGCCAGGCAGTACATTGAAAAAAATCCGGAACTGCGCATCACTTTCGATGTGTCTCACTGGTGCAATGTGAGTGAAACTTTGCTTCACGATCAGCAGGAAACTATTGATCTTACTTTGGAAAGAACAGATCATATTCATGCACGCATAGGTCATCCGGAAGGGCCACAGGTAAATGATCCACGTGCACCTGAATGGGAAGGTGCAGTGAAAGCACATGTCGCCTGGTGGGATAAAGTAGTTGAGCGCAAAAAGCAAAATGGGGAAAGGCTTACAATTCTCACTGAATTTGGACCCCCTGATTATATGCCCACTGTTCCCTATACCCGAAAACCATTGTCAGACCAATGGGAAGTAAATGTGTACACGATGCAAATGCTGCGGAAACGTTATCAATCTTAAATAAATTTCCTTGTGCTTTTAACCATTACGGAATTTATCGGCCACCTGCATCCTGCGCTTGTTCATTTGCCTATAGGAATTTTATTAATTGCTTTATTGCTGATATGGTTATCGGGTAAAAAACCATACAATATTTCTCCCGCAGTAATAAGCCTTGTTTTATTGATAGGCGCAATATCATCTGTTATAACCTGCATTACGGGATATGTTTTATCAACGAATGGTGATTATGATGAAAGCCTTGTGAGCTGGCACATGTGGATGGGAATCGGGGTGGCGTTCGCTTCATTTTTGCTGTACATAAAGGTGGTAAACAGGCAAGTGGATGTTGCCTATAAAATTCTTTTTATTGCAGTATTGATATTGATTTTTATTACCGGCCACTTGGGTGGACAAATTACACACGGAACTAATTTTTTGTCCTTAAGTTTAATTGGGAGTAATGATTCAATCGCTATTGATGCAAGGCCGATAATCAATGTGCAGGAAGCCAAAGTTTACAGGGACATTATTCAGCCTATACTTTATAAAGATTGCTATAGCTGCCATGGACCAAACAAAAAGAAAGGCGGACTACGGCTGGATAATTTTGCTCTTATAATGAAGGGAGGGAAAGATGGTGAAATAATAGATGTGCATGATACTGATTCAAGCGAAATAATAAAACGCTTAATGTTGCCGAAGGAGGACGAAAATCACATGCCGCCAAAACAAAAAAGCCAACTGAATGAAAAGCAAATTGCTCTGCTACATTGGTGGATAGAGCAAGGTGCAGATACCGCAAGTCATGTTAAAGATTTACAACAACCTGAAAAATTAAAACCTGTTTTACTTGCTTTGCAAAGAGATCATATAGAAATAAAAACCCCTGCAAATATTCCAAAAGAGTCTGTTGAAAAAGTGGATAGTAAAGCAATTCAGCAACTTGAAAAGAAAGGAGTAATCGTAATGCCCGTTGCACAAAACAGTAATTATATGATGGCAAATTTTGTTACAGCCACCGCAATCAAAGATAATGATCTGAGGCTTTTATTACCGATAAAAAAACAATTGGTGTGGTTGAAGATCGGTGATACAAAAATTACAGATAGTGCCTTAACTTTTATTGGCCAATGCACCAATCTCACACTGCTGCAATTAGATAACAATAACATCACAGATGCGGGTATACAGAAATTAAAAGACCTGGGCCAATTACAATCTTTGAATCTTGTGGGTACTAAAGTAACAGCCCAGGGAATTTATGCACTAAAAGGATTAAAGAAATTACAATCTTTATATCTCTATCAAACAAAAGTAGAGGCTAATGATTGGGTATTTTTGAAACAACAATTTCCAAAGACCAGGGTGGATACAGGTGGGTATATTGTGCCTTTGCTAACAACTGATACAATAGTTGTAAAAGAGCCGGCTATTACAAGCAAATAATATTAGCCGAAATAGTTTTATTGATTTGGGGATTTTTTTTAAAATACTTACTTTTAGCGTTAGTATTTTAATATATCCATAATGATCATTTCTTTTGGCAATTCCGAAACCGATAAAGTTTGGAATGGTGATCGGGTTAAAAAGTTGCCAAATGAAATACAGGTGATTGGCAGGCGAAAGCTTAGAATGATAAACAACTCTGTTAACATTACTGATTTGAGAATACCTCCTTCCAACAGGCTTGAGAAATTATCAGGAAAGCTTAAAGACTTTTATAGCATTCGAATAAATGATCAGTGGCGAATAATTTTTAAGTGGAATTCGGGAAATGCTTTGGATGTGGAAATAATAGACTATCACTAAAAATTTTAATAATGGCAAAACTTAAAAATATTCATCCCGGAGAAATTCTTTTAGAAGAATTTCTTATTCCCTTTAATATCACCGCGTATAAACTATCAAAGGATATTGACATACCTCAAACCAGGATTTCGGAGATCGTTAAAGGGAATAGAAGAATTACAGCTGACACCGCACTTAGATTAAGTAAGTATTTTGGGAATTCCGCCAAATTTTGGTTGGGTCTGCAGGATGATTTTGATATCGAGGAAGAAATGTCTTCTAAGAGTTCTGTCCTAAACTCTATAAAAACTGTAAGAATAAACGCTGCATAAAATAAATATTATGCAAGCCACAGAGTAACATTTTCAAACCAATTGCTTCTTTAAAGAAAACGATTTATGTCCAAATTTGCTTGTTTACGTAATACCCTTTTTTCAATTATTATCTTGTTATTGCCAACACTTTCGCAGTCACAGGTAATACAAACCAATACAAAAAACAGTAATGTAGATTATAAAAAATTAGCCAGGATTGATGGTATTGTGAATGACTACATTGCAAAAAACTGGTTAACCGGCGCAGTAACCATTGTAATAAAAGATAACCAGGTTGTTCAATATAAAGGATATGGACTTGCCGATGTAGCTACAAAAAATCCTATGAAGAACGATGCGATCTTTCGTATTATGTCACAGACGAAAGCCATTACCAGTGCAGGTATCATGATTTTATATGAGCAGGGTAAATTTTTATTGGATGAACCCATTTCAGATTTTATTCCTGAGTTTAAAAACCCTGTTGTTCTTGATAAATTTAACGACGCCGATACAACTTATACAACCGTTCCTGCTAAAAGAGAAATTACTTTTCGCGATTTGCTCACACATACTTCCGGCCTTGACTATACTGATATAGGCAGTTCCAAAGTGCAGGCTATCTATACAAAAAATAATATTCCGTCAGGGCTTGGTTATTTTGATGAAAATCTTGTAGAGCGCATGAAAGCGCTTGGTAAAATGCCATTGAGTTTTCAACCGGGAGAAAAATGGCAATATGGTTTAAACAGTGATTTGCTGGGAGCTCTTATTGAAATTATGAGTGGAGAAAATCTGGAAGATTTTTTATCAAAAAATATTTTCCAGCCGCTTGGCATGAAGGATACTTATTTTAATGTGCCTGCGTCAAAAGCCAGCAGGCTTGCAACAGTCTATACAGAAGATTTCTTACATCATGTTATTAAATGGAGTCACACTTTCCGGCACATCGATCCTGATTATCCAATTATGAAGAAACATTATTTTTCCGGGGGTGCGGGGCTTTCTTCTACCGCGTTCGATTATGCTATTTTTATGCAGATGTTGCTAAATGGCGGTAAGTATAATGGCCATCAAATTTTATCTAAAAGAACCGTCGAAATGATGACAAGCGGGCAACTCAAAGATGGCATGTTTGGCGATGACAATTTTGGCTTGGGTTTTGAAATTACTTCAGAAAAATCCGAAGCAAAAGGGCCACGCTATGGAGGCTCTTTCGCATGGGGTGGCTATTATGGCACCACATACTGGGCCGATCCTAAAGCGCATCTCGTTTGCCTTTTTATGACGCAGCAAAGCCCCAACAGTCATGGTGATGTTGAAAGAAAATTTGAGGCGATAGTCTATTCAAGTTTAAAATAGGGGAGGCGGAAATTCAACGAAATATTTATCATGGAATTTAGCTTAAACAATGCTAACCCCATTTAAATCTGTTGTGAGCACATCACTCATGTAATCAAAATAAGGCCGCAGGTTTCTAAATGTTTGATTTAATTCTTTAAGAAAATTACTATCTAGCACTTCCTCGTCACTAAACTTTCTCTCAAAATAAAATTGCTTGTAGTTTAATAATTCAATTGCGGGACTATCTTTTGAAAACCCTTGTGGGGCTGTTGCAATTTTTTCGCCTTTCAATTCTTTAAATGTTTTCGCCAGCGATTTATGAGAGAGCATTTTTTTCCAATCTTCAAAATTGAGATCGATGTCTTTCCTGGTTCTTAATAGATCCTGTGGGCTGGGAGAGAAAAAGCCTCCCGCTGCAAGCGAATTGCCCGGCCCAATCTGGAAGTAATAGCCGCCTCTTAATTTTTTTGTCGCTCTTTTAAAACCGCCACCAAAATATGTTTTGTAGGGGGTTTTGTCTTTTGAGAAACGCGTGTCACGGTAAATTCTCATTAGTGCATCTTTACCGGAAGATGTTTCGATCTTATCATGTTTTTGCATCTCTGTCAACAATGAGTAAGCAAACGCAATAATATTTTCATGAGCAGCCAGGTATTTCTCTTTATGTTCATTAAACCATTCCCTGTTATTATTTTTCGAAAGCCTGTTCAAAAAATTTAAAGTGGACTTTTCAATTGTTGTTGCCATACTTCATTTGAAATTTTTAAAAAGAGTCCTGAACATTCTGCACCCATTCAGTTAAGTAGTGTATTATCTAAATTTTATTCAATTTAGAATTAGGGCAAACTAAAGTCATCGGATTTTTACACAACCTTAGTAGAAAACATCCTAATGATTAAACAACCTTATTACTTTATTTGCTTCAATTATTCCATTAAATAAATTAATAAGGCAATAAGGTAAGTTCATTGAATTTGGTTTGTTTGTACGAAGGTTTTTTGATCTTAATAACAGGGAAGTAATCTACTTTATTCTGTCGAAAAGTACATGATAATTAAATCTGTTTCTATTCCCATTTTACCTGATCTTTATTCATCTTCTTCAAATTCCTTATGTTCCTCGGGTTTATAATCTGCCTGCAATGCTGCAAGTTTTTTCTTACCATAAGAAAATCTTGTGATCAACACAAATAAAACCGGCACCACAAAAATAGCCAGTGAAGTAGCGGCAATCATTCCGCCAAAAACAGTCCATCCAATGGTTTTGCGTGATTCCGCAGCAGCGCCTGTGGCAAATGCTAATGGCAATACACCAAGAATAAATGCGAGTGATGTCATAAGGATGGGACGCAAACGCAATC
The DNA here is from genome assembly GCA_040007435.1 of Ginsengibacter sp. Taxonomy (GTDB): domain Bacteria; phylum Bacteroidota; class Bacteroidia; order Chitinophagales; family Chitinophagaceae; genus Ginsengibacter. The sequence continues at coordinate 127,876 of JBDTUZ010000007.1, read as the reverse complement.
TTACTGCGGCAATGGTCGCTTTTAATAATTCCATACCACTATCCACTCTTTCTTTTGCAAATTCTACAATCAATATGGCATTTTTTGCGGCCAGCCCTATTAAAGTGATCAATCCGATTTGAGCATAAATATTGTCGGTGAGGTCGGGTAAAAGAGTTAACGCAATAATAGAGCCCAGCGCACCTATGGGCACCGCGAACAAAACTGAAAACGGCACCGACCAGCTTTCATACAATGCAGCAAGGAAAAGAAATACAAATACAAGGGATATCGCAAATATCGTGACCGTTTTATTTCCTGCCTTTATTTCTTCAACGCTCATGCCTGAAAATTCGTAGCCATAGCCTGCGGGCAAATATTTGGCGGCAGTTTCCTGCAATGCTTTAATTGCTTGTCCGCTGCTGTAGCCGGGTTTTGAAGTACCGTTTATTTCAATGGAGCGATAGACATTATAATGAGATATCAGTGTAGGGCTTTCTATTAATTTGGTGGTAATTAGTGATCCTAAGGGAATCATGTTTCCCATGCTGTTGCGTACATAATACTTTTTAAGATCATCCAGTGAGGAGCGATACGAACTATCGGCCTGTGTAACCACCTTGAAATTTCTTCCATACAAATTAAAGTCATTCACATAGCCGCTTCCCAAATAGGTTGACAGCGTTTGATATACATCCGCAACGGACACGCCTAATTGTTTCGCTTTATCGCGATCCACATCTATCTGGTAGCTGGGGGTATTGGCTGTAAAAAAAGTATATGCAGATTCGATCTCAGGACGTTTGTTTACCTCTGCTAAAAAATCTTTTGCTACCTGCGAAAACTGGTTGATGTCGTCTGTACTGGTGGTTTGCTGCAGCTCAAAAGTAAAGCCTGCTGTACGACCCAGCCCTGGTACTGCCGGAGGAGAGATGGCCAACACCCGCGCCTCTTTTATATCAGCAGTCTTTTTAATTATCGCAGCTATTACACTTTGCGCATTGTGTTCGCTGCCTTTACGTTCATCCCACGGTTTCATGTGCACAAACATCGTTCCTACATTAGACTTATTTGAAAAGCTAATAATGTTCAACCCGGCAAGGCCTCCCACACCTTCCACTTCAGGTATTGATTGTACACGTGACATTAATAGCTTCAGCATTTCAATGCTTTTGGTAGTGGAAGTAGCCTCAGGCATTTCGTAGGTAACATACAACCGGCCTTCATCTTCGGACGGAATAAAGCCGGTTGGTTTCGCCTTAAAAAGAAAAAATAATCCGACAAATAAAACAATAAGCAGGATTAATACATAAGGTGTATTGCGTATCCATAATGCAACGCCACGTGTGTAGGATGCAGTGAATTTTCTTAATCCGTTATTGAATGCAGCAAAGAATTTTTCCAGTATACTTTTTTTCTCGTCTGCGCCTTTGGAATGTTTTAGCATTAATGAACATAAGGCGGGGGTAAGAGATAAAGCAACAAATGCGGATATGATTACAGACACTGCAATAGTAATAGCGAATTGCTGGTACAATCTTCCGACAATGCCGGGTATAAAACCTACAGGAACAAATACTGCTGCGAGGATTAAAGCAATGGCAATTACCGGTCCCGAGATATCTTGCATTGCCTTACGTGTAGCATCTTTAGGCGATAAATTATTATGATCTATATTATGCTGCACAGCTTCCACCACAATGATAGCGTCGTCCACAACAATACCAATAGCCAACACAAAAGCAAATAAGGTAAGTGTGTTAATAGTAAATCCGAAGGGTACAAAAAATATGAAAGTGCCAATAAGTGAAACGGGTATTGCAAGAACAGGAATTAATGTAGCCCGCCAGTTTTGAAGAAATAAAAACACCACTAATATTACGAGTCCCAATGCTTCAAGGAGGGTAAAGATTACTTCTCTTATGGATGTTTTTACAACTGAAACGGTTTCAAGCGGAACAAGATAATCGAAGTCATTAGGAAAAGTTTTTTTAAGATCTGAGAGGGCTTTCGTAATTCCTGAGTAGGTCTCTAATGCGTTGGCTTCCGGTGCCTGGTACACCAATAAAAATGTGGCAGGCTGTCCATTTACAAAGGCATTAAATGCATAGCTAAACTGCCCTAATTCCACCCTTGCGATATCTTTCAGGTACACAATATTGCCCGTAGCAGGATTAGAGCGAACAATAATATTTTTAAATTGATCAACAGTATTAAGCCGGCTGTTAGTAAGTACACTGTATTCAAAAGCCTGCACACCGGGTTGCGGATTGCCGCCAATGGTACCAGCCGCGATTTGCAAATTTTGCTCATTGATGGCCGCTGATACGTCGGCTGGAGCAATATTCAGCGCGGCAAGCTTTCCCGGATCCAGCCATACACGCATTCCAAAATCATTTCCAAGAGAGGTAATATCACCCACACCCTGTACACGCTTCAATGCATCCTGTACATAAATATTTACATAATTACCTATAAATTTCGGATCATGTGTTCCTTTCGGCGAATAGAAAGCAAGCGCTACCATGATGCTTGGGTTACGCTTCCTAACTGTAACGCCCAAACGCTTTACAATATCCGGCAAAGTGGGGACGGCAACACTCACCCTGTTTTGTACATCCAGCGCTGCAATGTCAATGTCAGTGCCTACTTCAAAAGTGACGCTTATAGAGCTTTGGCCGCTTGAAGAACTGTTACCGGTAATGTAAGTCATGCCCGGCGATCCGTTGATCTGTGTCTCTATCGGCGTAGTGGTTGTTTGCTCCACTGTCTGCGCATCAGCGCCAATAAAATTCGCATTAACTGAAACAGTTGGCGGTGAAATGTCCGGGTACTGGGCAATCGGCAAATTTTGCAGCGAAATAATACCTACCAGCACAATCACAACTGAGATGACAATAGCAGTAACCGGGCGTCGTATAAATGTTTCAGCGATCATCTCTTTACTTGAAAATTAAAAATTGAAATATGATACATCCGATAAATAGTTATTGTTTAGTAGTATCCGCCGTGGCTGTTATCACTGACCCTTCATGTAAATCTTGAACTCCTTCCACTGCTATTTTTTGCCCGTCCTTCAAGCCCTGCTTCACGATAATATTTTCACCTATCTGTTTTCCTAACACCACTTTTTGCTGAGTAACTTTCGAGCTGTCAGTCACTACATACACAAAGAATTCTCCGAGCTGCTCTGTTACTGCTTTATAAGGAATAATCGTTGCCTGTTCCGATGCGTTGTTTTTCACTCTTACAGTTGTATTCATACCGGGCTTCAACATGCCCTTATCATTTGGAAAAACAAGACGTACTTTAATGGTCCCTGTCTGTGGGTCAACAGCACGATCTATAAGACTTATCTTTCCCGGGTACGGATACACGTCATCACCGAAGGCAATAGTGAATACCGAATCAGTAGATTTATTTCCATTTTGATCCATTTGTACAAACCTGTAAATTTCTTTCTGATCAATCGTAAAGTCTACTGCAATCGGGTTATCGGTTGAAACCGTATTCAAAACTGTTTGCCCGGCAACCACAGCGGTTCCTTTTTTTACCTGCGATATTCCTATTGTACCTGTCAACGGCGATTCAATACTTGCAAAATTTACATTGGATCTTACGCCGGCAACATTCGCTTTCGCGGCAGCTACTTGTTTTTGTGCAACCTGCAACGCGGCATCAGCATAATCCACCTGCTGCTTCGCTATAGCATCGTGCTTATCGAGTTCGTGGTAGCGATCTGCATCTTTTTGTGCCTTTAATAAGTTTGCTTCCTGTAGCTGGAAGTTGGCTTCAGCCTGTTGATAATTTGCCCGATAGACTTCAGCATCTAATGAATAAAGCCTTTGCCCCTTCTTCACCTTCTGTCCATCTTTAAAAAATATACCGGTAACATACCCGCTTACCTGCGAGGTAATGGTTATTTCGTTAAGTGCTGCAACCGACCCGGGGTATTCATCATTATAAGAAGCCATGGTTGTTTTAACCGCTGCAACTGTTACAGGCGTAGCAGGAGGAGGCCCTTGTTGCTCTGCATCTTTTTTATTTCCACAAGACGTAAATAATACAATGCCTGCAATGAGAGGAAATAAATAATGCTGCTTATAAATCATGTTCTTTGTTTTAGTAATTAATGTTGCCCAGTGATTGTGCTACATCCACTTTGCTTGAAAGCACCTGGTACAGGGCATTGTAATAATTTATTTGAGCCGTCCTCAAGTCTGTTTCTGCGTTGATCACTTCCAAATAAGTTTTAATACCCGACCTGTATTGCAGCCGGATTATTTCATACACTTCATTTGCCAGGTCCAAATTTTCTTTAATGCTATAAAAATTATATAGGTTGCTTTTATAAGAGGAAAGCGACTGTACATACTGAGTATTAATATTGTTCTGAAGGCTTTTGATAGAATTATCAACCTGCCTTATTTCCAATTGAGCCTGTTTTATTTGTTGCAATCTTTTGCCTCCCTGGAAGATAGGAAACGACAATAAAACCCCGGCGTAAGAATTTGGATAACTCTGGCTATAAAGTTTAGAGAATTTATTGTTCAGAAAATTGAGGTTGTAATTTCCAAATGCAGAAATTTCCGGAAGAAAACTCCATTTATAATATTGAAGATTGTATTGTTGCAGCTTCTTTCGTGTTTCCAGCAATTGAAATTCTATCCTGTCAGAATAATTTACATTTTGCAAGGTATCGATGTAAATTTCATTTGCCATTTGAGCGGTGTCGTAAACCAAATCAAGATCTTTTTGATCGGGATAACCCATAAGTTCTTTTAGATAAGCAAAAGATGCTTGCAATGTTTCATCACCGGTCTTTTTTTGAGCTTTCGCATTGTTTAAAGAGATCGTTGCCCTTTTATAATCAGTCTTATCAGTAATGCCGCTCTGGTATTGATAATAGGCATCTTTAAGGCTTACGTTTATTCTCTCTATATCCTGTTCGGTTACGAGTATTTGTTGCCTGGTTAAGATCACATTATAGAAAGCTTTACTCACCATTGCCGCAAGGCTGATGTTTTGTTCTTTGGTATTTTGTTGCGCCTGCAGGCGCACATCTTTTGAAGTACGGCTTGCCAGCAACACGTCCCTGTTAAAAATATTTTGCGTTGCACCAAACTGCACGCCGGAAGTGTTGACCGTTCCGGTATGTATAAGCATTCCATTGAAGTTGAGGGTTTGCAACTGGAAGTTGTGCTGAAAATTGTAATTCAAATTGAGTTGCGGATACCACTCAGAAAGCTTGCTTTTAATAGTTGTTTCGGTTATTTCTTCATTCAATTTTGCATTCTGTAAATCAGGATTGTGTGCGATTGCATATCCAATGCAGTTTTCAAGGGTAGCATTCCGCAACAATGAATCAGCCTGGTACTGCTGGGCATAGATGAAGTAAGGGTAAAATAAAATCCCAAAAATGAAAATTGTCTTGCAGATATTACGATGCCTGATATTCATTTTTAAATTCCAATTGTGCATATTTCTTTTTTAAAATGCTTTAATCATTTACAGGCAACCTCTCCGGGAATATGAGTTACAATTAAAATCTATTAATCGTTCAATTCTTTTGAATTTTAATTCCATCCCACAAAATAGTAGCCACTTTACAGAGATCGGAATCTGCGAAACCAAAACGCCCGGTTATATGATATTTTGCGGTGGCCGTAATACAACCAAACACTGCAGAAGCTATCAACTTGTATTCCATTTTTTTTAGATAGCCCTGGTCCATCCCCTCCTGGAAAAATTCGTGAAACCTGTTTACGGAGTTTTGTAACTTTTTTGCCGAGCTGGTTTTGGCGTACGGGGAGCTGTTAAATTGTTCTATAAAAATTAGTGAGCTTGGGTTATCTATAAAATATTTACAAAGATTAATCCATCCTTCAAAAAACTTTTTCCTGTAATCTTTATCGCCAACATTATTGAACATTGCCGCCACCATTTCATTTTTTATCTGGCAGTTAAGTTCCATGATAATGTCGTCTTTGCTGGGAAAATAATGGTAAATAGTTCCTGAAGCAACTCCCGCATTTTTTGAGATAAGGCTTACAGTAGTTCCGTGTAAGCCGTTCTCTTTTATAAGCCGGAGAGTACTTTTTAGAATTGCTTTTTTCTTGTCCGCTATTTCCGATTGAACGATCATTCGGTCGCGAAGGTAGAGGTATATTTTATTAAAATTTTATTTTTTGATCCCAATGGTTTTTGTTATAACTAAGCGATAAATTGAAATAAGAATGGATGCTGGAAAGATGTGAAGATGAATTTTTCAAACTGCTTTTCGTTCATCCCTGTTAAGATGAGAATTTTTTCATGTTTCAAAATTTTAGCCTTCCGCTGGTAATTCATCTATGAAACGACAACCGCTTTAGGAAAATAAGAAAGCCAAAAGAAATTTTACATTCTCCTGGCTTTTGCTTAATTAACATGAACGATTCTGCTAAGAAGCTATGCGAAATTATTTTGTGTTTACATATTTGTTTCCTGTAACAGTCCGTCCGGTTTCTTTCAAATGCCAACTGTCTTGTGTCGTCTTAAATAATTTGTCAACTCAGGCTTAAGTGAACCTTAGAACTGTAGGTGACCCCAATATGGGAAGTTTCCCCTTTTGATGTCGTCCCAAAAGTTAAGTTGCCCGGTGACACCTTTGAAAACCCCGTCGCCGCTGCCCTCTACAATAGGATGTTGACAACCTCCAATAATTTCAAGGCCTAAAGGGGCGCCATTGTTGCAACCCTCGAATTTTGCCTCGAATATGTAAGCCGTCTTGAACGTGCCAGTCTTTCCCTTATACCTCCCAATGAAGAGTTCTCTCCCCTTCTCCAGATAGAGCCCGTCCCCAAAGCATTTGTACTCGTCAATGAATGTGTAGAGACAACCTTCAAGATCCCCGGTCATTTTGAGGGCATAGTTGGCACCGCGACTTAGATAGTTACATTCATCAGTTACAGCATAAAAGCCAATACCCGATATCTGCGTTGCTCCCGGGGGAGTTTTTTTGCAACCCGTGAGAGTAACTAATAATGCTGCAACAATGAGCAGCATTAAGTTTAATTTGATCTTCATAATGTTTAATTAAATTGTTATTAAAAATGTTAGAATTCATCCGTTATTTTACAAAGCTATAAAGAGCTCATTCCACATGGTTATAATTTGGGAGGGAAGACGCTAATAATCTCCCCCGTTGTTTTTTATGAACTGCAAGCATTACTGTAAGCCGCCATCCCCGATAAAACGCCGTGTGTTGCGTTACTAAACGCCTGGATTAAAGACACGGCTGAGGAAAAAATACGCAATGTTAATGACCATTAGACTGAGGCGAAACACCATCGATCTTCCAGACCTGGCCGGTAAGGCTAACCACGTAGGCGGTGTGGCCAAGGAACTCCATGGATGTGGGCTGGTTCAGACCGTCAGTTACAACGCTGAAGGTGCGATTCGGGTTTAGCCACAGGAGTGCCCCGGTGTTCGGCATTGCCGGTGCCCCTTCAAAGGGTCCATTCCAAACGCCCTGGGCAAGAGCATAGACGTTATTTCCCGGGCTAAATTCCACGTCTACGAATAATCCTACATTCAGCCCGGCGGCGGACGCTACCTCCGTGGCGGAGTGTGATTGCGGCGAGATGGACATCAATTTGGCATTCTCAGGAAGGTGAGGTATGGGACCGGCTTGGGTGACGTAGACGGTGTTGCCTCTCACGGCCAGCCCGGTCGGTACAACATCTGCAAAGGCAACTACCTCAGTAATCGCGCCATTGAGGGTGGCATATAATACGCGGTTATGGTGGCCGTCGGTGACGAGGAAACCGTCGCGATAGGGTTCTATTGCGAACTGAAAGCCGGAAGGCACGAAGAAGGCCGGCACCGGCGGGTGGGCAATAGACCATGCCCCAAGGTCTGCGATGACTGTAAAGTGATTTCCGCCGTCCACCCGATAGATGCCAACGATATCGTGGCCATCGAGATCCGGTCCAACGCCGGTGACAAGTGCATAAGCAGTTCTGCCGCGGAAGGCTACATCCACCACTCCACTGCCAATATAGTATGGATCCGGAATGCGCTTGGGCAAGCCGGTAGTAAAGACCGTGGTGGCACCGGTCTTCGGGTTTATGCGCCAGATGGTACCCGCGAGCGGTGCGGTGACATATAACGCCTTGTCAGGGCCGACGGCACTCCCCTGGAGCTCCTCCAGGCCTGTAACCAACAGTTGTGCGGATCCTTGGACAACAGGAGGGAGGTCACCTTTTTTGCAACCCGAGACAACCATGGCAAAGCAAAAGGCCAGTAGAAGATAAATTCGGCTGTTGTTAATAATCTTTTTCATTGTTTTATTTTAGTTGGTTAAAAACTGATTCTTATTTCTTGCTTTCCTTGCTGCAAGGCTTTATCCCGTAGTTTGTACAGAGAGTTATTTTACCGTTAGTATTTAAGACCCACCTCCGGGCATGGCTTCGAAAACCGAAACCTGTAGGCTTTAATATTTATTTTTAATTATTCAATCTCACTTTCACTACTTCACCACCACCTGCCGGCTTACCAAAGCCCCAATGTGACACATAAAGATTTCCATCCGGTCCGTAAGTCATATCTGTTGGATTGGAAAGCCCTGTTGCAATTACATCTTTTGAACCGTTATGATTCACCCTTACGATTCTTCCTGTACCCGGTGTGGGAAATGGATTACCAGTTGACATCTCCAATACATAAATGCGGCCTTTCTTGTCAAATACCAACCCAACTATGGCAGTGAAACCTGTTGCCGCAATTTCCATTTGCCCGCCGGGTGTAATCTTGTAAATGTTAGAGCTGCCGTCAACGATGGGGAAACCCCCAAGGTTACCAATGTAAAAATTCCCATGATAGTAGTCTATTGCTGTAGGAACAGCATGACCCTGGCTTGCAGAAATATCAACCACCCTCGTGACAGTTCCGCCAGTTGTTGCTTTCAATAACTGGCCTTGATTAGCCTCCACCACATAGAGATCGTTACCAACAGAAATTATCTTGAAAGGATTACCTTCCGGTTCAAAATCTGATCCGCGATTGGCAACAGCAACAGGGTTTGCCACTTGCCATGTTCCAATATCTGCAACTACTGTGTGGGTTCCGTTAGAATTGATCTTTACAATGCCGTTAGGAACTTCCGGAACTCCATGTGAACACCCGGCCCAAAGCAAGGCATAAAGTTGGTGACCGATGAAGGCTACATCCGCCACCCCCAGGATATCACCACCCTGAGACGATATTGTTGTAGGAAGATTTTCAGTAACTGTAGTTCTTACACCCTGTGGACTGACCCTTGATATTCGTCCCCCGGTTGCGCTTCCAAGGAATGGCCCACCGGCAGCGGCACCGGGCTGTATCTCCGGACATTTCTCTGAAGTATTGGTTGTTCCGCCTAAACCGGCTTCTGCTACATACAAATTGCAATCCGGTCCGAATTTCAATCCACGTGGATTGTTGAAACCTGTGGCAAAGACGCTAACAGTAGGACCTTTGTTATTTCCTTCTTTGTTGAACGCATCACAATTGTTAGGAGGGTTACCGTCATCTTTTTTACATGAAGCAAAAAGCAAGACAAATAACAAAAGAAATAATCGAAGATTTTTTCTGAAAAAAAAGTGTTTAACCCGGTAGTAGGGATTTACGTGAAATGATGTTTGCATAATAAAAGGTTTAAAATGATGAAAATATAATACATGGGTATGCAGAATAACTTATGGGGGGGTTTAATAAGGCAATGGATCGTGGTAATTCAATGCAGTACTGTTATTATTGGAATTTTATTAGGATAAAGTATTAGTGTCAATTCTGGAAGTTTTTAGCTTCCTTCTGTGTCTTCAACTTTTAATAATTGTAAACCAGTTTTATTTTGTCATGGCAGAAATGAGGAAACAAAGTAAAATTGAATATCGCATTGCATCAATTACCAACAGTGGTAGTAAACTGGTATGCGCAATTTTTTTAATACAGCTATTAGAAGCTTATTTTAAAAAAGCAAGGAGCCAGATTTTTAAAACGGAAGGGAAGCAGATGCCTGATAGGAAATAAGCATTATGGAAACAATCTGATTATTCAGCAGAAAAAAGCTTTTGGTTTATTGCTTTTGCTACGGCTTCTGTCATAGAAGCTACATGCAGCTTTTCATAAATTTTTTTCATGTGGGCACGAACGGTGTCATAGGTAATATTTAATTTACCAGCAATCATTTTATACGAAAGCCCATCCACCAATAAGCCGAGCACTTCTTTTTCACGCATACTCAGGTGATAGTCTTTTTGTTCTGCAGGCAGAATGACTTGTAACTGATGCAATACTTTTCTTGCGATGCCGGGAGCCATAGGAGCGCCACCGCTATAAACTTCTGAAATAGCATGGATCAGGTTTTTGGGTTCGGCATTTTTTAAAATGTAACCGTTTGCTCCTGCTTTTATTGCTGCAAAAACTTTTTCATCATCATCAAACACAGTGAGCATCAGTATCTGTACAGTTGGAAAATTTTTGCGTATTAGTCTTACCCCCTCAATACCATTCATGCCAGGCATATCAATATCCATGATTACTACATCCGGTTTTGTTTCCAGGATATTACTTATAACATTAACACAATTGGAATAGGAGCCTGCAAGTGTAAAATCACCAGAGTCTTGTACAAGCATGGATACAGAATCTCTTAGCGAATCATTATCATCAAATATAATTATCTTAATCCCGTGCATCTGCTATTATTTATATGCAAAGTTCCGATCGTTTCAACGATTGACAATTACCGAATTTGGTAGTTTTGCGATTCTGAGGTAGTTCCTCCAAGATATTTTAAAAAGTAAAGAATTCTATAAGAGCACAGTAAGTTGAACAGTTGTGCCTTCTTCTATCTTTGAGCTGATACAGATCTTTGCATTTATATCCCCAGCCCTCGCCGTCATGTTTTTAATTCCATTACCACCTAAATATTCACCCGCAGTACATATTTCATTTGACGTAGTTTGAGAGAAATCAAAGCCCCTTCCATTATCCTGGATTATCATTGTCAAATCATTTTTTTGTACAGATAACGTTATACGAACAGTGGTACAATCCGCATATTTTACAATGTTGTGCAACGCTTCTTTAAAAATAAGAAATATGTTTTTGGGTTCCCCGGCCTTGAAATGCAATTTTTTTAATTCGTCGTCAGCAACAAAATCGTATATAATATTTTGGGGTGAAAGAATTAGTGCCGCAAAGGCCATCATGCGGTGTTGCAATTGCTCAAAGCTTTCGTTGTTAGGGTTTAAGCTCCAGACGATATCGCTCATTTTGTCTATTAGTTCTCTTGAAGCATTACCTATTTTTGATAGTACGTCATTTGTATTTTCATTTTTTTCAGTACGCTTTTTAGCTACCTCGCTATAGATGGAAATACTGCTTAATGTACTGCCAATATCATCATGCAGTTCGCGGCTTATACGTAAACGTTCATTTAATAAAGCATGCTGGCTTTCTACTTTTTTGGCCAGTGCAAACTTTTCCTCCATGGATTGTTCGAGTTCATGTGTTCTGACGATTACTTTCTCTTCTAATAGAAGATTCTCTACTTTCAAACGCCGGGAACGATACCATATAAACAGCCATATAATGAAAGCAAAACCTGGTATGTACACCATGTACGCCCACCAGTTTTCCCACCAGGGTGAAAGGATAGTGAAGCTATAAGCAAATTCGCCACTCCAATACCCTTCACTATTAACGGCTTTCACTTTGAAGGTGTAGCTTCCGGGAGGCAAAACATTGTAGATTGCCTCGGGGTTTGTTGTTAGAGAACTCCAGTGTTTATCCAATCCCTGCAAAGAATATTGATACTTTACATGCTGGGTTCTTTTTGTTGTTATCCCAACGAACCGGAATGTGAGATAATTATTATCATAGGCTAATTTCAAATTTTCAGGAAGATAGTACCATTTTGAAAGGCCACTAAATTCAAAATCTTTTAGCCCAACTCCATTGCTTAATAAAAGTATAGTGTCTTTATTTTTTTCAAGATCCAGCCAATTAATATTTTCATTAAAGATTGAAATACTTCTTAACTGGATATTAGGTGGAATAGTGTCAGGAACATCTTTTTCGGGATTATAACAGGTAAGCCGGTCAACCGCGCCTGCCCAGATTTTTCCATCCCTGGCAGAAGTTAAAGTGTTATAGTCGCTTCCGACGCCGAGAAAACCGTCAGATAATAAATAATTTTTGAATAGCGGGCTTTGCGAATTGCCAGCATTTGCCCTTTTGAAATTTCCATTTTTGCTACTTTGCATCGTGCACAATCCATTTCTGCTGAGAAACCACATATTCCCACTATGATCTTCTCTTATGCTACCGACGCTATTATTACTTAAACCATCAGCAGTGGTATATTGGGTAAAATATTCACCATCAAATTTATTCACTCCATTATCATAAGTGCCCACCCAAATATTATCATGGCTGTCTGCATATATGCTCAAAATATCATTACTGCTGAGCCCTTGCTTCGTTGTATAAGCAGCAATGGATTTTCCGTCGTATTTATTGATGCCGCCCCCGTAAGTACCCATCCAGAGGTTACCAGTTTTATCTTCAGCTATGCTTGTAATTATTAAATGAGTTAAGCCCTGTGTTGTGTCAAATCGTGTAAAAGATTTTCCATCAAATTCGCATAACCCCGCACTTGTGCCAAACCATAAATTCCCTTTCGTATCTTCAATCATGGAATATATAGCATCAGAATTTAGTCCCTGTGCAACTGAATAGTTGGTAAAGGATTTGCCATCATATTTATCAACCCCACCACCCCAGGTGCAAAACCATATATTCCCCTTGGTGTCTTCCTTAATTGAAATAAAATTATTACTGCTCAACCCCTGGGATACAGTATACTGCGAAATGGTATTTCCGTCGTATTTATTTAATCCTTGCTCATTGGTTCCTATCCAGATATTTCCATTTTTGTCCTCCATGGTGCAGGAAATATTTCCTGCAGTGAGGCCCTGGGTGTGATGATAGTGAGAAAAAGATCCTCCATCATATTTGTTCACCCCACCGCCATCGGTTCCTATCCAAATATTACCGCTTTTATCTTCCAGGATGCTGTGGATTACATTATTACTTAAGCCTTGTTCAATATCAAAATAAGTAAATGATTTTCCGTCAAATTTATTAACGCCTTTGTCTATTGTACCTATCCAAAGGTTACCATCCTTATCTTCCAGAATTTTCCAAACATTATCGCTGCTTAAACCTTCTGCAGAAGAATAATGCATAAATGACTTACCATCATATTTATCAATTCCGTTTCCCCAAGAGCTGATCCAAAGATTTCCGTCCTTGTCTTCAGCGATACACCAAATATTATTACTATTTAACCCCTGATCTGTTGTATAATTTGAAAAAGATTTTCCATCAAATTTGCTCATTCCATTATTCGAACCAAACCAAATATTTCCATTAATATCTTGTATGATGCTTCTGACATTATTATCAATGAGACCCTGTTCGGTTGTATAATGTATAAATGATTTTCCATCGTATTTATCAACACCGCCCTGGGCAGTCCCAAACCATAAATTTCCTTTTTTATCTTCCATAATACTGATTACATCATTATCGCTCATTCCTTCCCGGGTAGTATAATGTGTAAATGACCTTCCATCATATTTATTTAGGCCTCCCCCGATAGTACCAAACCAAATATTTCCTTTGCTGTCTTCCAGCATGCTCCAAACATTATCATTGCTCAATCCCTGCCTGGTAGTGTAGTGGGTAAAAGACCCGCCATCGTATCTACTTACACCTGCCTCCCATGTACTTATCCAGATGTTACCTGCCTTGTCTTGTATCATCGGGAAAATATTATTGGTTTTAAGCCCTTGTAATACTTTAAATGAGCTTATGCCCGAAGGATTTTTATCTTTTATAAAGGGTTCTTTAGTATCAAACACTTCCGGAAGCCCGGTTAAAAATGTTTTACCTGAAGCAGGTACAACCTTAGGTAACTTAAAACTATCGTTACCAGGAGTGCATATCACTGGTTTACCTGCAGATATTACTTTGGGAGTACCAGCCTTATGAACATTAGAATTTAGATGTACTATTTTAGGTTTCCCTGCAGTTTTACTTTGAACATTCTTAACATGAATAACTTCGGGAGGTATCTTAATTACTCTTATTTCCGGGGCCGTTGCTTTTACAACTTTAGGTGCAAATGTATTTAAATTGCCCGGTTGTCTATCTAGTTCTTCACAAGCGTTTAGCAACGATGAAAAGCAAAGAATGATGTAAATGATTTTTCCTTTCAAGGGAGACATGGGTTTTGATTTATTTTCTTGTGACCCCTTTCTCAAATTGTTATTTTACTATCATATAAAATTATATAATAGAGTTCGTCAAATCAATCTTTTAGCCTCTTTGTATTTTTTTAAAAATCTTAAAATATAAAACACTGCTTGATCTTTATTATCAAATCAGGGCCTGGTACAATGCGATTTTTAGGGATACTTGACTGGGCTGAAAGAGTATTGAGCTTATATGTATCAGTATGACTTCTTTGCAAAAACTCCAAACAACAATTCTTTGATCGGCCTGCCCGATGATCAATAGTGTCGGGACAGTAATATCTTTAAATTCACACACCACGGGTTGTTCATAAATCATTTGATAAGTCAGCGCATTTGCCCACGCGGTTTTGTCAAAGTGAGGTTTATATAGAGACTCTGCCTGCGCTTTTACATATTGTTCATATTCGGGTTTCCATTCAGGATAATAGCCTTGCTAGTATTTTTTATAAGATACATAAGTGGCTTTCATTTCATTTGCAAATAATGAGTCAAGTGGTTTATAAGGAACAAATGTTTTATAATCTTCCAATCCTATCGGGTTTTCAAGCACCAACTTTTCAACCATTGCAGGATACATCAATGTAAACCTGGTTGCCAGCATGCCTCCCATAGAGTGCCCTATCACAATAACGGATGTTATATAAAGTGAACCAGTAATTTTTTATTATTAGAAGCAAGCATGTGGAAGCTGTAATGAAGGTCAGGTTTATCAGATCGGCCCCAACCCACCTGGTCAGGAACTATTACGCGATATCCTTTTTCTGTAAGTGCTTTAATCACATCTTTCCAGTAATAGCCATTGAAATTTTTTCCATGAAAAAGTATTACAGACTTTTTATTTGGATGATCAGGTTTTACATCCATGTAAGCCATTTTTGCATCTTGTTTTTCGATGTGGAGGTTGGTGAAATGAACAGGGTAGAGATAAGTGACCTGCGCGTGTGAAACAGTTGAAATAGTAATGAGCAAGAAGATAAATGAGAATAATTTCATCGTTGAAAATATTTTTTATTACGTCCGTCAACTATCTAAGATGGTGCCATATTTAAAATAGAATCACGCATAAATCGAAGAGATGGTTTGCAGTAATTCAAAAATTGACACCGCTGTTAATAAATAAAAAGGGAGCTGTAGTTTCCCAGACATGTGTAAGAGTATCAATTACTGCATGTACAAAGTTAGAAAACGCCGGGTCAACTATGGTTTCAGCCCACGATAAATTATATAGATAGTTTTTTGAAAAGGGTTTCAAGAAATAAATGAATAAGAATCTATACGCAACGTTGCAAGTGCCAGCCTGCTTCTTCACAAGTGACTGCAGACTCATTCCAGGCGAGGGGGGGAAAATGGATTGGATTGAAAGCAGGAATTTATTATATAAGGGATCCGCAAACCAATGATTCAGGTTGGGCGGATTTTAATTGGTTTAGAGCAGAACCTGTTCAATAAAAAATAAAATAATAACTTAACGTTATTGTCAATTAAAATTTCAACAAAATGAAACCAATCAATACAGCTTTATGTTCATTTGGAATGAGCGGGTGGGTGTTTCATGCGCCATTCATAAAAGTAAACCTCGGATTCAATCTTTATGCAGTGTGGGAGCGATCGAAGAACCTTGCAGAGGAAAAATACCCGGGAATAAAAACATACAGAAAATTAGAAGAAATGCTCGCAGATGATGCTGTAGAGCTGGTGGTTGTCAACACACCGAACTACACTCATTTTGATTATACAAAAAAAGCACTAGAAGCCGGCAAGCATGTAATAATTGAAAAGCCTTTTTCGGTTAGAGTTGATGAAGGAAAGGAATTAATTGAAATTGCAAAAAGACAAAACAGGAAAATTTCTGTATATCAAAATCGCCGGTATGACAGCGATTATAAAACAATGAAGAATGTGGTTGAGAAGAAGTTACTCGGAGACATTATAGATGTAGAAATGCATTTCGACAGGTACAAAGAAGATTTAAGCCCAAAAGTGCATAAAGAGATCCCGGGTCCCGGTACCGGTTCATTGTATGACCTCGGTTCACACTTAATTGACCAGGCCCTGCAATTGTTTGGCATGCCTCAAAAACTCTTTGCGGATGTGCAGGCTATGCGCCCCGTTTCGCAGGTGGATGATTATTTCAACATTTTGCTTTACTATAATACTTTCAGGGTGCATTTAAGATCGAGCTACGCGGTGAGGGAAGCATTGCCGGGCTATATTTTTCATGGATTAAAAGGTTCATTCATTAAGCCAAAAACTGATGTACAGGAAGAGATGTTGCTGGCAGGAAATATTCCCGGAAGCGACGGCTGGGGAATGGAACCCGATTCGCAAAAAGGTTTGTTACATACTGAAAAGGATGGTGAGGTGATAAAAGAATATGTACCATCTGAGCGCGGAAATTATAATGAATATTATGATGGCATTTATGAAGCAATTCGCAATGATGCACCCTTGCCTGTAACAGCCGAAGAAGCACTCAATGTTATTAAAATAATAGAGGCCGCTTATGAAAGCAACAGGACCGGGTGTGTGGTAAGCCCGCTATAAAATACAAATACAAACTATTCATCAACATAAAAATTTCATTAAGAGATGAGTTTTTTTTAAGCTTTTTTCTTGAAATAGTTATTACCGTTTTAGAGATGGCGCAAAGCGTACATTCTTATGCACAGTAGATGGCAAACACGGTAATGAGGATAGGGAGATTCTTTTTCATTCGAAAGTAAACCTGCAAAATTGATATATGGCCAGGATGTCTTTTGCAGGGTATGCAGAGTTTAGGGAACGCGAACAGCAACGGGAATTATTTTAATCACATACAAAAAAGTGTGGACTTTTTTGTGAACCAGGATGGAGAAGTCCTCATTGCTTAAAAACAATTTAATTTCCTCAAAGGGATCGCCCGATGCAAAGGAAATTAATCCTTCGTGGTTCTTTGCCAAGAGGTGGAATCCTTTAGATTATAACAATCGATGACCTAATCAACCTGGATAAATTTTAGCATTATGAAATTATCAGCTTACACATTAAGAAATATCTCTTCCGCCAATGTTATTGTTCCTGACAAAGCGTTGCTGGAATTACCTGAAAAGGTTTTGCAGTTTGGCACCGGAATGTTACTGCGTGGCTTGCCGGATTATTTTATTGATAAGGCTAATCGCATGGGAATATTTAATGGCAGAATTGTAGTTGTGAAGACTACATCACGGGGAGATGCAGGTGCTTTTGATAAACAGGATGGGCTATATACCGTGTGTGTGCGTGGATTACAGGACGGAAAAAAAGTCGAAGAGAATATTATCAACTCTTCCATCAGCCGTGTATTAAATGCTGCAAATGAATGGGAACAAATTTTAGAGTGCGCACACAATCAAAGCATGCAGGTAATAATTTCTAATACAACTGAAGTCGGAATAAAACTGGTAAACGACGACATCCGCCGCCACCCTCCGGTGTCTTACCCTGGAAAATTGCTTGCATTTTTGTATGAAAGATTCGCGGCATTTAATGGCAACGAGAAAAGCGGATTCGTTATTGTGCCCACGGAATTGATTCCTGATAATGGAAAAAAATTAGAATCTATTGGACTTGAACTTGCCCGTTTGAATGGCATGGAAGATGATTTTATAGAGTGGGTGAAGCGCTGCAATTATTTCTGTAATTCTTTGGTAGATAGAATTGTTACAGGCACGCCGGGAGAGGAAGTAAAAACGGAAATAGAAAATGAATTGGGATATAAAGATGACCTGGTGACCGTTTGTGAGGTGTACAGGTTATGGGCTATTGAAGGGGACGATCACATAAAAAAAATATTATCTTTTGCGGGCGCTGACGAAGGAATGGCGATTGAACAGGATATCAATTTATACCGCGAGTTAAAATTGCGTCTCCTAAACGGAACGCATACCCTTAGTTGCGGAGTTGCGTTTCTCGCGGGGATCTATACGGTAAAAAATGCCATGGACGATGAAGCAATGGAAAGATTTATTGCAGATCTGATGCTGCAGGAAATAGGCCCGTCAATCCCCTTTGATATACCCGGTGAAGCCATCCGGGTTTATGCCGAAAATGTACTTGACCGTTTTCGCAACCCGCATATTGATCATTATTGGAAAAATATTACTCTTAACTACAGCAGTAAAATAAAATTGCGGTGTATTCCTGTTTTAATAAATCACTATAAAAAATATAACACTGTGCCTGAATTAATTGCCCTAGGCTTCGCAGCATATATTTATTTTATGAAGTCTGTAAAGCAAAATGCAAATGAATTTTTCGGGGAGTATGCAGGGGATCAATACCTGATACAGGATGAGGTAGCTGATAAATTTTACAAATGGTGGCAAAATTCAGATGCGGAAAATGTTGCAAAAGAAGTTTTAAAGGATGCATCTTTGTGGGGTGAAGATTTAAGTGCACTTCCCGGGTTCCAGCAATCGGTTATTGAAAAGTTGAATAGCATCATTACGAACGGAATGAAGCCAACCCTGGAAAATGTACAACAAAAGAAAATATATGCTTAATGAATCATAAAGTAACAAAAGTTCATCCTGCCGATAACGTAATTGTAGCTTTAACTAATCTAAAAGAAGGAGAGGAGGTAGAGTACAACGGGACGGCTTATGTGATTATTGGAAACGTGCCGGCTAAACATAAATTTGTCACGAATGACATGCAGCCGGGGGATGAATTAATTATGTATGGAGTACTGGTGGGGAAGGCGCAAAGTTTTATTTCACGGGGTTCCATGATCACTACTGGCAACGTAAAGCATGCTGCGAACAGCTTTGAAGTAGGAGAAAGAAACCTGGATTGGCACAAGCCCGAAGTTTCAAAATTTATAAACAAAACGTTCATGGGTTTTCACCGGCCCGATGGTAAAGTAGGTACTGCTAATTACTGGCTGGTAATTCCTTTGGTGTTTTGTGAAAACCGTAACCTGGAAGTGCTGAGAGAAGCATTGGTAAATGAATTGGGCTATGGCAGAAATCAAAATAAAAAAGCGGAAGTATCAAGGCTGATTGATATTTATAAAAGTGGTAAAAATATTGATGAGATATTGAATGCGGATATAAGCGTCCGCGAAGAAGAGATAAAGAAGCAACGGCTTTTTCCAAATGTGGATGGAATAAAATTTCTCTCTCACGAGGGCGGATGCGGAGGTACAAGACAGGACTCTCAAGCCTTATGTGGCTTGCTTGCAGGGTACATCACGCACTCCAATGTTGCAGGTGCAACAGTATTAAGCCTCGGCTGTCAAAATGCGCAGGCTGAATACCTGCAGGAAGAAATAAAAAAAAGGGATGCTAATTTCTCAAAGCCTCTATACATACTTGAGCAACAAAAAATCGGCAAAGAAACTGATTTGATCTCGCAGGCAATCAAGCAAACTTTTGCGGGGCTGGTCTATGCAAATTCAATGGAAAGAAAACCGGCACCCCTAAGCAAAATTTCTATCGGGCTGGAATGTGGCGGCTCTGATGGGTTTAGTGGAATCTCTGCAAATCCCGCTATCGGCTATACCTCGGATTTGTTGGTGGCCCTGGGAGGTTCTGTAATACTTGCAGAGTTTCCCGAACTATGCGGCGTAGAGCAAAACTTAAGTGACCGCTGTGTCACCACTGATACGGCTAAACGTTTTGGTGATCTTATGAGAACGTATAATGACCGTGCGAAGGCTACGGGTTCCGGTTTTGATATGAACCCTTCGCCGGGTAACATAAAAGACGGTTTAATTACCGATGCCATAAAATCGGCAGGAGCTGCTAAAAAGGGAGGTACTTCCCCGGTTACAGATGTGCTGGATTATCCTGAAATGGTTACAAAGCCCGGATTGAATTTACTATGCACTCCCGGTAACGATGTTGAAAGTACGACCGCTGAAGTGGCCTCAGGTGCTAACGTTGTTTTGTTTACTACCGGCCTTGGTACACCTACCGGTAATCCAGTTACGCCTGTGGTAAAGATTTCAAGCAACACAATTTTATATAACAAGATGAACGATATTATAGATATAAATACCGGCACGATTATAGAAGGCAAGGAAACTATTGAGCAGGCAGGCGAACGCATTCTGGATTATGTAATAAAAGTTGCCAGTGGCGAAATTGAAGTAAGTGCAGTGAGGCATTTACAAAACGATTTTATTCCATGGAAGAGAGGAGTTAGTCTTTGAGAATTTGCTAACGAAGCTAATGCCACAAAGAGCCCCCAAAGACTTGACGATGTAATAAGAAGAAACTCCCGGCGTTTCTTTAATTGTTCGTGCCTTTGGGCGAAGTAAATAGATTATTATGAAGAAATTTTTGGATGAAAATTTTTTATTGGAGAGCAAAACGGCAGAAAGGCTTTATCATGATTTTGCGGAAGAATTACCTATCATCGATTACCATTGCCATCTCCCGGTTCAGCAAATTGCAGACGATATTAATTTCGAAAACCTTACGCAAATATGGTTGTACGGTGATCATTATAAGTGGCGTGCCATGCGAACCAACGGTGTAGATGAAAGCTACTGTACCGGTTACAAAACTGATTACGAAAAGTTTAAAAAATGGGCTGAAACGGTTCCGTATACTTTACGAAATCCATTATATCATTGGACGCATCTTGAATTACAAAGGTATTTTAAGATTGATAAAAATTTAAGTCCCGCAACTGCAAAAAAGATCTATAAAACCTGCACCAAAAAATTACAGAAGAAAAAATATTCTGTGAGGCACTTACTTCAAAAAATGAATGTTGAGATTGTATGTACCACTGATGATCCTATTGATTCGCTGGAGCATCATAAAAAAATAAGAGACGACGGATTTGACATAAAAGTTTTTCCGGCATTCAGGCCTGATAATGCGATGAAGGTAGATGACGTAAGTGAATTTAATTTTTACCTGAAGAAACTGGAATCGGTAAGTAATGTCAATATCCATTCGTTCCAGTCTTATCTTGATGCATTGAAGCAGCGGCACGATTTTTTTGCATCAATGGGATGTTCCGTTTCTGATCATGGTTTGGAATATGTGTATGCCGAGCATTACACCGATGAAGAGATGAATTTAATTTTTGAAAAAATTCAATCAGGCACAGAACTTTCCGGAAAGGAAAGGCTGAAGTTTAAATCGGCAATGCTTTATGTTCTGGCCATTTGGGATCATGAAAAGGGATGGGTGCAACAATATCACATCGGTGCTTTGCGAAATAACAACCAGCGGATGCTTTCATTGTCCGGCCCCGATTCAGGATGGGATTCGATAGGTGATTTTCAACATGGAAGAGCATTGTCAAAATTTTTAAACAGGCTTGATTCTACCAACCAGTTGACAAAAACCATCTTATATAATTTGAATCCTTCAGATAATGAATTGATTGCAACGATGGCCGGTAATTACAATGATGGAAGCGTAGCAGGCAAAGTTCAATTTGGCTCGGCATGGTGGTTCCTTGATCAGAAAGACGGCATGACTAAGCAGATGAATGCACTGTCAAATATGGGATTGCTCAGCAAACTTGTTGGGATGATCACGGATTCCAGGAGCTTTCTTTCATTTCCACGTCACGAATATTTTCGAAGAATTGTTTGCAATTTATTTGGCAATGAAATTAAAAACGGAGAATTGCCTAACGATATAAAATGGACCGGAAAAATAGTCCAGGACATTTGTTATCATAATGCGAAGGAATATTTTGGATGGTAAAAAGCGGCGTTAAAAAAAATTACTGTTTATCTTATTTGTTACCTTTTTTCTCTGCTTCAAGTTTATAAACAAATGGCTGAACCCGGTATGCATTTACGGGCCTGTTGAATTGTATAGCTGCATTCCAGGAGGGGCTTTCTTTTATAACACGCAAGGCGTCTTTATCTACCTGGGCATAGCCGGAGGATTTTAATATTTTTGCAACACTCACTTCGCCATCTTTATTAACGATAAACTGAACCTGGACATCCGCGGTAATATCGCCTTCCCCTTTTATCTTTAAATCTTTTGAAACACTCTTTAGAATATATTGCTGCCATGCTTTCTGGCCTCCCTTGAATTCTGCTTCCTGCAGGTAAACATAATTTTTTATTTTTTTACCATCCTCGTCGAAACCTTCTGTCACAGCGTCATCTTTACCATCGGGGATGTAATAATGTGCTGCTAACTGGCCACCGGGATAGTAGTGATACGCATACAATATTTTATCTCCTGAATAGAAAAGGGAATCCTCAACATGGCCGTTTTGAAAGTAAAGCACCTGCGATCCCACGGGATGCAGCATTACAGTATCCGGGTAAGTGGATTTGCCGCGGAGCTTATTCCCTGCAACCCAATAGGAATTGCATTGATATATATTTACCGATTTTTCGAAAACCGCATAGTAAGTTGCTTTTTCGCTCGTTGTCATTGCCCAGTTATTGTCAAAGTAAATCGTTGTTTTTTGAGCGGAACAAATGATAGAGAAAACGGAAAAGTAAGTAGCAAGCAAAAGTTTCATATAAAAAATTTGTGTTAAGATAAATAAACATTTTTTAGATAATACAAAATGGATTGATTGATTAATTGCCCGGTAAGTGGCGTTTTTATTGCTTGCATGATTATCTTTTCTGGGTACTAATTTTTACTTAATTAAAATCCGTTGCTTCCATAGATGATACAAATCTTTTTTGTATATAAAAGCAATTGTTAAAAATGATGCCAACATGGAAAAGTTCGATACGAGCCTGAAAAATTTATAGAGCTGCTAAAGCAGAGTGTCGTTTTTCTGCGATAAAATAGGCTCTAGCTAATTCACGATACCTGCATGTATTTTTGATATCCTGCCATTATTCGCCCATGGATTAATTAAGTTGTTACAACACATAACCATATTTCATTCACTTTCTTTAAACAAAATTGCACAACTGTTGTTATTCTTGAATTCCAGGCACAAGATTTTGGTGGCTTATAAAATTTATTAATTAAAAATTTATGCTAAAAAAACTAACCACAGTTGACATATTAATGCTTGTCGCTGCTTTCCTTTCTCTTATTTTCTCAGAGGCCCTATGGTTTTTAAAGGATCACGATGGGGCGATTTTTGTAGGTCTTTGGGTGCCGTCAATACTGGGGTTCGCCATTTATTTGAAACTTCTAAATGCCGGGAAATGAGTGAATTTATTCCATACTTCGCAGGATTTATTACATTATTGTTTGGCTTTGGATTTTACTTTGCCCTGAAACAGGAGCCAAGAGAATAAATTGGTTTTACAATTTCAGGAACCGGTGGTAAGATTATTGTTTAGTTGATTATTTTTTCGATCACTTCCGGATAGGTTTCACCTACCGGCAATTCCATTTCTTTTATAAAAACACTGTTTTTGCGAACGGCTGTTATTTCCGCTACAGACACCCAATAAGATTTGTGTATCCTTATAAATTTATTATCGGGCAGCTCAATCTCAATTGCTTTAAGGCTGGACCTTACAACCAATGGCCTCTGATAAATCATTGTAAGTCGATCTTTTCGATTCTTCGAAAAGCGACATGTCCGTTGAACTTCTAAATGCTTTTTGATATGTAGTAGCTTCTAATTCTTTTTCGCCAAATTTTTCTTTTTTTAACAGTTGTTCGATATAAAACTTTTGAAAATCTGCCTTCCATAAATTATTTACTTTAAGAAAAGCGCTGCTGTCGGGTTTTACTGAAGAGCGGTGGAACTGGTTCTGGTTCTTGTTGCCTGCATATTTAATTTTGGACGTGAAATACCCACAATGGTTAAATAGTCACTAATTTTCGTGTCAGGCATTTATGCGGCGGTGAATCAGGTTAGTAAATAAATTGCAAAATTTTAAGTGAAAAAAGTAGTTATAATTGGCAGTTCGGCGCATGATGGACAAACCCGCAAAGCAGTTGACCTGTTGCGGTCATTCACCGTATTCGAACTTATTGACTTGAATGATTTCAACATAGGTTATTATGACTACCGGCATACAAAGGCTGATGATGATTTTATCCCGCTTATGCGTAAAATTATAGAGGGCTATGATACTTTAATTTTTGCGACACCAGTTTATTGGTATTCAATGAGTGGCATTATGAAAGTATTTTTCGACAGGATTACTGACTTGCTTGATAATGAAAAAGACCTTGGCAGAAAGCTAAGAACTAAAAACATGGCGGTGCTCACTTCATCAGTAGGTGATAATTTAGGTGAAGATTTCTGGTTGCCATTTAAAGCAACAGCAAATTATTTGGGCATGAAGTACCTTGGTGATTTGCATACGATCGGGAATAAATACGAGCCTCAGGATTTAAAAAAGTTTGCAGATATTATTGATCAAAGAATTTAACCAGGTATAATTTTTTCAATCACATTTTTATTATAAACTTAAGCCTCCATAAGCTGCCTTTTTTCGCAAGCCGAAGCGATTCATAACGTGTCTTCTTTTTTATCATTGGCAAGATATCTTCCGATTAATTTTATAGACTAATAAAATGAGGGAAGAATATCCTGCGCCGCGTTCGCGGTAAAATTGTTTCATCATTTAGAAATCATAATGCACTCCTGTGCAGATTGTAGAGTTTTTTACAAAAACATTTTTTTACTTTTAAGGTACGATTCCATTAACATCACCATATAGTAAACTCTCCCGGTTTATTCATTTAAAAAGATACACATTGAAAAATCCATTTGACAGACGAAGGTTCATTAAAGACGCAGCTACTGCTGCAACAGGTATGGCTTTATTATCTGCACTTCCAAAGAAAACTTTTGCCGGATTTCGGGATCAGCCGCGAATCAGGTTTTCTGTAATCAACATCAATCATGGCCATATTTATGGAATGACGGATGCGGTAATAAGGGGAGGCGGACAGCTCGTTTCCTTTTATGCTAAAGAACCTGATCTTGCAACCGCTTTCTCTAAAAAATATCCACAGGCAAAACTGGCTGCTGATAAAAAAGAAATTCTGGAAGATAATTCCATTCAGCTTATTCTCAGCTCAGCCATACCGGTAGAGCGTGCACCCCTGGGAATAGAAGTGATGAAACATGGCAAAGATTATTTAGTTGACAAACCCGGCATTACCACTTTGGAACAATTGGCAGAGGTGCGAAGGGTACAAAAGGAAACCCGGAAGATATATTCCATAATGTTCAGCGAGCGTCTCGAAAACCGTGCAACTGTAAAGGCAGGTGATCTCGTAAAGGCCGGCGCTATTGGTAAAGTGATCCAGACGATCGGGCAGGGGCCTCACCGCATAAGTCTTACAAGCCGCCCTAATTGGTTTTTCGACCGCAAATATTTTGGCGGTATCATTACAGACATTGGCTCACACCAATTCGACCAGTTCCTTTTCTTTACAGGCTCAACAAATGCTGATATTGTGGCTTCGCAGGTTGCTAACGTAAACCATCCTCAATACCCTGAATTTGAAGATTTTGGTGACGTCATGATCAGGGGTGACCGGGGTGCAGGTTATATCCGCCTGGATTGGTTTACCCCCGACGGCCTCGATTCATGGGGCGATGGACGACTTACCATCCTGGGGACAGATGGTTATATTGAAGTACGCAAGAATATTGACATTGCCGGGCCTAAAGGCGGTGATCATTTGTACCTGGTAGATAATAAAAAAACACAACTCATCGATTGTAAGGACATGCCGCTTCCTTTCGGCGAATTATTCGTAAACGATGTTATCAACCGTACTGAAACAGCTATGAGCCAGCAACACTGTTTCCTGGCAACTGAGCTTGCATTGAAAGCGCAGAAAAGCGCCAAAAAAATCAGCTTCACACAGTAACATATTTCAGAGGTTGTATTCTTTGACGCCTGTTTCTTTCGCCTGTCGCATTTACATTATTTTGGCCTTCGGGATCGTCTAAACAATTTTTATAATTACCAAGTGGATTGTCTTTTCAATGTTGTATTACTTACGCCGGCAAAGACATCGGTGAATGACTAAGCAAATAAACGGTCACAAAATGATCACAAAGAAATCCTACTTTTGGTCTCTACTTATTTTTTAAAGCAAAGTATGAACGAACCGCAACCAAAAAAAAGAACAAGCGGGTTTAAAAAATTCCTTAGGTGGGCGCTGATCATCGGCATTGCTGCACTGGCTCTAATCTTTTGGTGGAAATATTTTTTTGTATTTGGTGAAGGCGTAAAATCAGGAGAACTGAATTACCTGGTGAAAAAAGGGAATATTTTTAAAACGTATGAAGGCAAACTTATACAATCAGGATTCCGTTCCAAAACACCAGGCAGCATTCAATCTTATGAATTTGAATTTTCGGTGGTGAATGACAGCATTGCCAATATACTTATGAGTAACGGCGGTGATTATTTCGACCTGCACTATAAAGAGTATAAGGGAGCCATTCCCTGGAGAGGATACAGCGAGTTTATAGTTGATAAGATCGTTTCAATGAAACCTGTAGCGAAGTAATAATATAAATCTCCCCGATTTCTATTCTTAGAATTATAGATTCCTGTCGGCGGCCTCTATCTCTAAAAATCAGAATTAGTGAATATTTACAACAACCAAAAAAATTACTATTAATACAATTGAAACGGCATAAAGCAAGTTCACAAAAATCTTCAACCCTTTAAGATTTTCAGGTACATTTTTGTAAAAAGGTAAAAGTGCTCTAAGTCTTCCCAAATTATTTGGTGATAACAATGCCCAATTAGCATCTTTATCACGTATTTTATAAAGTAAATAAATGTGAAGTAAAAACTTAAGCATTAAAAGTATGCACCCTATTGTGCCAATATTATCTATCATTCTTTATTATGGACAGTGCGGAAAAATAAGTCGATTCATTCAAGCTACTGCTGCACCGCCCATGCAAGACCATCCGGTACTCCACCCACATCAAGTTTGCCGATAACTTCTAAAGTTTTGAGATCTATAATCGCCACATAATTATCGGCCGAACAGGCAACAAACGCACGTGAAGCAACAGGGTCCATAAGAATACCCGCTGCACCTTTACCGAGTTTTAATCGCTTTACTTCCTTGCGTGATGTTGCATCGTAAATGGTTAACTCACCGGATTGAAGACTCGAGATAAATAACAGCTTGCCATCTGGTGTAAACTTTACGCGGTTAGCGCCATTAACCTTCGCATCAATTTTCGCAGATTCTTTTTTTGCTGTAAGATCAATGATCGTAATAGTTCCATCGTCACTCGATGCAGTCCACAACTCTTTGCCATCGGGCGATACATCAAATCCTTCAGAACCTCTTGCCGTCGGAACAACAGTTTGCATCCACTCCTCACGCGGCTTAGCATTAGGTGGCGCAAATTGCCCGGACTGGATCAGCGTATCAATAAGTATGCTTACTGTACCGGAAGATACATTGGTGGTGTAGATTTTTTTTGCATCGGCACTTACGTAGATCATGTGCGTCCTGTCCTGCCCCGTGCCCATGCTCCAATCAAGTTTGCCAGTTGCCGGATCATATCGCCCAATGGCTTTGGAACCTTCTGCCGTAAACCATGCTTTGCCATTTACAAATGTGATATCGTGCGGGCCAAAAAGCGGCCTTGTATCAATGTTGGTTAAAGGCTTTTGTGCGACAAGATCAATTACATTTATTTCATGCAAGCCGCCACCTCCATAAATGCAGACGTAAGCAGTCTTCCCGTCTGCAGAGGCAACCAACTCGTGAGGGTCTTCGCCAACGGGAATGCGGGCAATAATCTTTAAGGTAGTTGGATCTACAATTGCCAATGTATGATTGGCTTTTGAAAGCGCCAGCAATGATCGCTTTGGTGTGGGTTGTGCATTACAGGATGTTGCTAAAAAAATGAATACTACCAAGAAAGCATTTGCAATCAGTGGGAACATTGAGCATTTTAATTTTTTCATAGCCTGAATATTTTATTTTAATAATTCGCGTTATCGGAGATTTCTGTTTGACAGCACAAAGCTAATCTATAGAGAAAAACACTTTTTTAAAATTCTGCAAATCCGGAAAATTTGCTGTGAACCCGAAAGTTGTAAACAGGGAGAGAAAGATTTTTGAAGATTATAGCTAATAGAAATAATGATTTGAAAATTACATCTGCACCTTGACCACCATCTTTTTAATCTCCCCTTCACCAATCATAGGTGCATGAACATCTTCGGGAAAAAAGATAGCGAACTGGTTATTCGTTAGTTCAAAATACATATCCGGAGTGTCATTATAGAACACAATATCTTTTTCGGGGTTATATTCACCCTTTTGCTGAGTGCACGTGTTGCGTGGCTTCCAGCCAATTTGTTCTTTTCCATTGATGCAAATTTGTATATCAATGTTCTTATCATGGCATTCAAATTTAGCCGCAGATTCTGATGCGGTCATTCCTTGCTTATTGGAAACAATAGCTCTTAGCTCATCTCCGTCTATTTCATATTTACCTGTTTCAATAGTTTCTAAATTTTGTGAACGGATGTATTCAAATGCTTTTGCAAACAAAGGATGAATGCAGAAATATTTTTGAGCGTTTGATAAATTATCTATGATCATTAACGGTGATTGTGATTGTCAAAAAAATGATTTACGATGATGCAATATTCGACGCAATATTTTTATCAACTACGCCTGACAGCGGACTTTCTATGGCAACATTTCCGGGACTCTTTACTGCGATCATTGTTATAATGGCCGAAACCAACAGCGATGCCGACATAAAAATATAAGAGGCATCAAATCCACCGGTTGCTCCGTTTAAGTATCCAACAAAATATGCCCCGAGAAAAGAGCCCAAAGCCCCAAAGCTGTTTATCAAAGCAATTGCCCCTCCTGCAACATTGCTAGGTAATACTTCTGTAATAATTGCAAAGAATGGTCCATAAGGTGCATACATAGCGCCTCCTGCAATAACGAGCAATATAAATGACAGCCAGAAATTTGTGGTGCCTGCTAAATAGGAACCGTAAAAGGCAATGGCACCGATCAATAAGAAAGGCCACACATATATTTTCCTGTTTAACGTTTTGTCGGAAAAATAGGAAGCCGTAAGCATAGCAATTACGGCGAGTAAATACGGAAGGGATGAAAGCCACCCTGTATTAACCATACTTAAATTTCCGGCTTTTTTTATAATGTCTGGCAGCCATATAACGAAGCCATATACCCCTATACTCCAAAAAGCGTATTGAAGGCATAGCAAAACAACAACTCGTGACTTAAAAGCCACTGCATAATTTTTTACCGGTTTAATCGCCTGCTGCTCCTCAAGAAGCTTTTGTTCAAGTTTTAGTTTTTGATCGTCTGCAAGCCATTTTGCATTCTTAGGTTTATCATCTACGAGGAACCACCAGAAAAAAGCCCATGCGATTGCTGGCACACCTTCGAGTATAAACATCCAACGCCAGCCTAATGATTGCACCAGGTATCCGGAAAGGATTGACATCCACAAGATGGTTACCGGGTTGCCAAGGATGAGAAAAGTATTTGCCCTCGAGCGCTCAGATTTTGTAAACCACCTGCTTAACAATATAAGCATTGCAGGCATAACGGCACTCTCAACTACACCAAGCATGAAGCGTATCACGATCAATGCATTAATATTGTTTATCATACCTGTTGCCATGGCAAGACCACCCCACAATATCAATGACCAGAAGATCAGTTTTTTGGCACTTTTATTTGCGGCGTACAGCGCCCCGGGAATCTGGAAGAAAAAATATCCCAGGAAAAAAAGCGACCCCAAAAGTGATGACGTCGCTGCAGTAATATTTAGGTCTTTCGCCATTCCGCCGGCAGCAGCAAAACCAAAATTAGCGCGGTCGAGGTATGCAAGGCTATAGGTAATAAAAGCAATTGGAATGAGGCGGTACCAGCGTTTTTTTGCAATCGTTTCTGTCATGGTAAAAATCTTTTTTGTTTGGCTTCACAAAAGTGTTGTTATCCTCTTGGACGGTTAATTAGGAACTCTCACCTTAATCACCATTTTTTTGATGTGATCATAGCCGTCTATCTTAAAGGCAGGGCGGTGCATTTCTTTGGGAGAAAAAATAAAAAAAGTTCCCGGCGCTGCGTCATAATAATTTTCGCCGCTTACTGTAAAGTTTTCGTTGTCTTTTGTTGCATCATAAGGTACTGTCACCACAGCATTAGGAGAGGCTACTTTAGCAACTCCCATTCCCCCCATTCCCTGCAGGATCATTTGGAGATCATTAAAATTTCTGTGCGCTTCCCATTTTACCTGGTCTTTAACAGGAGCATCCAAATCGGCGATGATAGCATACACATTGTTTGAGTCAATGATATAAGTACCTGGCGCCATTTCCGCTGGGTTGTGTGTCTTTAAAAAATTAAAGGCCTCATCCCAATACTTATTATTTATGTGATATTGCCTGGAAAATTCCTGTTGATTGATACTTTCATGCGGCGTAAGCTGTAATCCATTCAGCCATTCCTTACCATCATACCACTTCGAATTTGCACTGTTCATAGAACTTTTTGCAGATTTTGACGAGCTGCAATTCGTAATTAAAACGGGCGCAGAAAGCAATGCAACTGCTATCAATAAAAATTTAAACCCTGTTATTTTTTTCATGGTAAATTATTTGTGTTCAAAATTATTTTTTCAGTGCTATTCAGTTGGCACAGCCTTTAACTAAATGACTTTGACCTAAGCCGTGGCAATTATTTAATGAGCGTCTTGCACATTGGTGCATATAATATCTTATCATTTTTTTTCTTTCAATGCAAAAGCAACATAGTTTCCTCCGGCCTTTAAACCTCTTGCCCCGCCTGCAGCAATTACCACATACTGGGTGCCATCAACTTCATAAGTTATCGGCGTAGCAAAGCCACCGGCAGGCAATTGATATTCCCAAACCACTTTTCCTGTTTTTCTGTCGAAAGCTCTTATTTTTTCATCTCTTGTACCGGCTATAAACACAAGTCCTCCGGCTGTTACCAAAGGTCCGCCATAACTTTCAGTTCCGGTAGTAGGAATTCCTTTCTTCGCCAACTCCGGATATTCGCCCAATGGGACACGCCATAAATAATCACCCGTGTTTAGGTCAATAGCGTTTAGGGTGCCCCATGGTGGTTTTATTCCCGGGTAGCCGTCCTGGTCAGTTAGTTTTTTCCAAACCTTATTTACATAAGCCGGTTTGAATCCAAACTGCTTTTTAGGTTCTTCATTTGCGGCAGCAGCGCCGTGCTCACTGAATGCCTGTGCCCTCGCCCCGGGTGGCATGTTTAATAAATAATTTACAATGGAGTTGCGATCCCCGTCAGAAAGGCGTTGAAACGAAGGCATTCTTCCGCCTCCTGTTTTTAGTATTGCCTGTATCTGGTTTACAGTTCGCTTTTTACCGATGTTAACGAGATTCGGAAAATTTGTACCACTGCCTTTTCTATCCTGGCCGTGGCAGGCCGCACAGTTTGTAAGGTAAAGAACATTGCCGGTAGAAAGAGCAGTAAATTCTTTATTTCTTGTTGCCGTATCTGTTAGTATGGTTATCCACGGGTCGTCATTTGCATCTTGATAAAAAATTCCATCGGGGCTTGTTGCATTACCACCCCATTCAGCCCCTCCGCTAAATCCGAAAAGTATGGTGCCGGTTGTATCCGGCGGCGTAAATTTATTATCAGTCCGGTACTTCATATATTGCTCCAACACGTAAGCGTGCGATTCAGGGGAAATGTCAGTGATATCTGCTTCTGTAAATACCTGGTGCGAAAGGGGTAGCGGCTTTACAGGATATCTTTGAGTAGGCCAGGGGTGTTCACCAGGAAGCCCATTGGTTGGCACGGGTCTTTCTTCAACAGGGAAAATTGAGGTGCCACTATCGCGGTCAAGCACATACACCACTCCATCTTTTGTGGATTGAACTACCACGTCTGTCATTTTACCATTATGCTTTACCGTGGTAAGGTTAGGAGGGGAGGGAAGGTCGCGGTCCCAAAGATCATGATGTGTGGTTTGAAAATACCATTTCATTTTACCTGAAGATGCATCAAGCGCCATTACGCAGTCTGAGAATAAATTCATCCCCTCGCGATTGCCTCCATAAAAATCGGATGCGGGAGATCCGGTTCCAAAATATACAACGCCTCTTTTTTCATCAAGGCTCATTCCACTCCAATTGTTAGCCGCACCAATAGTTTTCCAGGCATCTTTTGGCCAGGTATCGTAGCCTGCTTCGCCCGGGTGAGGCACTGTATGAAAGATCCATCGCAGTTGGCCTGTTTTAATATCGAAAGCTCTCACACTGCCGGGAGCGGCATCTCCTGATTCTGATACAGCAGAACCAATGATCAAAAGATTTTTATAAACGATGCCTGGTGTATTTGCGGAAACTGAGAGTTTGCTTACATCATGATCTGAGTCCGGTGCTAGTCCTTCATGAAGATCAATAGTTCCATTTTCTCCAAACGAAGAAACAAGGTTTCCATTGTCCGCGTTAACGCAAAATAAAGTGGAACCTCCACTATAAAGTATGCGCTTATCGCTGCCCGATTCCCAATACACAACCCCCCTGTTTACATTTATCATTTTATAACTCTTACCGTCTTTTGAAGGTTCAAATTTCCACAACTGTTTTCCCGTGCCGGCGTCAAGTGCAAATAGCTCAAGCCCGGGTGTAGTTCCATACAATACGCCACCAACCACTATTGGCTGGCATTGAATGGCTCTTGGGTATTTTGGCATTGAGCTACCGGTATCCGTGGCTTCTTCGGCATTGTACATCCATGCAACCTGTAAGTCTTTTACATTATCCAAATTAATTTGACGCAATGGAGAATACCGGTTTCCTGCCTTATTTCCACCATAAACCGGGTAGTCCTTGCCGGGTTCCATAGAAGTTTCGGAATTACGGCAACCCGCCACCAATAAAAATCCGGCTATATAAAGTATTATGCGCCTCTTCACTTATTATTTATTTTACTGTTGGTTTAAGCGAATAATATTCGTATGAAATTTTCCAGCTAAAAGATTCCCCGGGATTTACTTTAATGTGAATATATGGCTCAGGACATACGGTTGTCGACGCTGACCAAAATACCATTTTAGATAACGGCCTGTCGCAGGTAATTCTTGCTCCTGCGCCAGTATTTTGATTCTCCACTTTTATATCATAATCTGCTGCCCTATCCCCATAGCCTTTTAAAGATGTATAAAATACGTGTTCATTCCTTGCCAATTCTTTCATAAAAACGATTTGATTGTCTCGTATTTCTGCGAGTTCGGGCTTGCCGCCTTCTGCAGAAAGGTTGAAAGGAAATGTAATCGTAAATCCCGGTCCTGTCGTTTGCTTATCGAGCATAAAAAAATTATGATCATACACTTCAGTCTCAATTATTTTAACACCGGTATTTTTTAAAGTATGTGATATGATCATTCCCGCTTTTCCTTTTACCAACTCAACAGATTTTTTATATTGATACGAATAATCTTTATCAGTAAGTGTTTGCTCAAATTCTACCTTACTTTTCTTCTTCTTTACTTTCCACGTACCGGCGTTCAGAATTTCATAAGGCGGAACGATTGAATAGCGCGATGTATCAAGTCTCGCCAATATCCCAATTCCTATTTTCAAGAAACTTTCTCCGGGCTTAGCCTCGTTATATCCTATCGGATAAAAATCTTCCACAGGCCCCATTATAGCATCGTGCAGCCTCGGATCATATTTTGGAAACCATTGACCATAATAGGTGTGGCCACCATATTCCAGATCAGGAATTACACCGGACCAATCGAACCTCGATCCTCTATAGTACCCATTGTCTGCGTCAGGCAGATATAGGCGGGCGTGTATCAATCCATTTGTAATTTCTGCCTGCGGGGGATTTACAAAAGTTGTAGAACCGATTGCCAATGACAGCAGTAGTAATGGAATACCGGATTTTTTTAGAAGAGGTAACTTCATTTTGTTATCATCAATAAAATGCATTTGTAATTATCAAATTATATATACAATCGTTTAAATCAGCGACCGCCGTTCGATCTGCGATACTTACGGCTCGTTTAGGTCGGCACCGTAGGTCAGACGACCGGCAGTAAAACCAAAAATCATCAATCGTTATACTTATGTGAATCGAGAAAATCATTCAATTCTTTCCTTGTCATCGGCAATTCTTTATCGGGATAAGCTTTTATCCAGTTCACAAAGTCTTTTGTAATTTCATCGCTCCAGCGGCTATCAATTTGCCCGGCTAAATATTTTTTTTCCTTCAGGCGCTGGAAGCCAAACTGGTCACGCAACGCAGTTACTTCGGATGATATTACCAATTCATCAATAAAATTTGCAGGGATAAAAATGGTGCCGTATTGATTGGCCAGCACTACATCGCCCGGTAATACAATGGCGCGACCTACACGAATAGGAGTGTTAATTGAAGTCAGCATCTCTTCATGCAGATAGGAAGGATCCACTCCTTTAACCCAGCCATTAAATCCTTTAATTTCTTTCAATCCAGCCATGTCTCTTACAGAGGCATTGAAAATAACACCGTTCTGCGAATTTGCATAAATAGCATTTCCGAGATTGGAGCCTATAAGCGTTCCGTCAATAATTCTTTCATAACCATCTGCAACATATACATCACCGGGTTGCAGTACATTGATGGGCCAGGAGTTTGTTCCGCCAGATGAATCCCTGCCTTCGCTTACACCTTGTTGCTTTACCAGTTTTACCAGGTCGGGCCT
This sequence comes from Ginsengibacter sp., assembly GCA_040007435.1. GTDB lineage: Bacteria > Bacteroidota > Bacteroidia > Chitinophagales > Chitinophagaceae > Ginsengibacter. Next base: position 92,921 of record JBDTUZ010000007.1, on the reverse strand, counting down.
TGATGGCATATATTGTGCAGTTACAACACGGCCTGTCATTGGACTATCGGGGTTGATGACTTGCCAGCCACCTTCATATTGATTATTAAAACCTTTGCTGCGCAGGTAGCCCCATGCTTCCTCCATCGCCACATGCTTTAGCCTTTTCAGAATGGCATCCGATACTTTAGGACGGCCATCCGCAAAGCGTTCTCCTTTCCAATCTGCAGTGAGTGCCTTAATATATTCCGGGGAAGATCCTACACGTTGGGCTTGAGTAAAGCCAATTGCAAAAGTGAATGCTGCAAGTAATACTAATTTTTTATTCATGATTGTATGTGTGTTTATTTAATGATTTTATTTTTGTATTCTATTAAAAAGTTGAACTTGAAATCAGTCATCAAGCCTTTGCTGTTAAAGTTGTTCCTCTTGCCGCATCAATAAGGCCTCTTATATAACCGATGGCAAATAAAGTCCCTATCGTGCTATAACCCGGGAAACTATTGCTATCACCCGCCATTGTTGGTACATGATCGGGACGAATGGGCCCTTTGTATCCTGTGTTATATAATATCTGCATTAGTTTCGCCATATCCATTTGGCCATCATCAATAAATGTTTCATTGAAGTGTTCCTTGTAACCCCGTACATTTCTGAAATGGACAAAAGTGATTAGACTTTTTTTACCGAAGTATTCAATGGCTGCGGGCAGATCTTCCTGTTGCCCTTTTGCTCCCATTTCTCCAAAAGTGCCATCCCAGGTAATGCCGTTATTCGGACTTGGATAAATATCCACCAATCTTTTGAAAGCCGCTACCGATGTCATGATGCGTGGAACGCCCCTGATGGCATCAACAGGAGGGTCATCAGGATGCATTGATAATTTGATACCATATTTCTCCGCTTCAGGTACAACGGCTTTTAGAAAATATTCCAGGTTCTTCCACATGAGATCATGAGTTAATGTTCCATATTCTGTTATCGTTTCGCCTTCTATTTTATTTACATCGAAACCCATTACCAATGCGCCTCCGCGATCAGGCATGGCTTTATCGCTGCGGGCCCAACTTATCAAGGGCATCCAGTTATAGCATATAGTATCTATACCCACTCTTGAAAGATTTTTCATGAGGGTGATAAAATTGGTGATCTCCTCATCACGCCCTGCAAGCCCAAGTTTAGTTTTTGTATTAAGGGACGGCGGGCCTTCAACTACCGTTAGTTTCAATCCTTCTTTATCCCAGGATTCTTTTACGGCTTTTATTACATCAAAGTCCCAATTGTTGGCCTTATCCATTCCCACCATTTTTGGGCTAATTCCACCGACCGCTCCCAACACACCCATTTGTTTTGCCAGCTCTATTTTTCGCGGTTCTTTCCCTGCAAAATATGCAAGGCACATTTTCATTCCTGCATCTTTTATATAATCAATCTTCGATGGATCTCCGGAAGAAATATTTTTTTTAGAGTTAAGTATATGTGAACCTGTTGCCGCCGCTACACTCATTGTGCCGAGTGATAAAGACGCAGCCATGAAAGCATTTTTTTTAATGAAATCTCTGCGATTGTCTTTCATAATGATTTGATTTTTAGCTTGAAGAAAGGGAGTAAAAACTGTTGGCTTAGCAATTGGTAAAGTACGATAAAATCAATTTTTTTCTCCTTCAATTTCAAGTATTATTATATCATTTTAACGTATTATCCTATCATATTAATAAAGCCTGCCGGGTTGTCGAAAACATATACTGACTACACTTGTTATTTCTTTTTTAATGCGAAAATCACATTGACAATACGGCAAGTTTCATTGCCCGGGCAAAAGCAAAATTGTAAGCCTGTGCCGCATAACCACCACCACCCGGGTATTGATTTTTGATTCCCCCGGGATGCTCTTTATCGTAATCCATCGCTCTTGGATGCTCAGGATAAAGGCCATGATTGTATTTTATTTTAATAAGTTCACGCATTATTGCAAAAAGATTCACCTGCCCTTCATCAGGAAATACTTCCTGGTATTTTACATAGGGCTTATCAACAATTACGTTTCTGTAATGAACGTGATTGATGCGGTCCCGTGACCCCAAATAGCGCAAAACTTCTAATGGATCTTCACCCAATTCCCTGGATACACCACAATCAAAAGTCATCCCATTCGAAGGGCTTTCAACAATGCTGAGCATCCGCTTCCAATCTTTAAACGTTGCCATAATTTGAGCCTGGCCATGTGAAACTGGAATAGGAGGATCGTTTGGGTGCAGCGCCATTCTTACGCCTGCCTTCTCTGCAACAGGAATTACGGCTTTTAGAAAGTAAGTCAGGCTGTTCCAAAGCATTTCAGCAGTTTGAGGTTCCCCTAAGTTGGGATCATTTGGAAGATTTTTTCCACGTTCATAATCGAAACCTGTATTGCCGGCACCACCTCTTGCTTTTACCTCATAGTAGCCTTCCATAAGGCGATGCGCATAAAAATTGTATTCAACTACAGGAAGGCCCGCTTCTCCTGCAGCTTTGAGTGAGTCCTGTATTTTTTTTATTTCCTCATCGCGCCCTTGGCGTCCATAAATAGTATTGGGATGGCCTCCGATCATCATGTTGATGACCGTAAGTCCTTCAGCTTTAAATCTATCCATGATTGTTTTTAGCCCATCAACTGTCCATGGAATTTCAGGACCGCCCATCAATACATAATCAGCGCCCATCTGCTTTGTTTGTCGCATTTCATTTACATCAGCGTCGCGGGATACACCAATGCACAATTTTGGAGTGTTGGGCGTTTTAGGAATAGGCCATTCCACTTCTTTTACTGGGTATGGGTTACCCGTAGTATTCTTGTTTTTTATTGCTTCAGAATATGCACTAAAGCCACCTGCGGAAATAGCTGCAGCAAGTGAAGTGCCTTTTTTTATGAAGTCTCTGCGATTATCTTTCATGATCGATGAAAATTTTCAAATCAATCCACTGTTTTTTTTAGCTGAATATCCTGTCGTGGGAACGTTTTTCATTCCACTCTGGAGTTGGTGCAAAAAAGCTTTTATCTTTTGCATGCAAATGTTTTTTTACTTCATCTTCGTTTAGAACAACACCCAAACCAGGAGAAGTCATCGGCACATTAGCAAATCCTTTTGTGATCATCGGCTGCCCATCAGTTGTTTTTACAAGTCCTTCCCACCATGGCACATCTATATTATGATGTTCGCACGCTAAAAAGTTTTGCGTTGCTGCTGCGCAATGCACATCGGACATAAAAGAAATAGGAGTACCAGCCTGGTGCAGCGCCATTGCTACCCCGTGTTCTTCAGCATAGTCGCCAATTCTTTTTGTTTCCAAAAGGCCACCGGATGTTGCAAGGTCGGGGTGAATGATATCCACCGCGTGAATGTCTATCAATGGCTTAAAGTTTTTAAGAAGATAAATATCTTCGCCGGTCAGCAATGGAGTTTCTAAAGCATCAGACATTGTTTTCCATTGATCGGTTAATTCCCAGGAAACAATATCTTCCATCCACGCAAGCCGATACTTTTCCAGGGCTCTGCCTAATCGTATTCCATTGTTTAAATCGAAGTGACCGTAATGATCTGTCGAAAGCGGAATTTCATAGCCTACCATACCGCGAACTCTATCTACAATTTTCCCTAATTCATCGAGGCCCTTATCTGTTATTTGTATTTGGGTAAATGGATGAAGCGTATTTGCATAGGACATATAATCGCCCTGCCATTGCTTGAGATCCCCCTGGCTTTCCCAGTATTTCTGATTTACAAGTGTGCCGGGTATTTTGGTGAGCTCGCCGATTGAAAGATCCATTTTAAGCCAGGTGTATCCCTGGTCTTCAGTACGGTATTTAATTAATTTCAATTGCTCTTCTGGAGAATCGGCTTCCGGAGTATCGGCATATAATCTTATTTTATCACGATACCTGCCACCTAACAACTGCCATGCGGGAACATTCCATACTTTTCCACAAATGTCCCAAAGCGCCATCTCTACCGCACAAACACCTCCTGCCTGCCTGCTTTGGCCTCCAAATTGCTTTATAATCTTGAAGATCATTTCCACATTGCATGGATTTAATCCGAGAATGTGAGCTTTTAGCACAAGCGCATAGCGAGGGTCAGCGGCATCTCTCACTTCGCCTAACCCATAAACTCCCTGGTTGGTATCAATACGAATGATGGCGGTGCCACCCATAGCACCGGTTAATGCATAACGCATGTCGGTGATTTTTAAATCCGAAGGGCTGGAATCACGTTTGACTTTTGAGGTAGTTTGGGCGATTGTATCGCCAATAGATAAGCTCATCATACCGGCTAATGTGATTCCTCCAATAGCCGTTTTCTTTAAAAAGTCACGGCGATCTTTTTTTGTATCAGGGTTATCAATTTCTGATTGTGAAGCTGCCGCTGCTGCTTTTTCCAGCTCTTTGTTACTTTCTGCTAATTGTTTTAAAATACTTTTCATTGAATGATTGTTTTATATGAATTTATTATTTAGCTGCGTTTTGAACTACCAATAATTTCAACCCTGGTTTCAATAATTTGCCCCGGGGAATATTTACCTGAAGGAATAAAAATTCCGGAAATATTGTTTTAAGAGCACAGTATGATAAATGTGATTACACCGAAGTAACAGGTAACTCTCATTAAGCTTTCTGAGTTGGCTGAAATGAAGGCTATTAAATTTCCAAAAAGCTGCTGTTAATCTCATTCATATATTTTGCAATCAGAAACAATCGTTATTCTCAAAGAGTAATTCAATTATTGCACTAACGGGATTTATTTACGTTTACAGGTAATAGTTATTATATCATAAATCCATCAAAACCTTAGATTGAGCTAATTTATCACTTTATTCTATATCATTTGTAAAATTTACTTTTTAGGTTGATTACGATTGCGTAACGGCGGAGGAGCTATAATCGGATTAGCAATACCATTGAGATCATACACAATTTTTCCATCTCTTATCGTGAGTTCGCATTCTAGCTTTTTGTTAGTTTCAAGTTTGTATCCAGTATAATCGAATAAACCGAATTTTCCACTTCTAATATTTAATATGGCGACATCTGCACCAGAACCTACCGAGAGATTACCTAATTCTTCACGATGAATTTCTTTGGCGGGATTCCAGGTGCTTGCAGTAATTACACTTTTTAAGTCCATACCCATCGCCAAAAATTTTGACATGGTAGTAAGCATATCTTTCATGGCAGCATTCATACTTCCTACATGCAGATCTGTACTTATTGAATTGGGATAAAATCCTTCTTTAATTGCAGGAATTGCCTGGGAGTAAGCAAAGCTTATTCCGCCATATCCTACATCGAAAATAATTCCTCTTTTTTGCGCCTCATATACGAATGGCTTTACTTTTTTTGTGAGCGTATCCACGATGAATTCCCTGGTGGCGAGCTGGCCAAAACAGTGAGTGAAAATATCACCCGGGCGCAGGTGATCCATGAACAATTCTTTTATTGAAAGCGGGGGATTGGCGCCTCCGAAATCAACCATTACCGGAATATCGCCGGCAAGCTTGCCTGCTTCTATAGCTTTGTCAGCAGGAGCCCAGTCGTGGCCTTCATAGTGGGCGAGTTTGAAACCCACAATATCTTTACGATATTTTCTTGCGATAAGGGCAGACATTTTTGGATCCATATCATTTGCGTTCTGTTCGTAACCACCACGCATACCCTCGCCAACTATATTTAAAAAGGCAAGCACTCTTGTTTTGGCTTCGTCAATTGTTTGTGTTTTGAAAGCAGGAAATGTGCGCCAACCGGAACTTCCAGCATCTACGATCGTAGTCACTCCATTTCGAAATGTAAAACCATCCGGTTGTATAGCAAGATTTCCATTTTCATATTGCTGATCTGGCTCAGTACCCCAAAAATCATGGGTATGTATATCTATTAAACCAGGAGTAACATACATCCCTTCCGCATCTACAACTTGTGTGGCATTTTTACCATCAATATTTTTTGCGATCATTACAATTTTTCCGTCCTCAATCGCAATATCCATTACCTGGTCAATATTGTTTTTGGCATCCATTACATGGCCACCCTTTATTACGATGTCATAAGTTTGCGAATGGGCTTGAAAGGTGCCAACACAAAGAAGTATTAGAAGTATTACAAATGGTTTTTTCATTTATGAATTTTTTTAAGATTTATGAATTCTCTTTTTTTGATCGGCATATAAATTCAATGCACTGTTGCTTTCTATGCAAAAAATTAAACAGCTTTCTTCAAGATTTCTTCAACACGACGGCCAACAATTTTTACCTGCTCAGGTTTTAGAAGCACTACTCCCACACTTAGCATTCTTTTATCCTGGGCACCCGCCAGGTTTGTTACAATACTTGGCGATCCATTCTTCAAAGCGTCCTGTACTTCTTTAGGAGAAATCTTTACTTTCTGTTCATCCCAGCTTAGGTGCAAACTTGGAAAAGCATTTGCCGGACCAGGATTGACATTAGTTTCCCCAGTGACACCCGGTACCTTTTCAACCATTGTCTTAATCTTGTTGATACGATCGAGCCAATCATTCCATTCTTTTTGATGATCACGCTCCAGGTAAGATTTCAAAGCGGCATACATACCAAAGATTTCTTCCTTATTCACCTTCATAGGCCTGCCAATGGGAGCTTCATGTGGACTGTGATTTAATTTAGCAGCTTCTATAAGATCTTTTCTGCCAAATAATAATCCTGCACTCTGCGGCCCGCGTATCATTTTACCTCCTGAGAAAGTAACGAGGTCAAATCCCATTTTCTGGAATTTGAAAAGATTTTCTACAGGAGGAACATCCGCGGCTGCATCTATGAAACTGGGTATTTGATGTTTTTTACAAATGGCTACAAAATCTTCATGCGGGATAGTTGTTTTATCTCCTGCATTAAAGAAAAGAGCCATTACAGTATTTGGATTAAAAGCGGCTTCCATTTCTTCCGGGGTTTCAACTTCTATAATGTTAGCTCCCGTGGTGGTAATAGCCTGGTCAAACAGATACCGGTGACCTTTTTGCATAATTACTTCAGGACGTACGGGAAGATTGGGTATTATTTTAATTTTTGCCTGGTCTGTGCCTGTGATACATGCTGCTGTTCCCAATAATAATGCACAGGCAGCGCCCGATGTCACCATCGCTCCTTCACATTGCAACATCTCTGCAATCTTTGCACCCACTTTGTTCTGCAAGTCATACATATTGGCAAAATCGTGAGCGGTAGAATTTATTGCATCCAGCACTTCAGGCATCATAAGAGAACCTGATAAGAAAGTCATGGTAACTCCTGCATTAATTACTGGTGTAACGCCAAGTTCGTTAAACAGGTCACGTTTTTTTGAACGCGAACTTGCAAAAACTGAGCTTGATGGAACTAACGCTCCTGCAACTCCGGTAAGTGGCAGTAACGTTATTCCTTTGAGAATATCTCTTCTTTTCATAGTTGTCTTTTAATGATTGTCTAATACTTATTTCTGCACTTATACGTAGGCGATAGCATCCATCTCTACAAGTGAATCACCTGGAACGCCACCTTTAGCTACTGCCACTGTTGTGCGAACGGGAGGATTTTTTCCGAAGCGGCCTTTATATACTTCGTTCATTCCTTTATAATCTGCAATGTCGTTGAGGAATACAGTAACCTTCAACACCTTTTCCATGGAAGAGCCTGCTTTTACCAGTTCTTTTTCTAATTCCTGCAATACAATTTCGGTGTGTGCTTTTATTTCAAATGGCTCAACATGCGCACCTTTACCAGCTATATAAACAATATCCCCATGCCTTGTAGATCCCGAAAACAGTGGCACATCCTGGAAGTCGGTTACATTGTTAACTTGTTTTTTTTCTCCAACAATACTTTTTGCTTTTGCTGCAAAGCTAAGGCCTGCTACTGCTGTTACAGAAGCCAATAGTTTCTTAATTGCGGATCTTCTTACTGTTTGCATATTTTTAATTTTTAAGGTGATGAATTTTTGATAATAAAATAAAATTATAGTTTATGTGGATCGTGTTGCTTTCCATTTTGCCAATCCATATTCTCCCATCAGTAAATTCCCTTCCATTTTCTTGCCGCTCGCAGTACCTGTGAATTCAAAACTTATACGAACGCCTTTCTTTTTATAAGCACTTCGTAATAATAGTTCAGAGCCATTAAGAGAACCTGCAATCTCGCGTGAATCATAGCTTCCATAATGTATCCCGTTTATTTCACTTCCATTTTGTTTTAAAGAAATCTTCTGATTTTCCACTCCTGCGGCAAATTGTATTTCTACATTCCAGTCTCCGCTTATATCAATAGCCGGTGGTGCATTATTTCTATTTATTTTAGGTGGATGCGACAATACCTGGTATACGCTATCGGCAATTATTTTTTCTTCACCCGCTTCCAGTTGAGAGGAGTTAATAAGTATGTTTGGTTGCATGTTAGGTGGAAAAGGCAGAAAACTTCCCGCACCACTTACTGCTATCCTGGGAGTCTTTTCCCAAAGAAGATTTTCAACATCATAGCCAGTAAGTGGAATTATTGCAGTATCCCATTGCACTTTCAAATCAGGTGAAGGATTCGAACGCCCACTTGGCTGTTGTATTTCTGTTGTAACACCCGGTATTTTTTTAATGCGGGAGTCAATCTTATTTAACCATGAAGTCCATTTCTTTATTTCTGCATCATGATCACGCTTCATCCACATTTCAACAGCAGTAAGCATCCCTATAATTTCTTCGCGGCCTACCTTATAACCCCGGCCATAACCGTGATGAGGAGCACTTGTCATCCATGCGGCTTTTACTAAATCTTTTCTTCCGATAAGTAAGCCGGCACATTGCGGCCCATTCAAATATTTTCCGCCACTGTAAGCTACCAAATCCGCACCTTGTGAAAGATGAGGATTGGGCAATGACAGCCCTTCTGCAGCCGCATCTACGAGGATAGGAATGCCAAAGGGTTTGACAATTGAGGATATTATGTTGGTTGAAAGCGGGCCATTTTCAGATTGTTCTCCGGCTAAGACAAGAATCATCGCTGTTTTATCATTTATCGCTGCCTTCAATTCTCCGGGAGTTGCCACTTCAATTATTTTTACGCCGACACCACGAACTGCCGATTCATAAGCTGTCCAGGAATAGGTTGGAATGATGACTTCATTTTTCATTCCTTCCAGGTTGGGAAGTTTCCAAAGTTTATCTGGATTGCCTCCCGTTACGATGCCTGCGCATCCAACAATTAATGCACCGGTAGCGCCAGTGGTAACGATTCCCCATTCTGCTCCGGTGAGTTCGGAAAGCCTTTGAGCTGCACCTTCCATTAATTCATCAAGCTGAACATAATGACGAGTAGCGGCCTTCATAGCTTTTTCAACTTCAGGCAACATACGGCATGCTCCAATTATGGTGACAGTGCCCCGGCCATTTATTACAGTTCGAACACCAAGTGAATTGTAAATATTTTCTGATGACTTACCAGGCAGCTTATTCGCTTTTTGTTCGGGGCCATTAATTTGCTCAGAATTTTCTGCACCGGCAAATGATTGAAACGGAAAGCCACTTCCAATTAATCCACCCGCGAGTGGTATCATTGCAAGATCTTTTATTAAGTCTCTTCTTTTCATTTTATTGATCAATTGATTTTTTTTAGCTCAACTCAACGGTTTGGGCAAACGAAAATCCTTGCCTATGTTTTGTATTCATCTAAAAAATCATGTCTTTGACAGCGGTTATCAATTTGCCTTTTGAGTTAATTTCCTTGTGCTGTCTCTTTCTGCTTCCCTTGTTTTCCAAATATCTTCAGGCGTAACAGGGCTTGCATTGTTGTTAAAGCTTTGTCTTATATAAGTCCCTATATCCGCAATTTCTTTGGGTTTTAACATGCTCATCGGAGGCATCACGTTGTTATAGGATTTTCCCTTAACTATAAGCGGCCCCTGTATGCCATTTAGAATTATACTAACTAATTTTCTTTTGTCTCCTGTCACCCATTCTGATCCACTTAATGGCGGGAAGCGATCGTTACCTAATCCATTAGATTGATGACAAGCGCCACAATAGGTGTTATAAAGCTGTGCACTTCGGGCTGTAATTTCTTTCTCAAGATTATCCTTCACTTTGTCAGGAGTTTTAATGTTTGGTGCCGCGCTTTTGCGTTTCTCCATTGCGGCCAATTGTTCTTTGCCAAACTTGCTCTTGTCCCCTTTGTACATCACACGCCATATCCTGCCCTTTTCAGAATCAGAAATATATAGAGATCCATCGGGCCCTGTTGCAAGACCCATAGGCCTGTACTTCGCATCGCTTGTATTTATAATGGTGTCAACTCCGGCAAAGCCATCTGCAAACACTTCCCATGGCCCGGAAGGATTTCCATCTTTGAACGGAACAAATGCTATAAAGTATCCGGATTGAGGATAGGGAGAACTGCTTGTAGAACCATGAAACGCAATGAAGGCACCATCTTTATAATGATCAGGAAATTGCGTACCTGTATAGAACAATAAATCATTTGGAGCAAAATGTCCCTGGAATCCTATTAATGGCTGCAGGTATTCTCTTCCTTTGCCTTCCTTTTTTCCATCACCGCCATATTCAGGATTAAGTACTTTTTTTCCTTGCAATTGATCATAATAATAATAAGGCCAACCAACATTTGAGCCGTCTGTTAATTTTAAAAATTCTTCTGAGGGAAGTACAGCACCTTGCCAGGGTGTATAGCGATCAGACCAGGTAGAATGCAGGTAATCACGTCCATGTGCAACCGTAAACAGGTTATTGTCCTGGTGATTCCATGCTAAAGCTACAATGCTCCGTAAACCTGTTGAAAATTTATGCCCGTCTTTTTGAAATTGATTTTGTTTATCCGCATCAAAACGCCAGATGCCTCCACGAGTTTCCAGCAGCGGGCAAGAATCCATGCCGGGTGAAAATGGAGCCCTGTCTTGTATCTGGCAACAGTCGGATGGAGCGCCGAAAGGAACGTACATATTTCCCTTATCATCGAAAGCCAGTGGCTTCGTATCGTGTTGACGTGGGGGCTGTGTATCCGTTAGAAGTAATTCTATCTTACTATCAGGAACAAGTTCATCAGTGAGCTTTTGTCGAAAAACTCTCGTAACAGAACTGAAATATAGATAACCATTATGAATTCTCATTTCAGTTCCATAGCTGCCTTTATCCAGGTAATCGTCGAAATGTTTAATGATATCGACTTTGCCATCATTATCATTATCTCTTAGTGCAGCATTTCCCCCAAACGAATCAGGAAAGCGAAGCTTCACATATATGTCGCCATTTGAATTTACATCAAGGTGCCGGGCTGCACCTTTTAAACTATCCACCACCACCACCGTCTCGAAACCGCCCGGTAAAAAAAGGCCGCCATTATTAGGGTCGCCTGGTGGCAATGTGTGTGCTCCGTTACATCTATTGAAACTTATGCTAACAATTACAGAAAGAATAATTAAGATATAGTTTGAATTCCATGAATATATTTTTTGAGAAGCACCTGCTACGAATTTCATTCGCAATAAAAATTAAATTTATTATTGGTGAAAAATCTGGTTTAAAAAATTGATTTTTACATTAAGCCACTGCCTTTGAAAGTTCCTCTTTTATTCTGTTTGCCACAATCTTCTCCTGGCCGGGTTTCAACATAAAAACGGTGAGATCGACACTGCTATCTTCGTCGCCCCACGATATTACTTCGATTGATGGCTCGCCATTCCTGAGCTTATCCCCGAGATCTTTACGCGTCAGGTTTATTTTACTTTTATCCCAGGCTATATTTACTTTAGGGCTGTGGTTTGCAATTGGAGGAACCGTTACTGAAACTGTAACGCCACTAATCTTTTTGACAGCATTTTCAATTACTGCAACCCTGTCTTGCCACATTTTCCATTCCTTATCATGGTCCTGGTTTACATAACTATCCAACGCAGCATACATACCAAGCATTTCTTCTTTATTCACCTTCATACCCCGCCCGATTGTTACACCATTTGGCGAGTCATTTAGTCTTGCACCTGCAATGATATCAGCTTTCCCCATAAGAACGCCGGCGCTCTGTGGCCCGCGAATAGCTTTGCCGCCGGATAAAGCAACCCAGCTAAAGCCCATATCGTTGAATTTCCAGAGATTATTTACCGGTGGTACATCGGCAGCGATGTCGATTGTCGCGGGCAGGTTGTGTTTTTTTGCCAACTGAAGCCATTCTTCGTGCATTATTTTGCCTTCTAATGCATTGCAATTTAAAAAATGCATTGAGGCTGTATTCTCATTCACGGCCCTCTCCACATCCTCCGCTGTTTCAACAGGAACTATTGTAACACCGGTATTATAAAGTGCTTGTTCGTAGCCGTCATAGTGTCCTTTTTGGAGAAGCACTTCAGACTTTATTCCTGATTCTTTGAGATTGTGAGGAAGTTGTTTTACTTTCTGTTGGTCCGTACCCGTTAGTATGCCCGCCATGCCGAGGGTTAACGCCGAGAAAGCCCCGGCTGTCACCATTGCCGCTTCTGCGTGGGTCATTTGTGCAATTTTTTCTCCTACTTTATCCTGCACTTCATTGAGCATGCAAAACTCTTTTGCGCTTTGGTCAATAGCCTCCATTACATCGTCATGCATGAGAGAGGCGCTCATAGTAGTATAAGTGCCTGCAGCATTGATGAAAGTGCGTATGCCAAGTTCTTTGACAATGTTTCTTTTCGCTATTTTTTTGGATGGGGCTGCAAGTAATGATCCATTGGGAATAAGGCTTCCGAAAAGAGTGCCACCTAACGGAAGCAAACCAAGACCTTTAATAATTTCTCTGCGCTTCATTTTATATTGGTTTTATAGTTATACTTAAAAATCATTTAATTGCCTCTACCCGTTTATTTATCCCACCAAACTTTAGTCAATAAATTGTCGTTGTTTAATTCTGCAAATCCCTGTCGTTGCAAAGCATCAAGATAGTTAGTCTGGTTGGTCAGATTCTCAGAATTAGGTAGTGAAAAGCGTCTGAACATTTTACCACCTGTTACATTGCCAGGATAATTAACCGGTGTTAATACGGGATAACCCGTTCTCCTCCAGTTTGCATAAATTTCATAATCGTTGCCGAATAAAGTTATCCATTTTTGAACAGATATTGCTTCCAATTGCTTATCAAAAGTTCCGCCTGCGGGATAAGGGTTCATTTGCAAATAAGCATCAATTTTGGCAGCACCGATTATGTTTGGGTTAGGCGCTACTGCGGGATAAAAAGACCATTGCGTCATGCCAAAACTTACGCCGCTATTATATGCTTCTTCTGCAGTAGAACCGTTGTACCAGCCTCTCAATGCAGCTTCTGCTAAAAGCAGGTAAGATTCTGATGGACCTAAGATTATAATAGGCGCTGCAACATTTAATACAAGTAATGAGGGCTCTGAATAGGTGTCGAAATCAGTTGGTTTGGTATTCAGGCTGGCACTTACCATTCCTTTTTGCAATGCAAAAGATGTGTCTGCTGTATAGGTCGTTGCACCGGGAGCCGTAGGAACCCAAACTACCGAAATCACAGGCAGGCGCGGGTCTTTTGTGCTTTTAAGATAGTCTATGAAAGTTGCCGCATATTTTCCGCCTTCGACATTATCACCACCGGGGCTTATATAATTTCCGTTGCGCATGGCAAGTGTCTGCGGATTCATTCCACCAGGTGCATCAGCATAGGCTATTTTTGCAACATCAGCATCTGTAGTCATAACGCCGCCGGCTATTGCTTTCTGCACCCATGTCTGCGCCAGCGTTGCATCCACATTTGTCAGGCGCATACCTAAACGCAGCATCAATGTATAGGCAAACTTTTTCCACTTTGTGACATCGCCATTGTATAAAAGATCTGCTTTCCCAAAAGTCGGTTTCGAGGGATCAAGCGCTGCTGCCGATTCATCCAATTCTTTAAACATGTCGAGATAAATATCTTTCTGCGTATCATATTTTGGAGTGAGGTTGTCTTGTCCGGCCAGGGCATCTGTATAAGGAATATCTCCTGCAACATCTGTTAGCTGATTAAATTCATATACTTTGAGAATACGAACCAGCGATTTTTTATTTATATCGTTTGGATCTTGTACCGCCGCTTCTAATTGAAGCAGCCTGTTAAGTTTGTCGGTATAATATCCCGTAAAATCCGCGACAGTTCCGTTGAAACTATAAAACTTGTCACCTATTGCAGGAACTTCCTTGTAGGTGGAAAAATACTGCATTCCTTCTGCGATTACGGAATAATTGGAAGCTTGCATCGCTGTTATAGCCCCCGTAAAGAGATAATCCGGCACAGCAGTTTGTGTAGTGTTAGGATTGATATTTAGGTCGGTAAGGCTTTTTTTGTTGCAAGATGATAACATTAAAAAAGCGGTGACCAATAATAAACATATAGTTTTTGAAAATTGAATTTTCATAATTTCTTTATTCATGAGTTGAAAAATTAAAATTTAATATTCAGGTTTAATCCGATATCACGGGTTCTTGGTTCGCCGGTTCCGGAAGTGCCGGTTGTGTTACTCACCGTTTGCCCGAACTCTGGATCTAAACCTGCTTCTTTAACTCTTTTGTCTCTGTATAAAATGGCAAGATTGCGGGATACAATTGATAGGGATGCCGATTGTATTTTGATAAGTTTCAATTTATCAACAGGCAGGTTATAACTCAAAATAACGCTGCGAAGTTTTACAAAATCTGTTTTAAATACATTGACGCTTCCGGCATAATTATTACCCCGGTTATTGTAATAGGTGTCCAGAAGATCCACGGCCCATGTCTTACTAAAAGGTGCGCCGTTTTGATCAACACCTGATAATTCCAAACCGTTTTCCCTTCCAGGTAATGTTTCTTTGGTAAGTCCAAATCTTGACGCATATTGCCATAGGTTGCTGTATCCAACTGATCCAAATTTTGCATCAAGCAGTATATTCAGAGAAAATCTTTTATACTTAAAATCATTGGTAAGCCCCATTATGTATGGCGGATTAGCAACTCCCAAATTCTCCCTTACGCTTTGTTCATAACCACTTGTGCTGTTATAAACCTGGATCCCTTTTGCGTCTTTTAAGAATACGGGCGCCTGGAGGGTCGCGTAAGGCAATCCTACCTGGGAGATAATATTTACTCCGCCGGAAATGCCTGAGCCAATTGTAAGTGTTGTCAACCCTGGCGCAAGACTTAAAATCTCGTTCTTATTCCATGCCATATTATAACTCACACTCCAGCGAAAATTTCGCGTTATTGCGGGGGTTCCTGTAAGTAATAGTTCAATACCTCGGTTTCTTAGTGTACCTACGTTTTGGTTTCCTGCGAGATACCCGGAAGCATTTGAAATATCCGGTTGAAGAATATTATTTGTAGTCTCCCGGTCATAATAAGTAGCATCTATACCCAGCCGGTTTTTAAAGAATTGTATTTCAAAACCACCTTCGGAGGTTGTTACCGTTAATGGCCTGAGGCCGGGGTTAGGTAACCTGTTAGACGCGTTGAGAACCGGTAATCCGTTAAATCCGCCGGGAGTAAGGTTGTATGTTTGATTGATAGCGTAAGGATCTACCGTTGCATTACCTACTTCTGCCCACGAGCCTCTAAGTTTAAGAAAGCTTATAACATCAGGAAGTTTTAAAGCATCAGACAAAATAAAACTACCACCTATTGAAGGATAGAAGATAGCGTTGTTGCCAACATTTAATGTCGAAAACCAATCTTTTCTACCGGTAAATGAAAGATAGAAAATGCGCTTAAAATCCAGGTCAACAGAACCAAATAATGAATTTGTTCCAAAATGACTTTCACTTCTATTCGCAACATCAAGTGTGTTTAGGTTTGTATAGCTTATGAAATTCGGAATAATAAAGTCCCTGCCTGTGATACTGCTCAGAAGGGCATTGTGCCTTTCACGGTTTACGCCGGCGAAGGCACTAATGCTAAAATCTTTTAAAAATTTTGCATTGTAATTTATAGTAGCCCGGGCATTGCCTATGTCATTTTGATCTTCATAAGAGTTATAATAACCTTTTGGTGTAAAGGCAGTTCCGATAGGTACGTAATTGGACCTTTCTGAAAAAAGAAAATCTTTTGAAATAACTCCTTTAACGAATAAGTTGGGTAAAAAATTTATCTGTATGCTTCCCGAGCCGATAAACCGGTTCCTTGTATCATCATTACCTGTCTTGTTTACCACAAACCACGGATTGGGCGCCGCTGGTACCGGGTTCCACTGTATTTCATCGCCATTTTCATTATAGCCAGGTGCAAGAGATCTTACGTCAACAGTATTCCCAATCAGGTAAGTCGCCCAGCTTGGATTCAATTCGGCATACCCAACGTTAGGCCTGTTATGTCCTTTTTCATAATTGTATTGTGCATTTCCTTCAATGGTGATGAAGTCGTTTTTTCCCAAATGAGAAGTCACGCTTAAGTTGGTGGTCTTCCTGTCGAATGTTGAATTTGGTGTTTGCGCTTGTGCATCAAGATCTGAAATTGAAAGCCTGAAATTCAGCGCATTGCTGCCGCCATAGAAAGCTACTGTGTTAGTGAAATTTCTACTGGGGCGATAAAAGTTGTTGACATTGTCTTTTACGTTGACAGGTGAATAAGGACGCTCAACTCCATCAAACTGAACTACCATGGAGCCATCCACTTTTGCGCCATAAGATAACCTGCCTGCGCTAAGTGCCGCAGCTTGTGTAGCTGGTTTTACACCATCATTACCAGAACCATATTCATATTGATAATTTGGAAATGAAGAAGGAGTTCCATAAACAATATTCGAATTAACGTCAACTCCAATTCCTTTTTGCGCTCTCCCTGATTTAGTCGTGATTAAAATAACGCCGTTTGCTGCCTGGCTTCCGTATAATGCAGCCGCTGCACCACTTTTCAAGACAGTAATTGACTCAATGTCATCTGGGTTTATACTTGATATTCCATCTCCTGTATCGTAATTAAATCCGCCACTGCTGGCTAATGCGCCGCCATTTCCATTATAAATAGGCGAACCGTTTACAATATACAAAGGCTGGTTATTGGCTGAGCCATTAATGGCGCCAACCCCGCGAATAACGATCCTGCTCGAACCACCGGGGCCGGATGCAATTTGTGTAGCATCCACTCCCGCTATTTTTCCGGTGAGGGAGCTTGCAACATTATTCTCACGGGCTTCCGTAAACTCGGAGCCTTTTACTTCGGCAGTGGAATACACAAGCCCCCGTTTACTTTTCTTAATTCCAAGGGCGGTGACTACAACTTCATTCAGTTCCTTAGTTTCTTCCTGGAGACTTACATTAAGTAGCGTTTGATTATTTACGGCTATTTCGCGGGTTATAAATCCAATGAAAGAAAATACAAGTGTCCCATTATCGGGAACGTTAATGGAATAATTACCTGAGATATCAGTAGAAGTTCCAACGGAGGATCCTTCAACAGCAATGCTTACTCCTGATAAAGGATTGCCTCTGGCATCGGTTACCTTACCGCTTACAATATTTGCATTGATGGCATATGGTACTTCGTAATCCTTTAGTTCGGAATAAGATATCAATTTTTTTGATCGCATTATCAAAATCTGATCTCTTACCTGCTTATAGGTTAACGAGGTTTTGGCTAATGCAATTTTTAAAAAGTCCTCAACACTTAATTTACTGATTGGCAGGTTCAAATTGCGGATGTTTTTAACCTCATCTTTTCGATACATAAAATGATACCCTGTACTGGCTTCAACTTTTTGAAATGCCTGTATAAGGGTTTCATTATTGAGCCCCAGCGTTATCTTAACTTCATTAATTGGCTGGCTCTTTAGCGGGGTCGCAAAAAGCAATTGGACTGATGTACTAATTAATATTGTAGCTGTTACTATTCCAATTCTCATAATGTAGTTTATGATTGATTTTTCAAAGGGAAATTTCTTCTTAACAGTTGATTTGAAAAAATTATGGAATTCCCCGGTTAATGATGGAAGATTCATAAATTTGAGAAGTTTTAAGTTAATAATTAACTCGTTTACGAGTGTATTTAAAACATCGCACAGGGCCGATTGCAGTCAGCTCTTGCAAGATCATAGCCTCTGAAATAATTTTCAGAGGCTTTTTGTTATTCCAGCTTTACCAGCCCAGGATCATCTTTTTTAAGGGAGCGTTGCTTTGTCATAATCAGATTTTTTTTGGTTCTTTAATTTATTATTTAAGGTGTAATATTTACAATTGACTTTTTCTTATCATAGTCATACACTAATCCATTGAAAAGACAAATGCTGTTCAATGTTTCTTCCAGCGTGGCATTTTTAGAAAAAGTGGTGGTGAAACGTAATGATTCAATCTCGGGATTATTAATTACTATTTTCACATTATACCTGTCTTCCATAAGTTTTGCTGCCTCAGAGATGGTGAGGTTATCAATAAGCAAATCTTCTTGCTTCCACGTTAAATAGCTTTCATTTTTAACGGTTTGCACTAAAGATTTTACTTTGGATTTGGCATAAGTAATTTGTTGATTGGGAGTAATAATTCCAAGCAATTTATTTTCATCATTAACACTTACTCTTCCCCGCTTTACCGTTACAACAATATCATCTTCGCCCGGAATGGCTTTGATGTTGAAAGCAGTTCCCAATACTTTAGTCTGCAAATTACCGGTGTGTACAATAAAAGGTCTTTGCTTATTGTGCCTGATATCAAAAAAAGCCTGGCCCTCAAGATATACCTCACGTGTAGCCATACCATCGAAAGTGGATGGATAATTCAACTTGCTGCCATGGCTGAGGATAACGGTGCTACCATCCGGTAAAAAAATAACCCGATTTTTTTTCGTTTCTACTTTGGTATTCTTTGTTAGGGTATTCGCTGATGAGCTATTGGAAGGTTTGTTTTGAAGAAAATATAAGCTTGAGATAATTGCTATTGCAAGAACCGCTGCGGCCGCAAACTTTATATACCTGAAGCTAATTAGTCTTGCTTTTTCGGCTTGAGGAGCGAGTTTAGAAATGTTGTGCCATACCTCCTCCCGCAAATTATTTTTGAATGCTTTTTTTTCATCACGATCCAATGAATCCAGTCCACCAGGGTCATTTTGAAAGAGATTGTAATATTTTTCAACGAATACGCTCTCCTCTTCAGTAGCGTTGCCATTAAGGTACTTCTGCAGCAGTTTGATAAAATAATTTTTGTCCATTTATGTTCTTAAAGCTATTGGCTCACATAGATGACCTGAAAAAACAGAAAAGTCCCACTCACAAAAAAACTTTTTTCAAAAAATAATTAAGAGGCTAAAATTCCGAGTAGTATACCAATTGTAAAAAGGCGTATTAATGAAACCTTTAAAGTTTCAATTGCCTTGCCCAGTTGGTTTTGTACGGTCTTCCTGGCTATGCCTAATTGCGCAGCTATAACTTTGGTGGGAAGCCCATCATGCATCCGCAGTTGAAAAATATCTCTCCTCTTGGAGGGTAAAGAGTCAAGAAGATGTTCGTAAGATTGTAAAAATTCTTTCCATAATAGTTGAGCGTCTGCCTGTGAAGATCTTTCCGAAATGTTATCGAGAGCATCAAAGAATGGGTGAATAGGTTTTTGTTTTGCAATAAATTTAACCACCCTGTTGCGAATGGAGACGTTTAAATAAGCAGGTAAATTATCTATTTGTGTTTCTCTGTTTATCCAGATCTGCGTAAAAATTTCCTGGACTATGTCCTTTGCTGCGTCAAGGTCTTTGGTCCTTTTGTAAGCGTTATCCAGTGAGCTTTCCCAGTACCTGTCGAACAGAATATCAAACGATTTTTTATCACCGCAACTTACTTGCTCCAGCAATAAATTATCATCAGTTAATTTGGGTTCGGTTGATATCATGGAATGATGTGAGTTAACCAAATGTAAATATTTTTTTTAAAAAAAAATTACAACATCGAAACAATGCTTCCATATTTTATAAGGAATAATCAATAAATTTTTTGTGGTGAAAAAGTACAGCATGTATTATATTGATAATATTTGATAAATGTTCTTACCGGAGTTATTAAAAAATAAGTTGATATTTTTGCGCAGAAGCTAAGCGTGTAAATTAGCTCTTAAATCTGTAGCCTGATCTTTATTTTCTCTAATAAACCGGCAATCCATATTACAAAGAAGGCTATAAAGAATGAACGAATAATCCCGCCAACGCCCTCGGAGAAAAACAGTGGGTAGCGAAATCCAATCAAAGAATAAACAGAATATAGAAGATAAGGAATTAAATAAGTGGTGAGCGTACTGGTGCCGGCGGGCCGGATTCCCTTAAACAAGTTTTGCCGACCTTTCATATCAACAAAGTAAATGAGGAATTCAAAAACCAATATGCCAATACCAATGCAGATGGCTACCCATGCAGGAGTCGCACGTATTTTGGAAATACCGGCTGCGTAGGGTCTTATAAATAATCCGAATAATATCATGGTAATCCCCGCTATTGCGAACAAAATCCATAACAACTTATCTCTGCCTTTGCCCGCTAATTCTTTATACAAAAGAGAGATTACTACACCTGCCATTGTTAACGATACAGAGGCAGCATTGCCAATAATAAATATTGAAAATTTTAAAACACCTGTATGAAAAGCGATATTGATACCCATGAATAAAACAAAGGCGAATAGCTGCACCCACAAATTCCCTTTCGATAACAAGTAGATTAAAGCGCAAACAAGATAAGACCATCCAATGATACCTAAAATACCCCACCAATAGGGCTTGAGACCAACGGGTACTGCGGACTCACCTCCCTTATACAAATAAGCCATCAATAATAAAATCAATACACCCACGCCTTGCAGCAAATACTTCGATGACTTCTTAATTGTATCCGGGTAATCGATCCAGATCAGAAAAAAAGAAATGGTTATGCATATTTCCCATACTGCTTCGGGTAAAATTGCTGCACTATTATAACTTTCCATATTCACGTGAAAAAAGCCCATCACTAACAGTGCAAATGAACGGGTAAAAATATAGATCGCAATGCTGTAAAATGAATCTTGTCTTTTTATTCTTTTCATCAATGCAAAAGGAAGAGACAAACCTACTATAAAAAGAAAAATGGGGAAAATAGTGTCGGCAAAGCCAAGACCATCGGCATTTGCACTCACGTGCTCTATCCACTCAGGAATATTTTTTACGCCGCTCACGTCATTCACGAAAATCATGAAAAACATGGTAATGGCTCTAAAGACATCTATTGACACCAGGCGTTGTGGAAGTTGTCTTCCCTGCAAAACAGGAGTAAGGTTGCTTTTCAGGAGCGAATCCCCGACTGCGTTAGTCGAAACTTCCATAATTAATTTATTTCTGAATGACGGTCACTTCAATTTATGAATTCAAGTATTGCTTAACAGACTAATTATCGTTGTACCCTTCCGCTTGCATCACCCTTCATCAATCCTTTCACATCGCTGAGTGTAGCATGATTTAAATCGCCAGGGATCGTATGTTTCATAGCAGAAGCTGCGACACCAAATTCTGCGGCATCTTTCATTGCCATACCGGTAACCAAACCATAAATAAAACCACTTGCGAAAGAATCGCCGCTTCCGACGCGGTCGATTATCCGCACTTCGTACTGCTTTGAATGATAAAAATCTTTTCCATCATATACTAAAGCGCTCCAGCCATTATCTGATGCACTGTGGCTTTCCCTCAATGTAGAGGCAATGTATTTGAAACCAAATTTTTCTTTCATTTGCTGAAATACATCTTTGTAGCCGTCAAGATTTAATTCTCCTTTTGTAACATCTGTGCCCTTACTTTTAAATCCTAAAGTCGTTTCTGCATCTTCTTCATTTCCTATACACACATCAACATATTTGCAGAGCTTAGTCATCACCTCTTTTGCCTTCTCTTTACTCCATAGTTTTTTTCTATAGTTGAGATCAATGCTTGTGGTGATACCTTTTTCTTTTGCAATTTTTAACGCTGCTTCTGTGAGTGCCGCGGCCTTGTCACTTAACGCAGGAGTAATTCCGGTTGTATGAAACCAATCTGCTCCGTCAAATATTTTATCAAAATCAAAATCAGAAATATCTGCCTCGGAAATGGCGGCATGGGCACGATCGTAAACTACCTGGGATGCCCTCATCGAGGCTCCTGTTTCTAAAAAATAAATACCCAATCTTTCTCCGCCACGTGCGACGAATTGTGTATCGACACCGTAGCGCCTTAAATGATTAATCGCCGATTGGCCTATTGGATTGTCGGGTACTTTAGAAACAAAAGTGCCCTGTAAGCCGTAATTGCAAAGGGCTGCGGCAACATTCGCTTCTCCGCCACCGTAAGTAACATCAAAACTATCGGCCTGTACAAATCTTTTAAAATCCGGGGTGGACAAACGAAGCATTATTTCTCCAAGTGTCACAACTTTTTTTGCCATAATGATTTAATCTTTTAATTTGAAGAGATTTTATAGTTCAAACAATTTAGCCGAATTTCTTTTATATTTCGCGAAGCAACAAGATTTATATAAATAATTATTGGAAAATATGCGGAAACGATTGCATAAAAAAATATGTATGTTGCCATAATTCCAATAACATTACTCATTTGTAAACATATTTTATGGACATGAAAAACGAATTATTAAAGCTAATTCCCCGGCAAGGCATACTACCTCTTTATTTTTATAGGGATACTGAAGTAAGTCTCGAAGTCTTACGAGCGTTGTATAAAGCCGGTATAAGAGCTGTCGAATATACTAATCGTGGTGAAGCAGCTTTACATAATTTCAAAGAAATGCGTAAAGTGTGCGATAACGAACTGGAGGGAATGTACCTGGGTGTGGGAACTATTAAGAACGGGAAAATGGCACAAACATTTATTGATGCGGGTACTGATTATATAATTTGTCCAGGACTTATTGAGGAGGTCGCAGAAGTCGCGGATAAAAAAAATATGCTTTGGGTGCCTGGCTGTATGACACCTTCTGAAATCATCCGTGCGGAAAATTTGGGTGCAAAAATGGTCAAGCTTTTTCCGGGAAATATCATCGGGGCTGCTTTTATGAGCTCCATAAAAGAATTGTTTCCGGATTTATTGTTCATGCCTACGGGCGGTGTCGATCTTGATAAAGACAATATTGCAACCTGGTTCAAAGCAGGGGTTTGCGCGGTGGGTATGGGAAGCAAGTTAGTGAGCAAGCAACTCCTCGAACAAAAAGACTATGCAAAAATTGAAGCTCTTACAAAGCAGGCAATTGATATTGTCCAATCTATAAGAGGATAATTAACAACAGTTGATCTTTGCGAAATCGCAAAAAGCTATGAAGCTTCCATTAAAACAGCTTGCTGTTTTGGCTTGTGCATATTTAGCTTTCCGTTGTATTGGGCACCCAATTCGATTTCCAACGTATCGGTTGTAATATCTCCATTTACCTCGCCCGTCTTTTTTATTTCAAGCTGGCCCGATTGAATATTACCAGTTACAGTGCCATAAATAATAGCCGAATCTGTAGTGATATCACCTTCGATATCACCACTCTCGCCTAAGATTACACCACCGGTAACACTTACATTCCCGATTACTTTTCCTTCGATTCTTATAACAGTTGAACCCTGTATCTCACCAGTAAAGGTGTATCCATCACCTATTATGGTCGAGATTTCCTGTTGATTAATTTCTAACGGCTGTTTGTTGGTTTTTTTAAACATATCAATTAAGAGTTAAAAAAGATTCAGGATTTATTTTTTGTCCATTTTTATGTACCTCGTAATGTAAATGCGGGCCGGTTGACCTTCCGGTGGAACCTATTTTGCCAATCTGTTGCCCAATTTCTATTTTCTGCCCCGAACTTACTAAAATTTTTGATAAATGTCCATAAAGAGTTTCGAATCCATTACCATGCTTTAAAATAATACAGTTGCCAAACCCACCCCTTTGGCCCGCAAATGCCACCTCGCCTTTTGCCATTGCTTTCACGGGAGCTCCCATTGGACCTTTAATATCAAGGCCTTTATGGGTTTCAACATTTGATCCGCCAAATGGGTTTTCGCGGTGCCCAAAAGTGGAAGTAATAGCGCCGGGATATGGTGTACCCAACGGTGTATATGATATATTGTAAATTATTCGGTTTAGATAATTATCATAAAAATCACTAATTTCTTCGGTAGATAGAATGTCACTGTCAGACTCGCCTCCCTGAGCCTCTTTAGATATAGGCTGTATTCCCCTGGCTTTTAGGTAACCATTTATGGTCGAAAGGTCTTTATCAATTTTCGTAAATTTCTCCTTTAATGCACTTGTATCAACCTGGGCAAACAAAGCATGCATTGATTGAATTTTTTTAGAAAGTACAGCCTTCAGTTTAAGTTGCTGAATATTGCTTGATGATAAATACACAATGGTGCCTATCAACGAAAGAAATACCAGGCACAATACTGCCACATATTTTTTCCAGTTTAAAATCAATTGGCTTGAAATCTGCACCGGTTTTGGCGCTTTAGCATTGTTGCTTACAAACAATACAGTGGTTTTTACTTTTTTTTGTTTCATGGATGGCTACGGTTAAGTTAGCTGTATTGGATTATGATTAACTTGGGATTATCAAAAGAACAGAATCGGTTTCAGGATAAATTGAATCTCAAGGAACAATATTATAAACGCACTCTAAAGTGATAAATTGCCCTTTGTTAACATCTTTTTATATGCCTAAAAACTAACGACTTGTGATGAACTTAGGACTTTATCGTATATATTGTTATTTATTATACTATATACATCTGCTAAAAATTCGAATAAAACTTTTTCTCCCAATTCGGAGACTCCTTTAGTTAAAGCATATCTTCTTTTTTTTGCAAGAAATTGAGAGTTTTTCGAAAATATTAATAACAAAATTATAGGTCTGATCTGGCTCAGACACCGTATAAATATTCTTTAGTTCACCTATTTTTTGTCAAGATCAAACAAATGTTCGTACGCCAGTGGAAGTATAAGAATACCGAAATTCTTTTGGTGTGCTGTCTTTTTTCTTTTTGAAAATCCTGTTGAAATTTGACATGTTATTAAAACCGCACTTATAGGCCACTTCGTTGATACTATCAGTTGTATCTATAAGCATACGAGATGCGTGACCTAGCCGCACTTCATTTAAAGTATCGACAAACGTTTTTCCGGTTCTTAACTTAAAAAAACGGCTTAATGAGACTTCGGTCATTCCGGCGATTTTTGCAGCGTCGTTCAGTGTAATATTTTGATTAAAGTTGGCATTTACATGAGCCATTATCTTTTCTATTCTCCGGCTGTTATATGAAGCCGTTTCTTTATTAAATGAAGTATCAGAAAGGGTTCTGATATTTCTGGACGTGGAGAGATCATGAAGAATGGACATCAGTTCCAGAACGGAATCAAATCCATGTTTCTGTGGCAATTGCTTTAAGCGGGGCATTATGGATAACGCCGTTGCATTCGTGAATAACACGCCTCTTGCCGAACGCTGAAATAGCGTTCTAATAAAACTCATTTGATTCCTTTTCAAAAACTTCTCATCAAATAAGTCACGATGAAATTGTATAGTTATTTCTTTTATAAGTTTCCCCTTGCATTTATGTGTAAACCAGCCGTGCTGTAAATTCGGTCCCACGAGTACCAATTCAGTATCGCCTATTTCCTCCACATGATCACCAATTATTCTTTTTGCACCTCCGGCATTTCTAATAAAATTTAGCTCAAACTCCTCGTGAAAATGTAAAGGAAAATCAAAGTCTCGTTTGCTGCGGGAAAACAAAGAGAAGCAATCGTTCTGGGTGAGGGGAGTTATTTCCCTTAAAATTTTGGTTGTCATTTTTTTAAGAATTAGCTAAATAATGCTATAATAAGATCAATAAAGTATTAGCCACCATAAGCAACTAAATTTAAAGAAAACTACTTCAAATAGAGAATTTTGAATAATTCAAATTTCAAGAAAACTAATTAAATATAACCATTAGATAAAAAAGTACCGCTATTGTGTAATAATTTTAGATAGATTTGAAGCCGTAACGATTGGAATTATGGGAAGATATCCATTCTTCAATATATTGATGGTTTTGATCTCCTTTTTTAGTACCACATCTACAAACCCGCAAAATTAATTCCGGCACTTTTATAAAAACTAATGCACGCATCCCCAGTGGGAATAACATTATGGATATCATGGAATTTCCACCTCCGGCTTTTAAACTATGAATAATTTCGAAGTGCTTAAAGAAAAATATCAAAAGATAAATGTGCACTGTACCTATCGGACGATAATTTACAGGAGCATTATAATGACAATATGAAGAAAAACATTTTTTTGATATTATTCCTATTGACTGCCTTCAAAGCATCAAATGCACAATCCTCTTTTGTCTCCGTTAAAGACCACCAGTTTTTTTTAAACGATAATCCCAATTATTATATTGGAACCAACTATTGGTATGGAGAATTGCTTGCTCTTGAGAAAGATAAAAAAAGAGGAATTGGAAGATTGAGAAAAGAGCTCGATTTCCTGCAGCAGCATGGAATTACAAATCTTCGACTTGTTGCAGGCGCCGAAGGAAAAGGCCTGGTGAACGGGGTTGAAAGAATAGGGCCTTCTTTGCAGACACATGAAGGAGTATTTGATCCCAAAATTTTAAGAGGCCTTGATGTGTTACTCAATGAAATGGGTAAGCGAAATATGAAAGCAGTTATTTACCTGAGCAACAACTGGGAATGGAGCGGAGGTTTTCTTCAATACTTAAAATGGAATGGCCTGATTGAAGATTCAATATTCAGAAAAAAATTTAACTGGATTGAACTTGGGAATGTTATCAGTAAATTTTATGATTGTGAAAAATGTATGGAAGATTATTTCAAACAAGCTGATTACATAATTAATCGCACTAATTCTGTTTCTAAAAAGAAATACAAAGACGATCCTGCAATAATGGCCTGGGAACTGGCTAATGAACCGCGGCCAATGAGAGCATCTTCCATAAACTCTTATGAGAATTTCATAAACAAAGCAGCCTCTTTTATAAAATTGAAGGATTCAAATCATCTCGTGACACTCGGCGTTGAAGGCTATATGGGAACAGAAAACCTCGACGTTTTTGAAAAAATTCACGACGATAAAAATGTAGATTACCTCACCATTCATGTGTGGCCTAAAAACTGGAACTGGTTTAAAGGGAATGATGTTGCCGGTGGAATTGATGCTGTCTTTTCTAAATCACTCCAATATATTTATGCTCACGAGAATGTAGCAAGGAAACTTAATAAACCCATAGTAATTGAAGAATTTGGTTTGCCAAGAAATACCAATTCTTTCGATATTGATGAATCAACTTCTTTGAGGGATAGTTTTTATAATAGAATGTTTACTGAATTGGTGAAAAATAAATATGGCAATGGTGTTTTGGGCGGTGTAAATTTTTGGGCTTACGGCGGCCTTGCTAAACCTGTTAAAGGCCAAACTTTTTGGAAAGCCGGCGATCAATATATGGGCGACCCGCCTATGGAAGAGCAAGGTTTAAATTCTGTATTTAATCATGATAAAAGCACATGGTCTGTTGTTGACGCTGCAAAGAATAAGTTGAGCGGGAATAATTATTCAAACGATTTGCCTGTTGATAAAAATGCTACCGCAGAAACAATTAGCCTTTACCACAACTTAAAAACACTTCAACTTAAAGGAACTATGTTTGGCCACCAGGACGATCTGGCTTATGGAGTAGATTGGAAATATGTTCCGGGAAAAAGTGATGTAAAAGAAGTCACAGGTGATTACCCGGCGATATATGGCTTTGAATTGGGGCGTCTTGAGATTGATCAACCTGTAAATATTGATAGTGTGCCATTCGATAAGATGAAATCGTATATACGTGACATTTATGATCGTGGCGGTGTGGTTACATTGAGCTGGCATCTCAATAATCCATTAACGGGTAAAACTGCATGGGACCCAGCGCCGGGAACAGTTGCGTCTATTTTGCCAGGAGGCGCTAAAAATGAATTATATAAGGGCTGGCTTGATAAAGTTGCCAATTTTATTGTAAGCTTAAAAGGCGAAAACGGCGAATATATTCCGATTATTTTCCGGCCATTTCACGAGTTGAATGGCAATTGGTTTTGGTGGGGAAAAGATCATTGCACCCCTGGAGAATTGAAAGAGCTTTGGCATTTTACCATCTCTTATCTGAGAGATACTAAAAATATTCACCAGCTTTTATATGCATATAATACCGATCGTTTTTCTTCTAAAGAAGAATATCTTTTAAAATATCCGGGTGATGATTGGACTGATATTACCGGTTTTGATATTTACCAGAGAAAAGGCGGTGATGAAGGAAATACCGCCTTCGTAAAAGACGCAGGTAAAATGTTTTCAATGCTGGAGGAAATTGCTTTCGACAAAAATAAAATTCCCGCCCTTACTGAATTTGGCTACAGCAGGGTTTCAGATAGCACATGGTGGACAAAAGTTTTGTACAAAGCAATCGGATATCACAAGATTTCGTATGCCTTAGCCTGGAGGAATGCCGGCACCAAACCTTCAGGTGAAACAGAATACTATTTGCCTTATAAGGGGCAGGTATCGGCGGATGATTTCATGAAATTTTATAATGAACCGAATATTTTATTTCAAAACGATATAACGAAAGAGCAGCTATATAAATGAAACTTCAACTTTTAGATATTGCAATAGTTGCTTCTTACCTGGTATCGATGCTGATGATTGGCTGGTACTATAGAAAGAAAGCGAGGTTGAATAAAGAGAGCTATTTATTAGGTGGGAAAAAACTTCCCTGGTATTTACTCGGTCTCAGCGATGCATCAGACATGTTTGACATTAGCGGAACTATGTGGATGGTCTCGCTTTGCTATATCTATGGATTTAAAAGTATTTGGATACCATGGTTGTGGCCGGTTTTTAACCAGGTTTTCAATATGATGTTCCTGGCAAAATGGCTCCGCCGTTCCAATGCTGATACAGGTGCAGAGTGGCTCGCCACGAGATTTGGCCTGGCAGGAAAAGGAGTAAAGGCATCGCATAATATTGTAGTTGTTTTTGCCCTTATTGGTTGCCTGGGTTTTCTCGCTTATGGCTTTGTAGGCCTTGGAAAATTTATTGAAATATTTGTTCCCTGGAATATTGTTCAGCCTTATATTCCATTTCAGGTAGCTCCTGAATATGTTGCCCATTTCTACGGCATTATTTTTACTTTATTTGCCATGTTTTATTCTATTCTTGGCGGCATGCACAGTATAGTCGTTGGCGATTTAATCAAATATTCAATAATGACTATTGGTTGTATTGCCATAGGATATATTGCAATGACTCACTTACATGGGCAAACGCTAAATGTGCCGGGAGGTTGGAACCATCCTTTCTTCGGCCTCGATCTCAATCTCGACTGGAGTCATATATTACCGGCGGCAGTGCAAAAAATCTCTGATGATAATTTCGGGCTCTTCGGGATATTTTTTATGATGATGCTTTTTAAAGGAGTGTTCGCCAGTCTCGCCGGCCCGGCGCCTAATTACGATATGCAAAAAGTTTTGTCAACACGATCTCCGAAAGAAGCATCTAAAATGACGGGTTTTGTTTCCATTATTTTATTACCCATTCGCTACACAATGGTGATCGGGCTTACTGTGCTCGCAATACTTTATTACAACCAACTCGATCTTTCCGTGCCGGGCGGAGGAACCGACTTTGAGAGAATATTACCTGGAGCGGTTAATAATTTTCTACCATTCGGAATTCTTGGTATTGTACTCACGGGTTTACTGGGCGCCTTTATGGGTACCTTTTCGGGAACCCTGAATGCTGCACAGGCTTATATTGTCAACGATATTTATTTGAAGTATGTTAACCCGTCGGCTCCTACCAGGCGAATTATTGCACTTAACTATATTGTGGGTGTCGTGGTCGCCGTAGTTGGTATCGTCCTGGGGTTTTATGCCAAAGATGTGAACTCGATTTTGCAGTGGATCGTGGGCGCATTATATGGTGGCTATATTGCTTCAAATATGTTGAAATGGTATTGGTGGCGCTTCAATGCTAATGGATTTTTCTGGGGCATGATGGCTGGTATAATCGCAGCTCTTGTATTCCCTTTTATATTTACCGGTCTTCCATTGTACAACTGGCCGTTATTATTTTTAATTTCTCTTATTGGCTGCATTGTGGGCACATATACCGCACCACCCACTGATATTAATGTATTGCAGAATTTCTATAGGCAGGTAAGGCCATGGGGATTCTGGAAACCTGTAAATGATTTGGTATTAGCTGAAGACCCGGCATTTGTGCCAAACAAAAGATTCAAGCTCGATATGTTTAACGTAGTGCTTGGAATCATAGGGCAATCGTGCCTCACTATTTTGCCTATGTATTTTGTGTTATGGATGAAATTGCCTTTACTCATAACGATTGTGATACTCGCAATAATTGCATTCATTCTCAAAAAAACCTGGTGGAATAAATTAGAAAATTAAAATAATCTAAATAAAATTTGCCCTGGTGGCAATAATATATATCTATGAATTCAAATTATAATGAGAGATTGCGTTTTCTAAGAGATGCTCATAAAAACCTGCTGCAACAAAAGAATATTGAACTTGAATCCATGAATGGAATTTTCAGCCGGTATAAAAATCCCATTCTTACAGCAGCTCATGTGCCACTGGAGTGGCGTTTTGATCTCAACCCCGCTACAAACCCGCACCTGCTGGAAAGGTTTGGAATTAACGCAGCTTTTAATGCCGGGGCTATTAAATTCAATAACAAATATTTACTGGTCGCAAGGGTAGAGGGTAATGACAGAAAATCTTTTTTTGCGATAGCGGAAAGTGATAATGGTATTGATAATTTTAGGTTTTGGAATAGGCCGGTTGTTTTACCACAGGCAAGTGTACCCGATGATAATATATATGACATGCGTCTTGTGCAGCACGAAGACGGCTGGATATATGGACTATTTTGTACTGAACGCAAAGACCCCGATGCACCTCTCGGTGATCTATCATCAGCAATTGCCCAATGCGGCATCGCGAGAACAAAAGATCTCTTAACATGGGATCGTTTACCAGATCTTAAGACTCCTTCGCCGCAGCAAAGAAATGTAGTATTACATCCTGAATTTGCAGGCAAAAAATATGGATTTTATACAAGGCCCCAGGATAGTTTCATTAATGCGGGATCCGGTGGTGGTATAGGCTTTGGACTATGCGACGATATTGAAAATGCCGTAGTTAAAAAAGAAATGGTAATTGATAAAAGGGTTTACCATACCGTTTATGAATCAAAGAATGGTCTGGGGCCAGCTCCTATTAAAACATGCAAAGGGTGGCTGCATCTTGCACATGGTGTACGAAATACCGCTGCCGGGTTAAGATATGTATTATATATTTTTCTAACCGACCTTAAAGATATCACTAAAGTAGTTCATAGACCTGGTGGCTACTTTATGGCGCCGGAGGGCGAAGAAAGAACCGGCGATGTCTCCAACGTTTTGTTTTCTAATGGATGGATTGCTAACGAGGATGATTCTGTATATATTTATTATGCTTCTTCTGATTCAAGAATGCACGTTGCTACTTCTACGATTGAAAAATTATTGGATTATGTTATTAACACACCGGAAGATGGGCTTACTTCGGAAGCATCAGTAAAAACCGTTATTAAAATCATAGATGCAAATGATGATTATACGTCAACACAAAAAGGACCTGTATTCGCAACACAAAAATTTTAGAACCATAAAACAGAAATAATATTTCTTTAAGTCATGACAGAGTTGCTCGCCAGGTATAAAACTGAAATGCAGGTTGAATTAAAAAGTATTCTTTCTTTTTGGATCAAAAATACAGTTGATAACAGTCACGGCGGCTTTTACGGAAAAATCGATAATAGCGGCAAAGTGGATATTGAAGCGCCGAAAGGATCGGTTTTAAACAGCAGAATATTATGGGCTTTTTCTGCCGCGTATCGCCTTACTAGCGATGCGGCCTATCTGGCCATAGCGGAAAGGTGTTTTGCATACATTCGTGATCATTTTTTGGATAAAGAATTTGGCGGAATTTACTGGATTGTTGATTTTAAGGGAAACCGGCTTGATTCCAAAAAGCAATTTTATGCGCTTTCATTTGCAATTTATGGCTTGAGTGAATTTCACAGATCTACCGGCAACAATGAAGCAAAAGAAACTGCAATAAAACTATACAATGCAATTATTGATTATAGTTACGATAGCTGTAATGGCGGTTATATAGAAGCCTTGTCACGTGACTGGAAGGAAGTGCATGATTTACGATTGAGTGAAAAAGATGCAAATGAAAAAAAATCAATGAACACTCATTTGCATATTCTTGAAGGCTTTGCTAATTTATATTTAATATGGCCGGACGAGAATCTAAAACAGCGGATCCAGGAGCTGATTCAAATATTTATAGGTCATATTATTGATGGTAGAAATAGCCATTTAATATTATTTTTTGATGATCAATGGAATGGCCGTTCCGATATAATTTCTTACGGCCACGACATCGAAGCCTCCTGGCTGATACAGGAAGCTGCACAGATTATTGGAGATTCCGTACTAATTCAAAAAACGAAGGAAGTATCTGTGAAACTTGCAAACGCTGCTGAGGAAGGCCTGGACAAAGACGGAGGCTTATGGTATGAATATGAACTAGTCAGCAATCTTCTTATAAAAGAAAAACATTGGTGGCCACAGGCCGAGGCTATGATTGGGTTTTTCAATGCATGGCAAATCACAGGCTACGAAGGTTACCTGGAAAAATCTATGGCAACCTGGGAATTTGTAAAAGATCATATTATCGATAATGCTAACAAGGAATGGTTTTGGGGAGTAAACGAGGGCTACGAAATAATGAATGAAGACAAGGCGGGCGTTTGGAAATGTCCGTATCACAACACAAGAGCCTGCATTGAATTGATAAAAAGAATTGATAAAACATTGGCTTCGCATTCAAACGTTGTTAATGAAATAGACGATTGGAATAAGTAGCTCCCTGATGAATTTATCTTGTTATTTTACAAACAGTGAATGAAGATTATATAAAACTATCCCGTAAACATTTTTTACTGTTTAAAAAGAAATTAATTATGTTATCTCCTACATTAAAAGGTGTAAATTGAACCTGATTTATTTCTAAATAATTAAATGCTTTTATATGAATACCAGAAGAGAATTTCTCAAAACGACTGTTGTACTTTCCGCTGGCCTTATGATTACAAGATCATCTGGTTGTAATTCAAAGGAATCTTTAATAGGATTACAATTATATACGGTAAGAGACGCTATGAGTAAAGACCCGCAGGGAACGCTGGCTAAAGTGGCTCAGATTGGTTACAACTCTGTAGAAACAGCTACTTATACTGGTTCAGAAAAATTTTATGGGATGTCACCGGGGGAATTTGCTGCCGAGTTAAAGAAGAACGGACTTGTTGCCATCAGCGGGCATTACCGCCTCGGAGAAGAACAGCCTAATGGAGAAGTACAAATGGGAACCATGCTTCATGACTGGGATAGAGCAGTAGATGACGCTGCCGCCGCAGGAATAAAATATATGGTGTGCGCTTATTTATCAAATGATGAACGTGGTGATCTTGACCATTATAAAAAAGTAGCTTATGAATTAAATACCGCCGGTGAGAGATGTAAAAAAGCGGGTATTCAACTCTGTTACCACAACCACGATTTTGAATTTATTAAGCAAAATGACCAGTATCCTTACGACATTTTGTTGGCAACTGATAAAGACCTGGTAAAAATGGAGATGGATATCTACTGGATTACAAAAGCCGGCCAGGACCCCATTGCTTTATTTAATCAGCATCCCGGCAGATTTCCACTTTGGCACGTGAAAGATATGGATAATACCGATAAAAAATATTTTACCGAGGTAGGGAGTGGTATCATAGATTTCAAAAGAGTATTTGCCGAAAGAAATAAAGCCGGGCTTAAATATTTCTTTGTAGAGCAGGATCAAACTCCGGGATCACCATTTGACAGCATTACTAAAAGTTACAATTATATAAAAAAGAATCTCGTTTAATTAATCCGGTTAGCCCAATGGCCAATCACCTAGTTTAAAAAAGAAGATAAATAAAAAGCTATGAAGCAAAAAATTTCATTATTCACCGCATTGATTGTTATTACCGCGTTTGCAAATGCCGCTCCGCCGAAAAAAGATTTTTACCAGGTAAAGATTTATCATGTAAAGAGCAATGACCAGGTTTCTATGGTAGATGATTATTTAAAAAATGCTTACCTGCCTGCATTGCACCGGTCAGGCATAAAAAATATTGGCGTGTTCAAACCTATTGCAAATGATACTGCGTCCGATAAATTAATTTATGTATTCATTCCATTTTTGTCTGAAGATGCGTGGATAAATATTTCGGGGAAATTGGAAAAGGACAACGCCTATATGAATGCTGCAAAGTCCTTTATGGAAGCACCTTCGGACAAAGCTCCTTATAACAGAATGGAATCTATTTTGATGGAAGCTTTTTCCGGCCAGCCTCACCTTGTGACTCCTCCTACAAAGAATGCAGAACGGGTGTTTGAATTAAGAAGTTATGAAAGCCCGACAGAAAATTTGCATAAAAAGAAAATGGCAATGTTTAACACCGGTGGAGAGATACCATTATTTAACCGCCTGGACTTTAACCCTGTTTTCTACGGCAAGGTAATTTCCGGAAGCCACATGCCAAACTTTATGTATATGCCTATTTTTGAAGGCGTAGATCAAAGGAATGCGCAATGGAAAAAATTTGGCGAAGACCCAGTTTGGAAAGATATTTCCAACCGTCCTGAAAATGAAAATAAAGTGTCGGTATCTCATATTGATAGCATATTGATGCATGATACAGATTATTCTGACCTTTAAATTCGTTTCTGTTTTTTAGGAAAAATTTTCAACTTTTATAATGGAGATTAGTTGACAGCTATGATTTTTTATATCGACTGCTCTCTGGGGTTTCAGGAAGTCATTGGTATAGCAGGGATGCATTATTAAAATTATAGCAAACAGCCCGCAAGATTAAGCCGTTACTTAAGTATTTTCTCAATTTTTTTAAGCTCTTTATCTGAAAAAATATAGTTTTTTGTTGCTTCAATTGCATCGGTAACTTGTTGAGTTTTGCTTGCGCCCAAAATTACAGAAGTGATGCGCGGGTCTTTTAACACCCAGGCAATGGCCATTTGCGCTAGTGTTTGATTTCGGCTCTCAGCTATTTCATTTAGTTTTTTTACCTTCTCAATTACCTTCTCATTTAACTGAGATTCAGTTATAGCGCCATTCTTGAGGTGCCTGCCTGCTCGTGAATCATTTGGGATTCCATGCAGGTACTTATTGGTAAGAATACCTTGCGCCAGGGAAGAGAACGTTATGCATCCTACTTGTTCTTTTTCCAAAAGATCTAATAATCCATCTTCTACCCACCGGTCAAGCATCGAATATCGCGGCTGATGAATAAGACAAGGCGTTCCGAGCTGGTTTAAAATTCCAATAGCTTTTTTTGCTTCTTTTGTATGATAACTTGATATGCCAATGTACAAGGCTTTACCTTGCCTTACAATAATATCCAACGCTCCCATAGTTTCTTCCAAAGGAGTTTCAGGGTCCGGCCGATGGTGATAAAATATATCAACATATTCGAGGCCCATTCTTTTTAAACTCTGATCGAGGCTTGAAACTAAATATTTTTTTGAACCCCAGTCTCCGTATGGACCTTCCCACATTTTCCAACCAGCCTTTGAAGAAATAATTAATTCATCGCGATGCGCCTGGAAATCCTGCTTAAACATTTTACCAAAATTCGACTCTGCTTCACCGGGAGGTGGTCCATAATTATTAGCAAGATCAAAATGCGTAATGCCACTGTCAAAAGCAGTATGCAAAATTTTCCGGCAATTTTCGTAATCATCTATTTCGCCGAAGTTGTGCCACAGGCCTAGTGATAGCGCAGGTAATTTCAATCCGCTATAACCACATCGGCGATATTCCATATTATCATATCTCGCCGGGTTAGATTTATAAGTCATAATTATTTTGATTTGTGAAAGAGTGAATGCAAATTAAAAAAGCTGTTGAAGGTAATTATTATTACGGTTTGCTTTTTAGATTTTTATTTCAGACGGTGAGATACCTGGGAAGATAAAATAGTTGCTTGCGCTGCGGAAGGCCGGTGTGAAAAGATAGCGCGCCTTTGATTTTTTAAACAAAAAAACATAAAAAATTAATACGGCATTTAAACACTAACAATTTGATTACCCACGATCCTTAAAATAAAAAAAGTCTTTTACAAGACTAATTTTATTCCAAAACAACGCCGTGAAGTTTTGATTTTATCAAGCTGCTTGCAGCTCTTTATTAATATCTTTTAGAATTTCTTTTAATGGCGCTTCAATTTTTACAAATTCATCAACAGCTTGTTGGGCCAGTACGTGAAGGCCCTCTTTTATTTCAGCTTTAGCGAATTCCTCTATTTTTGACAGAATTCTTAAAATGCCATGTGCGTAAAGAAGCCCGGCGCTGCCTTTTAACTTATGTGCCATTTTATATATGGCATCAAATTGAAGCTCAGAGCAAAGTTTTTGTAGCTCCTTTAATTCGTTAGGAGTGTTATCGAGATAAGTAGTAAGTATCTCGGCTATATATTCATTGTCGTCCATTTCCTTTAGCAGGCTCAAGTCGAATAAACTTTCGGTAGTAGTAGTTTTAGTTTCCATAATTAGTGGTTTGGTAGGGCCTTCATTTAATAATTGGCTTATTCGTTTATATAAGAAAGAAACATCGAATGGTTTGGACATGTAATCATTCATACCTATCTCCAGGCATTTATCTTTTTCGCCCTTTAGTGCCGATGCCGTCATTGCTATAATAGGAATCGAAAGCTTCATTTCACTTCTTATATACTTCGTTGCTTCGTATCCATCCATTTCAGGCATTTGGAGATCCATTATAATGAGATCATAAGCGTTACTTTTCTTAAGAAATGCAACGGCCTCCGCGCCGTTGTTTGCCAACTCCAGTACTCCGCCAGCTTTTTGTAATACGTGCCGTATCACTTTTTGATTTACCTCGTTGTCTTCAGCAATAAGAAATTTCTTGCCTTTTAAAAGTGAACTGTAATTTTTCAATTCATTGCTTGCAAATACTTCAGGGTTATTTGTATTACTGTACTTGTATGGAATTGAAAATATAAAAGTGGTGCCGATATTAATTTTACTTTCAACCGATATGGAACCTCCCTGCAGTTCTAATAACT
The DNA here is from genome assembly GCA_040007435.1 of Ginsengibacter sp. Lineage (GTDB taxonomy): Bacteria > Bacteroidota > Bacteroidia > Chitinophagales > Chitinophagaceae > Ginsengibacter. The sequence continues at coordinate 55,689 of JBDTUZ010000007.1, read as the reverse complement.
GTTTGGTGATCGCAAGTCCAAGGCCTGTACCTCCATATTTACGGGAAGTTTCAATACTTGCCTGCGTGAAGCTTTCGAATATTTCATTAATCTTATCTTCCTGTATTCCTATACCCGTATCTGTCATTGTGAAATTGAAAACTGCTTTTTCCGTTGTTTGCTTTTGAACAGAGACTTTGATCGTAACCCCTCCTTCGTGGGTAAATTTTATCGCATTTCCCAGGAGATTAACAAGAATCTGGTTAAGCCTGTAGGGGTCACCATTTAATATCTTTGGTACACTGTTGTCAATATCAAACCGGAAATGCAATTTCTTTTCCTGTAAGCGGTGCTTGAAAATTGCATTGATATTTTCTACAACCTCGCTAAGTTTAAAATCAATTTCTTCAATAGTTAACTTGCCTGCCTGTATTTTAGAAAAATCAAGAATATCATTAATAATGACCAGTAAATTATCGGAAGAGCGTTTAATGGTTTTAGTAAAATCAATTTGCTCTTCATTCAGTTTTGTTTCAAGTAGCAAGTCAGTCATTCCCTGGATGCCATTCATAGGAGTCCTTATCTCGTGGCTCATGTTGGCGAGAAATTGTTCCTGCAGTTTTTTGGCATCTTCCGCTATTTTTTTAGCCTGGATTAATTGCTCTTCATATCGAACTCTCTCTGTAATATCAGTACCAATTCCGCTTAGGCCATAAATATTATTTTGCGAATCCAGTAATGGAAATTTTGTTATAAGAAAGTGATGCTTCCCATCTGCCATTTCTATAATTTCTTCAAACTCCAGGTGTTTGCACGTTCTTATAACTTCCTTATCATAATCTGTAAAGCGCTTTGCTTGTTCCGCATTAGCAAAGTCAAAAGCAGTTTTGCTTAGAACTTTTTCGTCGTTTACATTGAATGTTTGTTTGAATTGCTGATTGGTAACAAGGTACTTTCCATCTAGATCTTTGATGTAAATAAATGAGGTGGCATTATCGAGAACTGATTGTAGGCGCTTTTGATTTTGAACCAATTCCATCTCGTATTTCCGCAGTACTTCTTCCATCTTCTTTTTTTCGGAAATGTCTTTTACTATACATTGGAATCCCACAGGAACTCCATCTTCTGATACTAAAATGGCAGACTGTTCTACCCATTTCTTTTCTCCTTGTTTGGTGCGGATGCAAAATTCAACGAATGTCTCCTCTATTCTATTTTCTACCTGGCGCCAGTATTTTGTTTTTACTTCTTCCAGCCATTCGGCATCAATCAATTTGGTAAAATGCATGCCAGTTAATTCTTCGGTGGAATATCCTGTAAGTTGGAAGGCCTTGCTACTTGAGAATGTAATACAACCATTAATGGCGGTTGTGTACATAACCACACCGGAATTCTCAATGAGGTTCCGGTATTTCATTTCGTTAGTGGAAAGTTTATCTTTGACTGATAACAGGCTTATTTCTGCTTCCTTCTTTTTCTGATCTTTTGTATTCAAGGATTTCGCAAGCCGAAGCATTAGAATTACATAAATGGTAACAATAAGGATAATGCCTAATGCTGTTCCAAACTCGTGGTCATAGAGTTGCAATCTTTGCCCTTCAAGCCTCAGCAATCCAATTATAATTGGCAGGCCAATTCCAAATGGCAGAAACTTTCTTACTAACTCACCACCTGAATTTTTTTGCATAATAAATCCTACAAATCCCTGGCGATGCCGGCAGAGTAATACTCCCAGCGATAGTAAAATAAAGCAAACAGCCGTATGAATTGCCATTGGCATAAAAACGGAATTCTTGTACCCGGAACCGGTAGCATATAGATACCCAATGATGGTAAACAAACTGATAATAAAGACCAGCGAAGCAAATAATTGAGTAGGGACTATGCTTCCATTTTGTCTGTCATCTGTCAAAAAGAGGCCCGCGCCAATCAATATAAAACTGATTACGGTATTCAGTGCCATTTCATTGCCTGCTAGTTTATTATGGTAGATGACCTGGTCAATTCCAATATTCCATCCCTGGATGAAGCCATATAATCTAATGACTGCAATAAGTGTTACAAATAGTCCCAAATATTTACCAAGCCGGATTGTTTTTGAATTGTTGTCTTCGTTGATAAGAGATAAAGAGAGGGCGCTTAGTATAAATAAGACCGCGGTAGTAGGATTCATAACTGCAAGCCGGTCTGAAATGCTTCTAAAAAAGGGCAAATTAAATTGCCATCCTATTAATACAATACACGGAACTGCAACGACGGCTTTTACTAGTAGCGACGAAAACCTGTAAACATTAACAAAATTATTTTTCAGCATCTGCTGGTATTTTAATAAATAACATCTGTTGAAAATTGCCTGCTTTGCAATAGGATGGTCTTTATATTTTTCATATGGGTAGAATTATATTTCATAGAGCTCACGTCGACCTTTTAATTCAGTCGCAGCCAACTTATATATAACTATTAATCGGGTAAATTATTGGATAACTGGTAAAATAATCAGCTCATATTTATTGGATTTTTAGAAAAGCCCTAACATAAATCGGATCAATAATTAAACATGGATTGTATTTGTACATTTTACACCATCTGTTGCCCATTTCTCAAGTTTCGCGGTTAATTCTTCGAGCCTTACCGGTTTGGATAAATAATCGTTCATGCCCGCGTTTAAACATGTTTCCTGGTCACCTTCCATAGTGTTTGCGGTTAGTGCAATTATAATGGGTTGCTTATATATATTTTTTCTTATGAATTGCGTGGCTTGTATACCATCCATTTCGGGCATTTGCATATCCATTAAAATAATGTCAAACGGATATTCTCTTATTTTTTCGACGGCAATCGCGCCATTTTCAGCAATGGATGGTTTATACCCTAATTTATTGAGGATATACAGTATCACTTTTTGATTTACAGGATTATCTTCTGCAACTAAAATTTCCAATGGATATTTTTCTGAAAAATTTGTCGGCAATTTTTCGTGGATATTTTTTTCTGGTGACATAGGGGTGTTTTGTGGTTCAAGCGCTAGCAAAATATTTTTACATAGTATATGCTGTCGTACGGGTTTGTTTAATATAGAAATAAAAAGGTTGGTATTTTGTTGATTATAGTCTTCACCTACGGAGCTCAATAAAATAATCGGCAGTGAAGGGTTTAATTTTTTCACAGTTTTTGCAAGTTGCAACCCGTCCATAGCTGGCATCTGCATATCGGTTAATAACAGGTCAACTTTATTATCATTCGATAATATGTCCAATGCCTTTTCACCGGAGTCTGAGAGTACGGGTATAAGGTCCCAAAGCTCGAGCTGGCTTTTCAGTATGGCAAGGTTGGTGGTATTATCATCTACTACCAATATTTTCTTGTTCTTAAGATCTGCCATATTATATTGGGTATACTCTTTTAAAAGCTTTTTACCAACGGCAGTTTTTATATTGAATGAAAATACAGAGCCTTTTCCTTCTTCACTATCCACGTGAAAGTCTCCATTCATAAGGCATACCAACTTATCAGAAATCGCAAGGCCAAGGCCGGTGCCTCCATATTTTCTGGTAGTGGATGAATCTACCTGGGAAAATGCTTTGAATAAACGATCTAGCTTTTCCTTGGGAATTCCAATGCCGGTATCCCGCACTTCAAAATGTAAAGTCACATTCTTCCCACCGTCTGATTGTATTAAGTGTACCCCAATAAACACTTCTCCTTTTTGTGTAAATTTCATTGCATTACTTACAAGGTTGGTAAGTATCTGTCGTAATCGTAAATCATCTCCCACAATCTGTATAGGAACGTTTTCGTCAATTTTGTATATAAGATCAATGCCCGAGGCAGATGCTTTTTTCCCAAAAATATCGAGCACATCTTCAATACATGCCCGTAAATTAAAATCCTCACTTTCCAATTCCATATTTCCAGATTCAATCTTGGAAAAATCCAAAATGTCATTAATAACATTCAGCAGGCTTTCGCCACAGGTGGTAATTGTATTTGTGTATTCACGTTGTTGATCAGTAAGTGTGGTCTCCGCTAAAAGAGACGACATGCCAATTACTCCATTCATCGGTGTTCTTATTTCATGACTCATGGTTGCCAAAAAAATACTTTTTGCCTGGTTAGCAGACTCAGCTTCCTGGCGGGCTTTCTCCGCTTCTATTCTTGCTCTTTGTTCCTCCTTTGTTGAATAGACTAACTGATTTGTGCGCTCCTCGACTTCTTTTTCCAAAGCCTTTTTCTGGGCCCTGACAGCCCGCATCCTTATTTGATAAAACCCAATATATACGCCTACTATAGAAATAAAAAGCAACAACTTAAACCACCACGTGAGCCAGAATGGCGGAGTAATAATTAGCTCCATACTCAAGATCTTTGACGACCAGTTGCCTTCATTATTCAAACCTTTTACTTTGAAAGTATATGTTCCCGGATCAAGATTTGTATAGCTTGCAGATCGCTTATCACTGGATTCGTTCCAATCCTTATCAAAGCCTTCAAGCATGTATGAGTAATTCTTTTTAAGATTATCAGTATAGTTTAAAGAGGCAAATTCAAATTCAATTCCGGAAGTGTTATAAGGCAGTGTGATTGATTTTGTTTCTGTAATTACTTTTTTTAATGGGGACGAAACCGAGTCTGTGGCCACCGGAACTTCTTTATTGGAAATGCGGAAATCAGTGAGCACAAGTGGAGGATCAAAGGCTGCGATCTTTATTTCGCGGGGATAGAACATATTAAAACCATTATTCCCGCCGAAATAAAATATCCCGGATTTGGTTTTACAGAAGGCCTGTTCTTTAAATTCATTTCCTTGTAATCCATCAACCTCCAGGTAATTCTTAAAGGTTCGGTTTTTCCAGTTAAACTTTGATATCCCTTTATTGGTGCTTATCCAAATATTATCTGTGCCATCACCTAATATTCCAAAAATGTTGTTACCTGGCAGCCCATCTTCAGTAGTGTAATTTTTTATAAGATTTGTATGACGATTTAAAGAAGAAAGGCCCGATGCTGTGGCAATCCACAAAATGCCATAGTCATCTTCGTAAATGTGGCCTACTGTATTGTTGGCGATGCTGTTTTTGTTGTTGTCATCATGCAGGTAATATTTGAAAGTTGAAGTTTTTTTATCGAAAACATTCAAACCGCCGCGATCTGTTCCAATGTATAGATGGCCCTGGCGGTCATCGTATATTGAATAGATGTTGTCGCTATTGATTCCGTTAGTTGCGTGCTCATCATAATTAAATCTTGTAAAGGAATTGTCAGCCGGATTGTACCTGTTTAGCCCGCCGCCGTAAGTACCTATCCACATATTTCCATCATAATCTTCATAAATCGTCCAGGCATTATTAGCGCCTAAGCTTTCGGGGTTTCGAGGATCATTTTTGAAATGACGGTAACTGTTTTTTTCTTTATTAAATACAGTGATGCCATCTCCCCAGGTGCCTATCCATAAATTATGCTGACTGTCTTCGCAAATGTTTAAAACATAATCTCCGCAAATAGAATTGGGAGTAGACGGGTCATGTTTATAGTGAGTAAAATTTCCTGTTACCGGATCGAATAAATTCACACCTCCGCCATCTGTTCCAATCCATATATTATTTCTTGAATCCTCATAAATGCACAGGATTTTATTATCACTTAGGCTGTTGGTTAAGGAGGTGTGCTTAAAATGAACAAACTGTTTATCATGATTTACAAAACTGATTCCCCCTGAAAAAGTGCCCACCCACATGTCGCCCTTATTGTCTTTGCAAATGGAATAAATAGAATTGTTGCTAAGGCTGGTGTTGTCAATTTCATCATAAACATAGGTGGTATATATACCCGTTAGCGGGTTCAATATTGATAGTCCCCCATTCTCAGTCCCTATCCATATATTTTTATCCTCATCTTCGTTTATTGCAACAACTTCATTTCGTAATAAGCTGTTTGGGTTATGGGGATCATTTTTATTATGATGGAATATATTGGCTTTTACATCAAATAAATCTAACCCACCACCATTAGTACCAATCCATAGCCGGTGACTATTGTCTTCGAAAATTGAATAAACGTTGTTGTAAGAAAGAGAGGTGGCTATACTGTCGTTATGTTGAAAGCGGGTAAATGTTTTATTGTATGCATTAAATAAATTAAGGCCTCCATGTTCCGTACCTATCCATAAATTTTTTTCTTTGTCTTCATAAATTTTTTTAATAAAATCGTCACTTATTGATGCGTTATTGTCGCGATTGAACCTATAGTGAATGAACGCACCTTTTTTCTTGTCATACATGTCAAGCCCGGCGGCTTCTGTCCCCACCCATATATTGCCATCCTTATCCTCGGCAAGTGAAGTGATAAAATTTCCTGCAATACTTTTTAAATTTTTTAAATCATGCTTGTAAGCCGTGAACGATCCATCTTCACGGTCGAAACGGTTTACGCCGCCTCCCCAGGTTGCGATCCACAAATCTCCATTCGAGGCTTCGATAATATCAGGCACATAATCGTTGCTTATACTAAGTTTATTTTTCGGATTATTTTTATAGGTCGTAAACCGGTAGCCGTCATATTTATTTAGGCCGTCCCTGGTTCCAAACCACATAAAACCGCGGCTGTCTTGTAAAATGCATAAAACATTACTTTGTGAAAGGCCTGCATCTGCTTGCAAGTGTTCAAACTTTAGTTGCTTGCTTTGTGCCGGCAGAAAAACCGGGATAAAGAAAAAGGCAAGAAATAAATAACTGAAGTTTTTCATTCGTATGGATTAAGCAACCGCCCTGGGTTTTAGGGGGGGGTATCATCTTCTGCGGGATATTTTTATGATGTAACGCCGTAACAAAAAAATAATTGCATTTATATACCCGTATAAAAAACACTACTCAACTTAGTAATTCCAAAGGCTGCTCAGTCGCATGAAATTATTATTCCAGCTAAGCAATTTCACATGTAGTTATTAATGGTATTTAGAATGGAGTAATAATAATTCCCGGCATCAGCCGTTAATCTCTTACTTATATTGCTAACTGTTGTCTTAGCCATTGATTAATATTGATCGCTTTAGATTTCATTTTTGCAGCATTCTAATTTCGCTAACAAAAAAATATTTTATTAAAATCCATTATGTCCTTAGCCATTAAACAGCCGGGAACCGTAATGTCGTGGTTGGTAAAAATTTTCCCCTTAAAAAAAACAACTTCGGTAACTACCTCCGTAATAGATAAGATACCTATTTTTCTTACCCTGGATCAATCTTCAATTGCAGATTATTTTAACCCAAATGACCCGGCGCCCATTTATAAAAGGCAGCTTAGCCACGAATTTCAACAATATATAATGACATCGATAGAAGCCGCTAAACGGAATTCTGTTTTTCATTATAGAATCACTTGCAAAAACAAAAGTGATAAGCAATATACTGAGCCATTCATTTACGCAATAAGGCGCCATTTTTCCGCTAAAAAAATAAATGAAATTGAAAAGTTTGAAAAGTTTAAGAGACGTACTTACGTCTTACTTATTTTAAGTCTCTTGGTAATGATGATATGTCATGGATTGGTGCCGATGATTTTATCGAGTGAGGAGGGCTTTACATCAGCTCTTCATAATGGTCTTGATATTTTTAGCTGGGTTATTCTGTGGCAGCCAATTGACAAACTTGTATTTCAATGGAACCCGCATCTTAAAGACATCTCATTAATGGACAGGTTGGTTAATGCTGAAATTACAATCTCTGAAAGTGCATAGAAATATATTGATCATATCGGCCTTGATGATGCCTCTTGTGGGTCAATGCCAGCAACATGCAGGCTTTGAGCAATACTATTATACAGGAGGTGGACCATCAGTTATCGTTCCCAAACTGTATTATCAAAACCGGAGCAACTGGTTTGGCGAGGTGCGTTATAACTCCGAAGGATTACAAACCGCATCCTTTAATGCGGGAAAAATGTTTTCAAATGAAAATGTGTTTTCATATACGGTAACGCCCTATGCCGGCCTGGTATTGGGGCGCATGAATGGTGGCACACTTGGTTCAAATGTAAGCCTTGACTATAAAAATTTATTCTTTTCATCAGAATCACAATATACTTTTTCAGTAAATGAAAGGACGGAGAATTTCTTTTTCAATTGGTCTGAGATGGGCTACCAGTTTAGTGATCTTGTGTATTCCGGTGTGGCTTTGCAACTGACCCATCCTTTTGAAATAAAAAATAGTTGGGAGCCAGGTTTAATGATAGGTGTCACTTTTAAAAGCTGGACTTTTCCTTTATATGCCTTTAGCCCGACAAGCAACAATAGAAATTATGTTCTCGGTGTAAACTGGGAATGGAATTATAAAAACCCTAAAACAACAAACAATAAACTCCTTACAATTCACTAACAAAAGATACCTATTTATTACCCATTCAATTTTTAATTTATGTTGTTCATCGAGATCATTTTAATTGCGATGGTTTTTATTGCCTTCGGTTATTTCTATGCCGGTGTAAAAGGTGTGCGCCAGCGAAACCAGGAGTTGCTAAAACAAGTGGCTGATCTTAATGAGCAAATGGATCTGCTTGCAGAAAAAGAAGCAAAAGCGAAACGTGAAGCGGATATAGCGTATAACGCAAAGAGTAAATTGCTGTCTTTGCTAAGCCATGAAATAAGAACACCTATGAATGGTGTAATAGGTATGGCAACACTATTAGCAGGAACCGATCTTAATAGCGAACAGAGGGAATACGCCACAACAGTGCTTGATTGCAGTACCAATTTATTGACCAACGTAAATGACATCCTGATCAATGATATGCTGGATTATTCCAAGGTGGATACAGAAAATGTAGAACTCGGCAATAAAAATTTTGACTTAAGAAACTGCATTGAAGAAGTGATGGGCATTTTTGCAGGCAAAGCATCAGAAGCCGGGCTGGAGTTGCTTTATCAAATCGATACTGAAGTTCCTCTGCAAATAACTGGTGATTACAAACGTCTTCAACAGGTGTTAATAAACCTGCTGGAAAACTCTCTCAATGCTACAAAAAAAGGTGAGGTATTTCTTAGCGTGCATCTTATTTCTAATGCTTCTCCTGATGATATACAGATTGGCTTTACAGTTACAGACACGGGCAGGGGCGTGGCACAGGATAAAATAAGCCAACTCTTTAAAGGCGCACTGCCTGCAGATTATTCTACCCAAAAAAAGCAGATTACCAAAGGTTTCGGTTTGGTTATTTGTAAAAGGCTTGTTGAGCAAATGGGCGGCCAGATTACTATGGAAAACCTGCCGGTACAGGGCTGCAGCTTTAAATTCAGCATTCACACAAGTTCGTCGGAAGTGTCTGCCCCTGACTATGCTAACAGCAGGATAACAGGGTTTGTAGGAAAGCAAATACTTATTGTTGATGATAATGCAACAAGTGTAGCAATCCTTAATAACCAACTTGAACAATGGAAGATGCTGCCGGTGCTTGCGGGTTCAGCCAGGCATGCCCTGGAAATTTTATCTCAAATTTCAGTGGACCTTATAATTACCGATTTGAATATGCCTGATATGAATGGCATAGAACTCTCGAAGACTATAAGAACAAACTATCCGAAAATACCAATCATCCTGATGAATAGCGTAAATGACGAACGATATAAACAGGACGCTGATATTTTTAGTTCTGTAATAAGTAAGCCGGTAACGCAGCATGCACTGTTCGATTGTATTCTTACCGGCATAAGGCACCATGATAATTCTTTAGCCAACGGAGCATCTCATCTTATACCTGATGACTTTTCTCAGAAATATCCTTTACGCATACTTGTTGCAGAAGACAATCCTGTAAACCAAAAATGGATCAAAAAAATTCTTTCCAAAATTGGATACCAATGTGAGATGGCGGATAATGGTAATACAGTAATGGAGAAAGTAAGTTTGGAAAATTTTGATCTCATACTTATGGATGTGCAGATGCCTGAAATGGATGGACTGGAAGCCACAAGAATGATACGTCTTTGCCTGGAAACCCAACCGGTGATAATTGCCATGACGGCGAATGCGATGCAGGGCGACCGGGATATTTGCATACAAGCCGGAATGAACGATTATATAAGTAAACCTGTGGAATTAAACGTGCTGCTTAATATGCTCGAGAAGTGGGCCTTACTAATAAAAGAAAATAAACAGAATTCTATACGGGAGAAAAATCTTTCATGATATAATATCCAAACAGTTAGGAAACAAAATGTTTTCGGATTTATACAATAAGTGGATTGTTCTTCGTTATTACTATCGTTACTGCTATAGCGGTAGAAATATCCTGTAACATCGCTTTTTTTAAATTTATCCAATCAATCTTACACATGAAAAACATTGTCCTTGCTCTAGTTACACTCCTAACTTTTGCGGTTTCATCAAAATCATTCGCTCAAAACGTCGCAGTAAATGCAGATGGCAGCAATCCCGACACAAGCGCCATGCTTGATGTAAGCAGCACAACAACCGGCTTCTTAATGCCACGCATGACGACTACGCAGCAAAATGCTATAGTATTGCCGGCAAAAGGATTGTCCATATTTAATACTACCCTCAATACAATTACTATAAATACGGGTACTTCATTGAGCCCCGTTTGGACTTCATTAAATGCGGGATCAATTGACACTTCGAGCATAGCTAATTTTTCAACAAAGGTGAGAAGCCTTATCTCCGGATCGGCGCCCATCACATATAGCAACGGGTTGATTGGAATTACACAGGCAACAACTTCCACCAATGGGTATTTAAGCAGTACAGACTGGAACACATTTAATAATAAAGCCAGTGCTGCAAATCTTTGGTCAATTACCGGCAATTCGGGAATCAACCCTGTCACTAATTTTTTAGGAACGACGGATAATAAGAGTGTAAGGTTTCGAACCAATAATACCCAGCGAATGAAGATTGATAGCCTTGGCAATATAGCAATCGGTCAGGATGTTTTTGATGCAACCAACCCTGAAAAGGTAGTAATTAATGCAGGTACTACAACTTCGGTAAATGCTTTGGTTGTGAAAGGCAGCATCGATGACTATTTACAATTCAATATTAAAAACCAGTCAACGGGTTCAGATGCAACTACGGATATAGTTGCTACTGCGGATAACGGTAGTGAAACAACTAACTATGTTGACCTTGGAATAAACGGATCAAATTATTCAGGAGGCGCTATCGAAACCGGTGTGGCAAATGATGGTTATTTGATTTCCGCTGCCAAGGATTTTTACATAGTTAATAGCAGTGCAAATAAAAATTTACTTTTTCTTACCGGGGGAATCGGGGTAGCCAATGAGAGGATGCGTATACTTGCTAATGGCAGAGTAGGAATGGGTGTTCAAAACCCTACTGCTCCATTTGTGGTAAAAGATACTATGGAAGTTCGCCGTGTTGGCTCGTTATCTCAATTGTTATTTACAAACACTGCAGGTACCGGTGATTTCCGTATTGGCGGTGATGGCGGAGATATTTTCTGGCAAGGTGGTGGTGGCCGGGGCCTTCAAATGGGATCTTATTGGACAACTATATTAGCAGGCGACAGGCAAACCAGTGCATACCCTGCATTTATAAACACACCCAATGGTACAGGCGTACTTGTGGCAGGCCAAAGAGATGCGAGTGTTCCCTTAGCAATACAAGCCAATTCCGGTTCACAAAGCGCGGACCTTACCCAATGGAGAAATTCATCGGGCACTTCATTGAGTGTAGTAGATAAGAGCGGCAATTTTGGAATCGGTAAGACAACGGCTTCAGAAAAATTAGACGTCGCAGGTAATGTAAGGTTCAGCGGAGCATTAATGCCGAATAATTCTGCAGGAAATTCTGGCAATATACTTACATCCGCGGGTGCAGGAACCGCTCCTACATGGGCCACTTCAATCGCAGTTACCAATGGCGGAACAGGATTAACAGCTACATCTCAGGGGGACATACTTTATGCTAATGTATCTAATAATCTTTCAAGATTGACATTTGTAGCAACTCCAACAAGATATTTATCTAATGCCAATGGTACTACACCTACCTGGGCTCAAATCAATTTAGCGAATGGTGTTACAGGTAATTTGCCTGTAACAAATCTAAATAGTGGTACTAGTGCTTCGTCTACAACTTTCTGGAGAGGCGATGGCACGTGGGCTACTCCTTCCAATTCATTAAATGGTACTGGTTATATTAAACAATCAGGCACTTCATCATCATACGTGTCCCAGATTCCCTTAGCAACGGATGTAACAGGAAATCTCCCGGTCGCAAATTTAAATAGCGGTACCTCAGCTTCTTCTTCAACTTTCTGGAGAGGCGATGGCACCTGGGCTTCACTTTCATCAAACGCATGGAGTTTAACAGGGAATGCTGGTACTACTGGATCAAACTTTATTGGTACTACAGATAATACGAGCCTCCTGTTTCGTACCAACAATACACAGGTAATGGCGTTAGATAATAATGGGAACGTGGGAATTGGAACCGCTACATTTAATGGTACTAACCCTGAACAATTAATAGTAGATGCCGGTGCTACAGGTAATACTAATTTCCAGAACGTAATAGTTGGCAAAGGGAATACTAATAGTTATGCTCAATTAAATATTCAAAACAGCAGGGCGGGTTCTAATGCCAGCTCCGATGTAGTAGCTACTGCCAACAATGGAGATGAGTCAGTCAACTATATAGATATGGGTATAAACTCAGGATCTAATAGCAGTTCAGGTGTATATGGTGGTGCAAATACCGGTTACTTATATACTACCGGCAATGACTTTGCAATAGGTAATGCAACGGCAAGTAAAAATTTGATCTTATTTACCGGGGGTACCACCTCGGGGAATGAGAGAATGCGTATTGATGGTAGTGGCAATGTAGGTATAGCTACCACAAGTCCTAATTCAACTTTGCAAAATTCAGGTTCATTTTCCTTAAGTATTATAACAAAAACCACTAATTATACTGTTACTGCATCAGATTATACTATTGTCTATAATAATACTACCTCAGCAAGAACAGTTACACTTCCGACAGCATCTGGAATTACAGGGAGAATCTATGTAATTAAAAAAATATCTTCTTCCACTAGCCGGGATGTGACCATAGCAACTGCAGGTTCCGAAACTATTGACGGTGCAGCTTCAAAGGTATTAACGATACAATACACCCAAATGACCGTTCAATCAGATGGCTCAAACTGGATTATTCTTTCTAACTAAGCCTTAATTAAAACATTATGTCAACTCTACATAAAGCATTGTTTGGATTGGTTGTGTTTCAATCAAGTCTATCCTATTCGCAAGGAAAGATAGTTATGAACGGAGGGAAGCTTACTATGAAAAATTCGGTTTACATAGTAACCAAAGATGTGTCATTAACCAATCCTTCAACACTGATTGCCGACAACTCTACACTAAGAGTAGCGGGCACTATTAGCAGCAATAATAACATTGATGTGCAAGGCGGCACTTTGGAAATGAACGGTACAACTGCGCAGACAATACCTGCTGCAAGCTTTACGGGCAATAAGATCAAAAATTTAATCATCAGCAACGATGTTACGCTTGCTGGGCAGGATAGCATTACCAATGTACTTTCTTTCGGGGCAGTAAATTCCAAAACATTTTCAACAGGGGGTTACTTAACGCTTAAGTCAACAGCAGCCGGCACGGCAATAGTGGCCGACCTCACCAATAGTGATGTGAACAGCGGTAACCAGGTGTTGGGAGCTGTAACAGCCGAGCGCTACCTCTCCGCGGTAAAAAAATGGAGATTACTTACCGTACCAACCAGTACTACCCAAACTATAAACGAGGCATGGCAGGAAGGATCAATTTCTCCCAATGATAACCTGGTGGTAGGATATGGTACCCAAATAACAGGCCCCGGTGGCACGGCTGCAGGCTTTGATATGTACACAGCTTCTCCTTCTATGAAGACATACAATGCAGTTACGAATAACTTTGTAAGTGTGCCCAATACCAATGCAGCATTAATAAATACACCCGCCAACAATACAGTAGCTTATTATGTATTTGTAAGAGGCGACCGCACGGCGACCGCCTTTGCAAGCCCGGTAACGGCAACCACTTTACGTACCAAAGGAGAGATCAAGCAAGGCGACCAGTCGCCAATTACGATAGCAGCACCTGCCACAGCAATGACAGTAGTAGGCAACCCTTACCCTTCGTATATTGACCTGCGCAGAATGTCACCCGCTCCCACGTTTGGTACAAAAATCTATGTGTGGGATCCTATGGCAACCATAGGCAGTGCTTATGGACTTGGGGCCTACCAGACGCTTACCTTTGACGGGAGTGATTTTACCGTTACCCCCGGTGGCGGCAGTTATGGTGCACCTTTTAACCAGGATTCAAATAGAATAGAAAGCGGCTCCGCATTTTTTGTAGGCGGCAACGCAAGCCCTTATACTATCACATTCCATGAAGACATAAAACCTTCAGGGAATTTTATAATATCATCCCCCATAAGAAAGAAAGAATACCTGCAGGCAAATTTATTTATCAATGCAAATGGAGTTACGTCTTTAATGGACGGTATAAGGGCCGACATTGGCAATCAATTTTTAAATGTGCTTGATGATAATGACGCTTATAAAATATCCAACAGCTCAGAAAATGTAAGCATAAAAAGGAACGGAAAATTATTATCCGTAGAGCGGCACAATACAATAAATGCGAGCGATACATTTTTCCTGAACATAGCCAATATGAAGGCGCAGAATTACCAGTGGCAGTTGAAAATGCAAAACCTGGATCAGCCGGGGCTGAGCGGCTTTCTGAAAGACAGCTATGTGAACAGCAGTACAGCGCTTAATCTAAACGGGAGCAACACGATAGACTTCACGGTAAACAATGCAGCAGGATCCTACGCATCAAATCGTTTCATGATCGTATTTTCGGCGGCCAAAGTTTTATCAGTAACATTTACCAACGTAAAAGCCTACCAGCAAAATACGGACATCAATGTAGAATGGAATGTAGAAAATGAAAGTAACCTGCGGGAATACGAAGTAGAAAAATCAACAGACGGCAATGTATATAAGAAAGTAAATACAACTTCGGCCAGGAACATACCAGTAAGCCAGTATGCATGGGCAGATGGA
Organism: Ginsengibacter sp.; assembly: GCA_040007435.1. Classification (GTDB taxonomy): domain Bacteria; phylum Bacteroidota; class Bacteroidia; order Chitinophagales; family Chitinophagaceae; genus Ginsengibacter. The sequence goes on along the minus strand of JBDTUZ010000007.1, from coordinate 40,606 downwards.
GATGCACAAGCAGGTTATAATTACTATCGAATAAAAAGTGTGGATGTAAATGGAAAGACAGCATATAGTAAAGTGGTGAAAGTATTTATTTCACCGGCGAAGCAATCCATAGCGATATATCCAAACCCGGTAAAAGACGGCGTGATCAACCTGTATTTAACCAACCAGCCGAAAGGTACTTATGGAATAAGGCTGCTTGATCAAATAGGCCAGGTAATCATTACCAAACAGGTAGATCATGCTGAAGGCAGCACTACAGAAAAGATACAAATCAACAGGCATGCAGCACATGGCATCTACAAGCTTGAGATAACAAAACCAGATGGCAGTAAGGTAAACGTGAGTGTGCTTAATTAATCACGCCTGGTTATATAATTATTAATGTATTAATGCATCTTTTGTTGTCCGCGTGATTTTCAAAACGCGGACAACAAATTTTGCTTTATAGGCTTTAGAACCGCAAGTGTACCCCTGGGAATCCAGGCCCATTCAGGATCACAAACTGCTAACCTAACGGAATGGAGAAATTCGTCCAATACTGTATTAAGTGCTGTTGATAAGGATGGTAAGTTAGGCGCAGGTACTTCCACTCCTTCTGCAAAGCTTGATGCAAATGGAACCTTCAAATTGGGGAGTGCGGGTACGGTACTTAATAATATTATAAAGACCAATGTAAGCATGGGTGACGCAACCACATTTAATTATACTCAAACCAAAACATATACGGCTACGATAACAGGCGCCACCGTTAATGGTGCCGTAATTGTAAATCCGCGCAGCGCTTTGCCCACAGGTATTTCTGTAGCATGGGCACGTGTAAGTTCTTCAAATACTGTAACAGTTGCGTTTACAAACACAGATGGCACTGCCAGGGCTATAGGATCATCAACATTTGATGTAACTGTAATTCAATAAGCCTTGTAAAATTATAGGTGAAGTTGATAAAAAGCGTTTTGAATGAAGCTAAGTAACGTAAAAGTGTACCAGTAATATTACCAGTGTTGCTATAGGTAAAACAAACCTGGCTTAAAAGAATGGCAAATTTATGATAACTGTATTTATTGTTGCTGCTGCTGTTGTTGTTTTTGCTGCGCTTCCTGGTAATAGCGATAAGAATTAATAGGTTCCCCGGGATTTTTTCCCTGGAAGCTAAATTTAGGAAGCCCTTGCTTTTCTGATGTTTTTTTAACGCTTCTATTTTGTACTTCAACAGAGACTTCAAGGCTGTGCTCTCCTGACCCTTTGTAAGTGCCTTTTACGGGCGTGCAGTCAGCAAAATTTCTTCCGGTTGCCAGTCTTATATGCTGATCATCTACAATACAATTATTAGTAGGGTCAATACCAAGCCATCCATAGTTAGGAATAAAAACTTCCACCCATGCATGAGTTGCACCCTCGCCCCGCATCTCCTTGTCTTTAGGGCAAATGTATCCACTTACATATCTTGATGGCATTTCGAACATACGCAAAAATATAAGTAACATGTGAGCAAAGTCCTGGCAAACGCCCGCTTTCATTTTCCAAACATCTTCCACTTTAGTCTCCACGCTGGTAATTCCCGGCTGGTAACTGAAATTATTATAAACATATTCAGAAAGAAGCGTTATATTTTTTAAGGGAGTAATGTCTTCATTAATTATGCCGCTTAGAATATTTTTAACCTCGGCGAAGGATGCAAAGATTTCAGGTTTCAGAAAATCAATATAAGCAGTATGAGATTTAAGGCTTCTTAAAATGCTCCATTGCTCAGCAGCAGTTATATCGTCTGTTGGAAAAATAATAGGCTTGGTGATTACGGTGGCAACAGATTCGATCAGAAGGGTGGTATGCGGTTTTATAATTGAAAACACACCTACGTGATTTCCAAAATAGTCTATAAATGTTTCTATAACCGGGTCGGTTGAAATATTGATTTCATGATTTCTCACTTCTAATAGCACATCAATAATGGGATAGAGCATGATCTGGTTGGTGCAATCAATAACGGGGTAAGAATATGTATAACGAGTGATATGTTTTATATTATAAGATGGCATTTTATTAATTTAAGTATTACCAAAATAATGTTTGCTGAAGGCAGCGGAAATTTCAAAAAGATCCTGCCTTGTTTGAAAAAGAAATGCATCTAAGGATAAAATATCGTTTTCATCAATCTTGCTGTATTTAATATTATTCATCGTTTTTCCAATGAGATATTCCATACGCTCATAATTTTCAGGGAGACTTTCTGAACTTAGCCTGCCGAAATATTTGTAGAGTCTTTCCAAACTGTATAAAATTGAATGTGGGAATTCAGCATTATAAAGTATAAGATCTAATACATTTTTTTTAGTAAAATTTCCTTTATAGGTTTTAAGATAAATTTCAAAGCCAAAAAGAGAGTATAACAAATAACGCAACGTAATTGACTCGTGATTGTCGGCCTGGTTATTAGAGTCACTATTCATCTGAATTCTTGTGATATCTGAAGAATGAATCGCCCGTTCCAGGAATTTTCCTATGTTGATGTATGTAAAACCTTCTCCCCTCGTCATCGTATTATCAACAGTTCCGGTAAATAATAGCCCGCTTTTTATAAGTACATCAATGGTTGAAATAGGATCGGCAGTGGTTACTTGTTTTCTCAGATCATCATTTCTTATAAAATGATAATAGTCATTAAGGCATTGCCATACTTCTTTTGAGATATGGTCCTGGATACCCCTTGCATTTTCCCTGGAAAACATCACATTATTATAGGCTGAAGCGCCGTTACCCTGGCTGAAGATCATGTGCTCAAGAGCCTTGGGAGAATTTGTTTCTATCGATTTAATTTCATCCTCAGAAAGTTCTCCATAAATTTCCAGGAGCGGCCCCCACAGGAAATTTTCTGCCTGGTCCTGCGAAGAAATATATTGGGTTAATATGACCTGGAGCATCCCATTTGTCCTCTCCATGTACCTGCCCAGCCAGTAAATAGTGTCTGCAACACGACTTAACATAGTATAGTAATGGTTTTAGTTTTTATAAGGTTTTGCTTCTGTTTTGATTTGAGTCCTCTTCGAATTTAAATGCAAATTTTGCCGGCATATCTGTACAAAAAAAAGTAGGATAACAAACTGTCATCCTACTAAAATTAGTGTATCAATTTTAATTTTTAAAAAGGTATTTCAAAGGAGGCCTTCTTCGGGGGAAGGCATTGACGATCATTACATGTCATATATTCAATATTTCCTGTGATTTTTTTATTGCCAGGGAGCAATTTTACCAATTGCACAAATTCAACTTTACCTTCATAAAATTTCTGATTCACATTGAATTCTTTTTCAAAAATCGTTTTCATTTTTCCTATTTCTTTCGCCGCTCCTATTTTAGAAGCATTCGTAAAAGTCATAGAAGTTGGCAACGCCCCACCCTCAGGATTGCTTACTGAATATATATGCCACTTAGGATCTACAGAAGTTAAAATGTGAACTTCAAATTGATTGTTGCCCTTTTTAATGGTTTTATAACTAAAGCTCACAGGATTAAGAATCTGTCCGAAAGAACATTGGATTATAACAGCGGATAATAGAGTAATGAATATCTTTTTCATAAGTTTTTCTCTAACAAATTTACGAAAATATGTTGCCGCAAAGATCGCCGGAAAGCTGGCGTGACGCTGATTTAACTTTAGTTTATAGAAAACAGGGCGGAGAAGATTTTTCTTCCGTCAGTATTGCCAAGAGCCAGGCTGCATGCTCTTTCGGGATGGGGCATCATGCCAATAACATTTCGATTTTTATTGCAAATACCGGCTATATTATTTGTAGAACCATTAGGCGAATAATCCGAATGAACGACACCTTTTTCACTACAATATCTGAACAATACCTGGTCATTAGCATCCATGTCATCGAGGATATTAGCTTTGGCAAAATATCTTCCTTCTCCGTGCGCTACCGGTATTTTGTAAACATGGTTTAAACTATTGGAAGCATTTCCGGTAATGTGTATGTTTTTGCAAACGAATTGCATATTGGCATTTCTCAAAAGCACACCTGGCAATAAACCGCTTTCGCAAAGTATCTGGAAACCATTGCATATCCCCAATACATAACCACCTGTATTAGCAAACGCTATTACGCTTTGCATCATAGGACTGAACCGGGCGATGGCTCCGCACCTGAGATAATCACCATAGCTGAAGCCTCCGGGGAGTACAATACAATCATCCGTATTGAACATCGACAAATCTTTGTCTTTGTGCCACAGTGGAATTACTTCAACACTCAAGTCTTTCTCCAGCGCATTCATAATATCCCTGTCGCAATTTGATCCTGGAAAAACAACTACACCAAATTTCATAGTTAGTATTTATTTTTTGTAAAGATAATTTAGATGCACTTTATTTTTTTATATAAGTAACATAAATTGCAAATGCCACCATTATCCAATGCATAACAGCGGCAATCCATTTTTTCCCGCTGTAAAAAAAGGCGCACGCAATAAGTGCAGATAAAGGCACTGTTGCAAGGAGCCAATATTTAAAATTATAAGTGCTATTTATAAATGGAACGAATAGTGCAACAATAAGATAAAGTATAATGAGCCCCCAGCTTTTACGTACCTGCACTACTTGTCTTCTTAAATTTAATTGTACAAAAAAAGCCCCGATAATTGCCGTAACTCCTATTATGCCAATCGCTGTGTACTCTATATTATTTTTGGTAAATAATGGGTAGTCAATTGCAATGCCCGGCACCTGGAAGTTGTATAGTTTATCTGTGAGAAAAAGCCAGGCAAATAAAAAATACCAGGGAATAAGAATACCGAGAAGCGGTATCAGCCATTCGGCAATCCTCGGTGGCCGGGTGAGTAAAAGACCCCCAATAATAAGTATGGCAAAAGCCAGAGATGGGAAATAAAAAAAAGTACTTACTCCTATTGTGATCCCCATATTAAACAAAGTGGATTTTACATGCTGGTTGTTATAAACTGTGCTCATCTTGGCCCAAACCCATATAAGCAAAGTATTAATAAGCATTGGAGCGCTCAAAACATTCCATTCAATAAAAAATGAGGTGATAAGTAAATAGCTCATTCCCGGCAAATAATTTGGCTTCTGCATAAGCCTGCGATTGTTCAGTAGCCGGTTAAAGCTTATTGCCTGAGTATATAGCAAGATATACATGATCAAAGAGTATATTAGGGGAAAGGAATCAAATTTTGGCTTGATGAATGCCATAATCTCATTGTAGAAAAAGCCATCAGATTTTTGAATTACAGGAATTTGCGGTGATATGAACCATCCAAGCTTTAAAAGCAGGCCATACACAAAAAGCATGAAAGTATTGAAAGGATTATTGGCCCGAAAAATGCCTGTCACAAATGAAAGTTGAATTGAAAATTCAAAAATAAAAAATTAAAACCGAAAAGCGGCGATGTGTCTACGATAGGCTGTGAACGCTATGCTCATCGGCACCATCTAACTTGGTTCATTAATTTGCTGAAAGTTTATTGATTCTTAAAATTCAATTTTTGCGAAGCAAATATAATTTCTATAAGTACATGGCACTATAATTTGCGTGGAGCTTACCTGCTTCGCATACCGTGGCATAAACTCGTAACCCCGGTCAAGGCTTCTTAACGGAGGATACCTTGTAAGTTTTCCATCGCCGGAAATACTTTGATCGTTGATAAGTTGTGTACGCCTTTCAAGTTCATTAAAAAGAAAATGTAATTGCCCCCCGGTGAGCATGGTATTGTAAGAAAGATAATTATCAGTATCGTCATCAAATTGCGATTTGTGAACCACATTACTCCATATAATCCGCCCGGTATTATCCATGTTAAGAATAACTATGTTATCATAATAATATCTTACCTGCGAGCTGCCAAAATAATTGCGTGGCCTCCCGGAATACCAATAATACGATGGGGAATACAGGTAATAATTATTAAACGAATAAGGGCTTCCATAAAGATAATCGTACCGGTTCCACGGATTTCCTCTCGATTGAGTAGAGTGATCTTCAGCAGCCAAAATAAAACCGCCATCTTTTTTTAATATCACATCTCTTATAAAAAAATTATTCAATGCATACTTGAGGCCGCCATCCGTTTTTGCCATTGATCTTACCGTGTCACTTAGTTCTGCAAAATTTTGCCCGATAAATGAATTGGTCTTTTTGTCCCACACTACAGTATATAGCCCTTCCACGTTTCCTCTTTTTCTGGCATAGTACAGCGAATTGATAAGATAATGATCATTTACATTATCCACCTTCAGTTTTATTTCGTCAAGATAACGATCATTAAGGTTCAAGTCCTGAGAAGTGAAAGAATCGGAGGTCGGTGACTTTGTAATCAGTGAGACTGACTCAAGGTAATCTTTAGAACTTGACCTGGTTGATTTGGTAAAAACAAAATTGCCCTCGTTATCTACAAAAAAATCACTAAAGACATCTTTGCGATCTTCAAACGAAGTTTCAATCCGCGTTTTGTGCAGAAGCTGGAGGCTGTCAGTAAAAAGAGAAGTCGTAAAATTGAATTTATCATTCTTTTTCTGGATCTTATAGATCATGATCTTTGACTTGTCTTCACTATTTATGGTGCTGTAAATTTTGTTGTCGGCAAAGAAGTTAATGTAGGTAGTATCCAGTTCAAAAGGTTTCTTTATGAGATTTCCTTCGCCATCAATTTGAGCAGCCATACAATAAAGAATATTTCTTTTCTGATACTGGTAAACGAGATAAGCAAAATCCGGGTAAGCCACAAAATCAACATTCAGAGTTTTGTCAGGCATAAAATCAAGATCAACTCTTTGCTTTAGTCTCATACTATTATCATATACACTAAGTGCATACCTATTTCTGATATTTTTATAGACGAGAAAATTATTACTGACCTTGCCAATTATTTCAAAGTCCAGCGAACGTACATCTTCGGACTCGGGCTGCGAATAAGTTATTTGCTGCGAGACAACCACGTTAGCAGAAAAAAATAATACAAAAAATAAAACAATATTCTTCATAGAAATGTTATTAAAAATAGGTTTTTGAGAAGAGTTTCAATAATATACTAAGATCAATCATTTAATCCCGATATATTACTAATTTACGATAAAAATTATGCCCGCTGTTTTAATATCAGGAGGTACAGGCCTTATTGGAACAAATTTAACACGTCATTTAATTGAAAAAAATTACAACGTAATTATTCTCACGAGGGACAAAAATAAATCTTCGGAAAATCCAAAGATTTCTTATGCATATTGGGATATTAAAAAAAAGGAAATTGATAATGGAGCGGTGGAAAAAGCGGACCATATTATTCACCTGGCTGGTGCAGGTGTAATGGATAAAAAATGGACAAAAGAGTATAAGAAACAAATAGTGGAAAGCCGAACTGAAAGCAGCTCGCTTCTCATAAAGGCCATGCAGCAAAGCCTTCACCCTGTAAAGTCGTTTGTCTCCGCTTCTGCAATTGGGTGGTATGGCGCAGACGCAAAACCTCTAATAAGAAAGGAAGGATTTATTGAAACAGATCCTGCAGACGATTCTTTCCTTGGGGAAACATGCGTTCTTTGGGAGGCAAGCGTAGCACCTGTAGAAGAAATGGGCGTGCGTTTGGTAAAACTGCGTACAGGCATTGCGTTAAGTAATGATGGTGGTGCGTACAAAGAATTTAAATTCCCCTTAAATTTTGGAATAGCAGGTATATTGGGCAATGGCAAGCAGGTGGTAAGCTGGATCCATATAGATGATCTTTGCCGCATGTATATAAACGCTATGGAAAATAAAGAACTAAATGACAGTTATAATGCGGTTGCGCCCATGCCGGTTACAAATAAGAAACTAATGCTGTATATCGCTGAAACCATAAAAAAGAAATTTTTTATACCAATACATGTTCCTGAATTTGTACTTAAAATAATAATGGGGCGCAGGAGTATTGAAATATTGAAAAGCGCCACTGTTAGCAGCAGCAAGATAAGAGGCGCAGGGTTTACATTTTTATATCCTTCAATTGAATCTGCGATAGAGGAATTGGCCTCCCAAAAAAGTTAGAAAGCATTTGCCGTTTTATAGAAATCGCAGAATAAAATATACGAATAGTTTCAGTGGCTTTTTATAAATCATCCGTTTTAAATTTTTTCATAGCGAAAAAGTAATAGCCCGCGATATAAGCCAGGCTGGCTATTACGAGTATATATTCATCTGGAGCACCTTTGTAAATGACGGTTTTACCAAATGGAATCGGAAGCATAACATCGGTTACCTGTAAGGGTAAAAAATATCCCAATGGACTCAAATCCATTTTAAAATTTACAAGGGCCGTAATCAGCCACTCGAATATCAATCCAAATAAAAAAAATACAGCTATTGCCGCCCCGCTTTTTCTGAAAAGAACAGCGAGAAACATAGCAAAAGTTATGTACGCGACCGTCTGAATAAAAATATATCCGACATTTTCAATTCCTGAAAAGGAGAAATGCGAACCCGTTGTTACAGCTCCAAATAATAGTGCCACCAGGAAATTAAAAAATGTTGCTATCACAGAAAAGATGATGGCAAATACAAATTTCACTGACACAAACTGGCCGCGTGTCCAGCCATCAATTATGTTTTGACGATGGGTTTTAAAATTAAATTCATTAGTCAAAAGCATTATAAAAAGTATTCCGGGAAAATAAAGCAGCCAGCTACTCATCCAGCCTACGGTTTGCCATACTTTTGGAAATGAATAAGGGCTTCCAAATAGAACCTGGCTCTGCGGCAACGATTGTACCGTAAGTTCATTTACATAATAACCCGTGTAATTAATGCCCAGGATCGCAAATGAGTATAGTATAGAAAATATCCAGAATGCTTTGTAGCTTTTTACCTTGAGCCATTCAATTTTTAATAAATGTATCATTCCCTTATCAATTATTTGTAAGTTCGAAAAACCTCGCTTCCAGGCTTTTCTTTTTAAGAAGAAGATGGTTAAGAATAATCCCTTTGTTAAAGCAATAACTATTTATTTCCGCGAGGTCTGCAGTGTTAACGGGGAAGAACACTTTTATTACACCGGTTTCTTTCGTTACTCTTATCTGTCGCCCCATTTGTTGCAAGGCAAGCAGCAACTCCTCATTGTCGCCTGAACTCACTTCAACCATATCTTCATTAGATAAAATTTCGTTTACATTTCCTGTAGTTACGAGTTCTCCTTTTTTTAAAATGGCTACATGGGTACAGACTTTTTCCACTTCATCCAATAAGTGGCTCGCCATAATAATCGTTTTACCCTCGCTATGAAGATTTTTCATGAGGTCGCGTATCTCGGCTATTCCTACCGGGTCGAGCCCGTTAGTAGGCTCGTCAAATACAAGCACCCTGGGATTGCCAAGCAGGCACGACGCGATAGCAAGTCGTTGTTTCATCCCTAACGAATAGGTGCTGAATTTTGAATCCTTTCTTTTTGTAAGGTCAACCGTTTCGAGCACCTGCGGTATATCTTCTTTGCCACGCTCCTTGATTTCTGATGCGATTTGCAAATTTTTTTCACCGGATAAATAATGATAAAAATTAGGCGTTTCTAAAAGAGTCCCGATCCTTTTTCTATGCTTTTCAGTTGCCACTTCGTCAAACAGGCGATAAGTGCCTGTAGTTGGTTTTAGGATGTCCATAATGGTTCCCAGCAACGTGGTTTTGCCGCTGCCATTTGGCCCAAGTATACCAAAAACAGAGCCTTCAGGCACTGTGAAGCTTACATCTTTTAGTGCTTGTATTCGTCCGTAAGATTTTGATAAATGATCAATTGAAAGAATTGCCATAAGGAATTAAAGTTGACAGAAGAATTTTAAAGGTACAAATGCAAACTACAAAACGGGAATATAATTTTGCAGTTTTGAAAACAGCTTTTAATGGATTTACGTATAGGTAACAGGAGACTATATAGTCGGCATAGACGCATTTTTTTTTAAATAAATGCTTTTAATTGAAAAACAACTATTTTAGCATACCCTTTTTTTAATATACCTATACAAAAATCTATTCATGACTCCAAAGACTTACACAAAGCTTATTGCTCTTGCTATTTTCCTTATCGCATTTACCAGGCCCGACAAACTTTCCGCACAATGCGGCGTTCCACCTGCAAGTGGCTCTGTAACTATTGCAGTCGCCAACAATGTAATAAATACTTACTACCCGGGCACCGGCAATGTGTCGGCTGGCGGAAATTCTTTGACCGTTGGCTCCAGGGATGGCCGTGGAAATGCAACACCAATTGCCGCGGGTGATCTTATTTTGATTATTCAGATACAAGGCACCGATATTGATGCATCAAATACTGACGCTTATGGAGACAATGCAGCCGGCGCACCGGCAAGCGGTTATTTAAGTGCTAACCTTTATGCAGGTAATTATGAGTACAATACGATTGCAAGTGTTGCGGGGGCTACTGTAACTCTTAGCTATACTCTCGCCAATAGCTATTATAATCGCGATTTTTCTGCCGGAAATTCTATCCAGCGCTACCAGGTTATAAGAATTCCCCGTTATTATAATTTTACCATAAAATCAGGGGCATCGGTTACTACTCCGGAATGGAATGGTTCTACCGGTGGGATCGTTGTGATAGAGGCTGCGAATTTGTTTACGCTAAATGGCGCAATTGATGTTAACTATAAAGGTTTTAGGGGCGGTGGAGGCAAAAATCTGACTGGAGCCACCGCTGGAAACAGTAATGGAAGCGGAACACTTACTAACACCGATTATCGCTGGGAATCGCCAATAACTAATGCTGCAAACCTCACTGGTGGCGCAAAGGGTGAGGGTATCGCTGGAACCCCGGCTTATTATTTTGTTTCAGGGACCACAGTTACAGCAACAGGAACAGTTGAAGGATATATAAACGGTAGTATGGGCCGCGGAGCGCCAGGCAATGCAGGAGGAGGAAGTACGGATGGGTCACCCGTTGGCGCAAACACGGAAAACCAATATAATTCCGGTGGTGGAGGCGGTGGCAATGGCGGTACCGGTGGTATGGGCGGGAGTGGATGGCACGGCGGTTCCGGAGATGTAAATACTTATCCAACTGGTGGCTATGGCGGAAAAAGTTTTACCCAACGGTCAATACAAAAATTTGTTTTTGGCGGCGGCGGCGGTGCCGGTTCAGGCAATAATTCACTTCCTTCTAATGAATTTAGCTGTAGCGGAGGCATAGGCGGAGGAATTATTCTTACCAGGGCAAAAAGCTATGCTGGCACGGGAAGAGCGGAGGCAGATGGATCAAATGCGCCGGGCGTAACTGCTACCTATATACCTGCACAAACTGATGCAGCGGGAGGTGGTGGTGCGGGTGGAACTATTATAATGGTCACATCTCAAACGGGAGCTACGGGATTAAATTCAATGGTTGCTTCCGCCAGGGGTGGCGATGGTGGTGATATGACGAACTACTATGATCATGGACCAGGTGGCGGTGGCGGTGGCGGGGTTATCATTTCAAACGGTACCTTTCTACTTGGGGATATAGCAGCCGGGATTAATGGGCAAACAGCTTCCGGTAGCCCATCCGGGCCTATTGATAACGATTACGGAGCTACGCCAGGTAATTCAGGTGTTTTAATTACATTGCCCGGAGCACCCCAATTGAAAAATTTAAATGACCTCGCTTCGCCATGCGGTGTATTGCCGGTAAGCTTAACAAATTTTACAGCAAGGTGGGACAACACAGCAGTCGACCTCGCATGGAAAATCACTAATGAAATCAATTTAAGTTCCTTTGAACTGGAATACAGCAATAACGGAATTAATTTTTCTACACTCACTTCTGTGGCCTACAATGCAGGGATTTCTGATTACTCGTTTTCTCATCTTTCGCCATCGGTAAGAAATTTTTACCGGCTTAAAATGGTCGATGCAGATGGAAAATATTTCTATAGCAAAATATTAAGCGTTCAAAAAAATGGTACGAATAAGAAAGCAATTTCGGTTTATCCAAATCCCGCTTTTCATGATTTGACGGTACAGGTAAATGTGGTGCGTTTTGAAAAAGTAATTGTAGAAATAATTGATAATTCAGGAAGGGCAATGATTAGTAAATCTTTTAAACTTAGCCCCGGCCAAAATTATTTGTCGATTGACGGAGTGGACAGGCTCCCTGCATCTACTTATGTGTTGAAAGTTAAATCGGGTTCAATGGATGAAGTACAAAAAATAGTTATCGGGAAAAAATAAATCATAACCTAATAAGAGCGAAAAAAAGAGTCGGGATTTTTTCCGGCTCTTTTTGTATCCAATAAGACGGAGGCCATCAGATTGGATATACCGTCTGAAGGGTTTACTAATTCCTTACAGGCTTGCCTGTCTTCAAAACACTTTGTATTCTTTCCAGGGTTTTCTTTTCACCGCAAAGGCTTAAGAAAGCTTCTCTTTCAAGATTGAGTAAATACTGTTCACTTACTAAAGTGGGTTCGCTGAGATCGCCACCGCACATTACATAAGCAAGTTTTTTTGCAACTTTCACATCATGATCGGTGATGTAGTTTCCACGATACATACCGTTTATTCCCGCATACAACATGCCGAGCCCGAATTGGCCCAGTACTTTTATGTCTGTTCTTTGAACCGGCTTTGTATAACCTGCATCATAAATTTCTATTACACTTTGTTTCGCGTCGGCAATTCTCCTCGATTGGTTCATGCTTATTGCATCTATACCTTTGCGTAAGATTCCTAATTCGTAAGCTTCAAAAGCCGAAGTGGAAACCTTTGCGGTTCCTATGGTAAGAAAACGGCTTTGCAGCGTTATGGTTTCCGGCTCGTTTACATGCATATCATCAGCGGCTCTTAAAGTAAATTCTTTTGTGCCGCCGCCTCCGGGAATAAGCCCAACACCGAGTTCTACCAGCCCTATGTAAGTTTCGACGGCAGCCTGCACTTTATCACTGTGAAGCGACATCTCACAAGCACCTCCAAGTGCAAGGCCATGCGGTGCAACCACCACCGGAATAGATGAATACCTCACTCTCATCATTGTATTTTGAAACATGCGGATAGCCATATCAAGTTCATCATACTCCTGCTCCGCAGCATACATAAATATCATTCCCACATTTGCACCTGCGCTAAACTGTGCGCCTTCATTGGCAATCACCAGGCCCTTAAATTTTTCTTCGGCAATGGAAATCGATTTATTTACAGCCTCAAGCACCTCACTTCCGATGGTGCCCATTTTAGTATTCCATTGTAATCCTAATACATGATCGCCAAGGTCATATAAGTTGCATGCTGCATTATTCCAGACTGTTTTTTCTTTTAAATCGCTTAGAATGATAAATGCTTCACCACCGGGCATTTCTTTATATGAACCTGTGCTAACATCATAGTATAGCCTTTTGCCATTTTGTACTTTGTAAAAACTTGTGTTACCTGCGGTAATAAAATCAGCAACCCATGAGGCAACGTTATATCCTGCTGCCTTCATTGCTTCCGTAGTTTCTTTTACACCCAAAACATCCCATGTTTCAAAGGCCCCAATCTCCCAGCCAAAGCCCGCTTTCATAGCATCGTCAATGCGATATAGCTCATCACTTATTTCAGGAATGCGGTGGGAGATATAAGAAAAAAGACTGTAATGAAACTCACGGTAAAACGCTCCCGCTTTATCTTTTCCTGCCACAAGAACTTTTAATCTTTGCTTTAAATCATCTATTGGCTTTGCAGCCTCCAGCGTCGCAAACTTTGGCTTCTGCCGTACTTCATATTCAAAAGATGATAAATTTAATGTCCTTATTTCTTTCTCCCCTTTAGGGGTTGGGGGCATTTTCTTAAAAAATCCCTGCCCTGTTTTATCACCAAGCCATTTATTGTCAACAATCTTTTGAAGCCATGCAGGAATAGTAAAAGTTTCTTTCGCTTCATCTTGTGGACAATTGTCTTTTACGCCTGCTGCCACTTTTACCAAGGTATCAATTCCTACCACATCGGCCGTACGGAATGTTGCAGATTTGGGCCGGCCAATTATTGGTCCCGTGAGAGATTCAACCTCATCAACGCCCAACCCCAGCTTTTCCATAATGTGAAAGATGGACATGATGCTAAATACACCTACGCGGTTTGCAATGAATGCCGGAGTGTCCTTACAAAGCACGGTTGTTTTGCCAAGGTATAAGTCACCATAGTGCATTAAGAAATCAACTACGCTTTCGTCGGTGAATGAAGTTGGGATAATTTCCAGCAGCCGCAGATATCTTGGAGGATTAAAGAAATGTGTACCACAGAAATGTTTTTTAAAATCATCGCTCCTTCCTTCGGCCATCATGTGAATGGGAATTCCCGAAGTGTTAGAGGTAATCAATGTTCCGGGCTTGCGGTAGTTTTCTACTTCATCAAAAACGAGCTTTTTAATATCAAGCCTTTCTACCACCACTTCAATAGTCCAGTCGCACGCCGCAATTTCTTTCATGTTATCTTCAAAGTTGCCGGTAGTAATATTCTTAATTACATCTTTTATAAACAGCGGAGACGGGTTTGATTTAACTGCTGCGGCCAAAGCTTCATTTACAATCCGGTTTTTTACAACTGGCTTGTCAAGCGTCAAACCTTTTTTCGATTCTGCTTCAGTTAGTTCCTTTGGCGGAATATCGAGCAATAAAACCTGTACGCCAATACCCGCGAAGTGACAAGCAATACGGCTTCCCATCACACCGCTTCCCAAAACTGCTATTTTATTAATATTTCTTTTTTGCATATCGTATTAGTTAGTTAAACAACTATTTATAAAATTCGAAATTACATTTTTACACATTAAGCGAAAGAAAATAAATAATCTATACAATTAATTTTCTGTGTAAAGTATAATTTTCACATGTTCTTCTTTTTGTAAAGAACGATTAAAGATAAATGAAACTATGCTGAGGCTGCTTTTATCAGCCCATGTAAGAATGGGATAGTTTGGAAAATATTTTTTAAGAAAAGGATATTGAAAATAATATCCCGATAAGGCACTCACTGGATAGCGTTCCAGGTTGTTGGAAATACTATCTGCTATTTGATTGAGTTCATTTTCTTTTAATAAATAAGGATTGAAAAAGGAAATATAATAACTTGTGAAAAAGCCACTATCACAATACGCAGGTAAATATTTTATTTTGGTTGATTCTATTATCATCTTATCCTGCAAGTCATAGTTTTTTCGAATTTCGATAAAAGCATTCAGTGCCTTTTCATGATTATCGCTATTAAGATTTTTAAAATCAAACCAAATGGATGCCGATAGATTTCTGTTTCTAAAGATATCAAGAAGGTCTTCAATTTTTATCGTTGACATGCCCGAGGAATCATGATATACATAAAAGGAATTAATAGAACTATCGAAATAAACATCCACTTCAAATCCGGCAATATTTGAAGGTAATTTGTTCATGGCATCTGCGGAGTCTATAGCCTTTCGCCAAATTTTAGAATTAATAACCAGTTGTTGGCCGCAATGTGGGAAATCGGCAGGAGGCCGGGTTTTAATAAATGAATCAGGAATCAGTATCCGTACCATTCCTTTATGTAATAAAATATCGGTGCTGAGAATAATAATAATTATAAGCGCTCCTAAAAAGAATCTATTTTTATAATAATGCTTACTTTTCAAGAGGTTTCTTTAATTAAAAAACTTGTGTATTGAATCCTGGTAAACCACGAATGCATTTAAAACTTTTAAGATTTAAGCCTGCGTTTACATTTTTATTAAAACTACTTATTTTACTCAGCCTGCTAAAATGTATCTTCTTTTTTTACAACCTGCATTCGGGGCAGGGATGGCATGTAACCGGTTTCTCAAACGCTATAGTGCTTATTTGCTGGTCTGTTTTCTATGACATTTTTATTATTTCGATACTTGCCGTTCCGCTTACTATTTTATTTTTTCTGTTCAAAAATAAAACCACGATTCTTAAAATCGACGGCATCATTTTTAGTGCTTTGCTTTCTCTTATGGTATTGCTAAACGCCATTGATATTTTTTATTTTCCATTCAAATTGCAACGGGCAGATGCAGAATTACTCTATGTACTTCGCAATCCTTTTAATGAAGTGAATGTCACTTATTTTTTGACTGCAGCATTAATAGTTATAACATTTATACTCCTTGGATTATTGTTCTATTCATGGATTTCGCTCTTTAATAAATCAAACAGGTTCAGGCATTCAGAAGTGATATCAATGTTATTTTTTGTGAGTATTTGTTTTGTATTTTTTATCAGTGGCCCAAAGAGACTGTTGCCAACCTACCCCTTAGTGAACTTAAGCTACAACCAACTTCCTTTGGTTCAAAACTCTTTTCACCAGTTTGTATATTCACTTTTCAGGAAAAATGAGTCTTTGATTTTTAGTGAAGATTATATCCGTAAGCTCCCTGGTTCCACCCGATTAAATACCCTAAAAAAGAATGGAGCAAACGTGATGAGCGACAATGATCCCACAAAAAGAAATATCGTCCTTTTCATAATGGAAAGTGTTCCTTATGATTTTTTGGATAGCACTTCGAGGTACAAAGTGAAGATGCCCTTTCTTGACAGCCTGGTTACAAAAAGCACTTTTTTTACCCACAGCTTTAGCTATTCCTATAATTCAAATAAGGGAATTACGGCGATCCTTGCAGGCACACCCACACTTACTGAGATACCGTTATATCATTCGGCCTATACTTCTATTCCAATGACGCATGTTGGTTCTGTTTTACAAAGTGAAGGATATAAATCCGCGTTCTTTATCGGCGACAATTACGATGACTTTGGATTTGCCAAATGTGTAAACTGGCTGGGAATACAGCAGTATTATAGCATGGAAGATGTTCCCGGTTACCAGCACATGGAAAAACATACTATGGGTTTACACGATGAATTTGTTTTGCACTTTATGAGTAATAAAGTTGACGAACTGCCTCAGCCATTTTTTGTAACTGATTTTAATATTTCTACTCACTTTCCGGGTAACGTTCCTTCAACTTTTAAAGAGAAATATCCAGCGATCAATACGACAGCACGTATGAAAACTATGAGTTATTATAGCGAGTGTTTATCAGAATTTTTTAAGAAAGCTGCGAAGCAACCGTGGTATAAAAACACGGTCTTTATTTTTTGTTCAGACCATTGGATGTATCCTGATTTTAATG
This sequence comes from Ginsengibacter sp., assembly GCA_040007435.1. Classification (GTDB taxonomy): domain Bacteria; phylum Bacteroidota; class Bacteroidia; order Chitinophagales; family Chitinophagaceae; genus Ginsengibacter. The sequence goes on along the minus strand of JBDTUZ010000007.1, from coordinate 23,488 downwards.
ATCTGAAAAATGATGTTGAAAAGAATTTTCGCATCGCCACATTTATTTTTGATCCCCAAAAAAATGAACAAAAAATAATTAACACTCCCGTAAGCCAGCTTGATATAATGAATACGGTTTTACACATCAGTAATTATAAAAAAGAATTTATAAGCTACGGAGAAGATCTTTTGCAAATGCCTACAGATTCAAACAGGGTAGTTTTTGCAAAAGCTAATGATATTCTTTACCAGGCATTTGACAGCAGCTTTGTTCTTGGCTTCAATGTAGTACAAGGGAAGCCTGAGTTTTGCTACAATTATGTTAATGACTCAGGAAGAAAAAATAATTTAATTGATTCAAGTGGTAGTGAAAATGTACAAAGGTTGGTGCAAAAGATGAAAGCATTTTTGCATACCGGTTATATGCAGTATGAGAATAAAAAAATTTATTAGCTAACTCCGCATCCATTGTTTACTACCACATCCGGCTTAACAAAATACAATTTCCCTTCTTTATCCTCGGCCATTAAGATCATACCATTGCTTTCAATGCCACGCATTTTTCGCGGGGCAAGATTGGCAACCACCACCACTTGTTTTTGTATAATTTCTTCCGGTGAAAAATGTTCGGCAATACCGGAAAGGATAGTTCGTGTTTCAAAACCCATATCTATCTGAAGCTTCAAAAGCTTATCGGCTTTCTCAACTTTTTCAGCAGAAATAATAGTTCCAACCTTGAGATCAATTTTTGCGAAATCGTCAAATACTATTTGAGGTTTTAAAGGTTGCTTATCGTCATTGCCGGCATCAGTCTTCTGATCCATTGTTTCTATTACATCCATATTTTTCTTTGATGAATTTTTATTCTCTTTTTGAGCAATAACTGCTTCTTCATTTGCTTTTGTATTTTGTACGCTGCTGTTGTGTAATTTTTCTATTTGCGCAGCAATCTCGGCATCTTCAATTTTCCGGAAAAGTAATTCAGGCGCTCTCAAACTGTAGCCCACGCTAAGTAATTTCATGCTTCCACCATTTTTCCATTCGAGCATTTTATCAACCACCTTCATCATATAAATCATCTTCTTTGCAGTAAAAGGCAAAAACGGATTTATGAAAACCGTAAGGTTTGCGCAAAGCTGCAAACAAGTGTGAAGGCAATTATCAATTTTATTTTGAGCATCCGTTGTTGGTTCCCCATCGCCTGTTGTCTGCTTTGCAAGTATCCACGGCTGCTTGTCCTGCATGTACTTATTTCCCTTACGTGCAAGATCAATTACTTCAAATAAGGCATCTCTGAATTTAAACTGATCGAGCAGATCTTCAATTTTCAATTTTGTGTTTGAAATTTCCTGTACCAATTGCTTATCTGCATCATCTGCAACTTCGTTATGCAATGGAGGAACCTTGCCTTTGCAAAGCTTATGCATCAACACAAAAGTGCGGTTAACAAAATTTCCAAAGATGGCCACCAACTCACTGTTATTCCTGTCCTGAAAATCTTTCCAGGTAAAATCATTGTCTTTGGTTTCAGGTGCATTTGCGCAAAGTACATACCTCAATACGTCCTGCTGATCCGGAAAATCTTTTACATATTCATCTACCCACACGGCCCAGTTGCGGCTCGTGGAAACTTTTTGTCCTTCAATATTCAGAAATTCATTTGCAGGAACATTATCGGGTAAGATGAAGTTGCCATGAGCTTTGAGCATCGCAGGAAAAATAATACAATGAAAAACAATGTTGTCTTTCCCAATAAAATGAATCAATCTTGTCTCTTCGTCACACCAGTAATCTTTCCAATTATCCAGCAATTCTTTTGTCGCAGAAATGTAACCAATTGGTGCATCAAACCATACATAAAGCACTTTGCCTTCGGCGCCTTCTATTGGAACTTTTATGCCCCAGTTACTATCGCGGGTCATGGCGCGGGGTTGCAAGCCTTTGTCCAGCCAGCTTTTGCATTGGCCGTACACATTATTTTTCCACTCTTTATGATCTTCGAGTATATATTGTCGTAAGAACTCCTCGTAATTCTGTAAAGGAAAATACCAGTGTGTTGTTTTCTTTTTTACCGGCACTGCCTCACTTAATGTGCTTTTTGGATTTATCAACATTTCCGGGCTAAGAGAAGAGCCGCAATTTTCACACTGGTCACCATAAGCACCTGGATAGCCGCACACCGGGCAGGTACCGGTAATGTACCTGTCGGCTAAAAATGTTTTTTTCTCTTTGTCATAGTATTGTTCTGTCTCTCTTTCTTCAAACAATCCCTTTTCATATAGATTCAGAAAAAAATCCGAAGCTGTTTTATGATGCACCGGATTAGACGTGCGGGAATAGATATCAAAGGAGATCGCCATTTCTTCAAAGCTGTGTTTTATGATCTCGTGATATTTATCAACAACCTGCTGGGGAGTGATCCCTTCTTTCATTGCCCTTATTGTGATAGGCACACCATGCTCATCACTTCCGCCTACAAACTTTACATCTTTACCCTGCAGGCGCAGATAGCGTGCATAAATATCGGCAGGCAAATAGCAACCTGCCAGGTGTCCAATGTGCACCGGGCCATTGGCATAAGGCAATGCGGCAGTTAATAAATATCTTTTAAAATCTTTCATAATCCCAAGCCCATAAGGGGACTTTCTATTGTTTTAATGAATTCCTAAACGCTGTTTTCTCCTTTAGGGCTGCAAAAATACCGCAATCGCATTCAATGCCCAAACAACAAAACTCCCCGTTTAATGCCGGGGAGTTTTGTTGAAAGCAGATTGTTCCTTATTTTTTCATTTCATCTATCTGAATTTTTGGAGACAATAGGTTACTGTCTTTTTCAACAATAATATCATTACTTAATGTGAAATCAGCTTTTTGCTTAATATCCATTGAAGAAGTTCCGGCCTTAATCGTATAAGTTCCGGCTTCAGCGACCCACGAAGCAATATTTGTCTCGAAAGATGCAAGATCTCCGGGTTTTATTGTGAATGAGATTTTTTGCGTTTTGCCCTGCCTCAGCAATTCTGTTTTAGCAAAGGCCTTTAATTCTTCCGAAGGCTTATCCATTTTTTTTGTGGGAGCACTAATATACAATTGAACAACTTCTTTACCAGGCACTTTACCTGTATTGGTAACATCTATCGTAGCTGTTATTTCATTTTTGAAATTGGTCGAACTCAATTTTAAATTATTTAAAGAAAAACTTGTATAGCTAAGTCCATAGCCAAATTCATAAGCGGGCTTTACATTAAATGTATTGTAATACCGGTAGCCGATATATATGCCTTCTTCATAAACAACCTCAGCCGGAATTGCTTTCATGCCCATCATACCGGTTGTTGCCTGGTCAGGAAATTCTTTCCCCGGGAAATTTTTTGCAGAGGGAACATCATCGTATTTAACCGGGAAAGTAGTAGCCAATTTTCCTGACGGATTTACCGTACCGTTTAAAAGAGCGGTGATGGCATTGCCTCCTTCCATGCCCGGTTGCCATGCAAGTAAAATAGCATCTGCATCATCTCTCCAGCTTGTAACTTCTATTACTCCGCCGATGTTTAATATAACAATCACTTTTTTGTTTTGTGCATGAAAAGCAGTTGCTACATTTTTAATAAGCATTTTTTCTTTCTCAGATAAATCAAAATCATTTTCTAATTTCCGGTCTCTTCCCTCACCTGCATTTCTGCCAATGGCAATTATTGCAACATCATCAGAAGATGCCGAAGTATTAATGAGATCGTTGGCTGCTTCATATTCTGCAGGCGGCGGCGTTGGATTCATAAACTCCTGGAAAAATCCTTTTTTAGGATGCTTAATTTTCTCTTCAGTAAGGTAGGATGTATATGCAGTGTTTAAAGTTTTATTAACAGCATAGCCGGCATTTGATAATCCTTGTTCAAGTGATACGGTATAAGCTTTATTTACGTCTCCGCTTCCTGTGCCACCGGCAATGAGCTCGTAGCCATTGTTGCCAAATAAGGCTACGCTGTGTATGTTTTTTCCAAGTGGTAAAGCATTGGTTTCATTTTTCAAAAGAACCATTCCCTCTTCTGCGGCTGTCCTGGAAATTTTGGCATCCCCTTTAAGATCGGGCTTGTCGGAATATTTGTAATTTTTGAATGAGGGTGATTTGAAAACCAAATCCAAAACTCTCCCCGCATTTTCATCGAGGATAGTTTCTTTCAGCGTTCCGTCTTTTACAGCGTCAATTATTGCTTTTGTTTGTTGAGCCGTACCGGGCATCAAAAGATCATTGCCGGCTTTCATTTGCGCGACAGGGTCTTTGCCGCCAAACCAATCGGTCATTACCAGCCCTTTGAAACCCCACTCTTTTCTCAGGATACCTGTAAGCAAATCATAATCTTCTGAGGTATAAGTTCCATTAATTTTATTATAAGAACTCATGACAGTCCACGGATGAGATTTTTTTACAGCAATCTCAAATCCTCTTAGATAAATTTCTCTCAAAGCTCGCTCACTCACAATTGTGTTAATGGTATTGCGGTTTGTTTCCTCATTATTTGCCGCAAAATGTTTTATAGAAGTGCCCACTCCATTCGATTGAATCCCGTTAACCATCGCAGCGGTTATATTACCAGTCAGCAAGGGATCTTCAGAATAATATTCAAAATTTCTTCCGCCCAATGGATTGCGGTGAATGTTTAATGCAGGCGCAAGCAATACATCAATACCATAATCGTGCACCTCGCTCCCAAAGGCTACTCCAACCTTTTTTACCAATGCAGTATCCCATGTTGAAGCGAGTAAAGTGGCCACAGGCCATGCTGTTGCATAATAAGTTTTTGAATTGTTGCCTTTGCGAACAGAGTCAATCCTAACGCCTGCAGGCCCGTCCGAAACAACAATAGAAGGAACGCCAAGCTTTGGAATGGCAAATGTTGTACCCGCAGCTCCAGGTACTTTATCCTGTGTTTGGCCGATTGTGGGTCCTTGCGGGGCGGCTCCAGGTAGCTTAAAACCGTTACCGACCACAAGCTTTGCTTTTTCTTCGAGTGTCATTTTGCTGACAATATCTTTTGCCTTCATTGAGATAGTACTCTGCGCCGGAAGCTTAGAAGCTATCAACATCACAAGTAAATACGTAATAATTTTTTTCATTGATAATTAAATTTAATTAATTCATTGCGTTACATTGACACAATGTAGTATTTAATTTTTATTCGGCGTACATTTAATTTTTATTAAGTGATTTTAAAAAACGTTGGGATGGATTATAAGGAAGAAATAAAAGACCATTTTATTAGCGGGCACAAAAAGTATCTGCGTCATATTTCTGTCGATTGTGTCATATTTGGGTTTCATAAAAATGAATTGAAAATTCTTTTGCTCAAGGCAAACTATGCAGGCAAGTGGGCATTGCCGGGAGGATTTATTTTGAAGGACGAGCACATGGATGAAGCTGCTAAAAGGATACTGGAACAACGAACAGGATTAATGGAAATTTATCTTCAACAGTTTCATGTATTTAGCGAGCCGGAGAGGTCCACAAAAAGAGTCAATAAACAGTTTTTAAAAAATGTGGGAATTGAAGGTGAGGAAAGCTGGATGTTTGACAGGTTTATTACCGTTGGATATTCTGCCCTTGTGGATTTTACAAAAGTCCAGCCGGTTGCAGATATATTTTCCGATGCATGTGAATGGTTTGAGATCCATAAAGTGCCGGAGATGATTTTGGATCATAATCTAATTTTAGATACCGCATTAAACAGCCTACAGCTTCAATTAAACTATCAGCCGGTAGGATATAATCTTCTGCCTGAAAAATTTACCATGCCGGAGTTGCTAAAACTTTACGAAACAATTTTAGGAAGGACGCTCGATCGCAGAAATTTTCAGCGTAAAATAATTTCGACCGGAATACTTAAAAAATTAAATGAAACAAAAAAAGGTGTTGCTCACAAGGCTCCCTATTATTATAAATTTGATCTTCGTAAATATCAAAAAGCATTAAAGGCAGGCCTGGGTTTTTAGTTACGTGTTTTTTTAGAAATGAATACATGAATCGTAAAAATTTTCTTTCCTCTGTTATTCCATTGTTTTCGGCATCATCTGTAAAGGCAAATTTTTCTTCTGCCGGGTTTGAAGCTGAGCATAAGATTCCAAAATATTTAAATAAGGGAGATATTATCGGGATAACATGCCCTTCAGGTTTTATAACAATGGAAGACATTCAGCCTGCAGTTCAGAAAATGCAGGAATGGGGTTTTAGAATAAAAGTTGGTAATACCGTGGGCGCACGGGATTTCACCTTTGCCGGCAGCGACCAGGAAAGAGCAAAAGATTTCCAGGGTATGTTGGATGATCCATCAATAAAAGCGATTATGCTTGGCCGTGGTGGCTATGGCTCTGTAAGAATAATTGATGATATTGATTTTAGAAAATTCTCTTCAAAGCCAAAATGGATCATAGGATTTAGTGACGCAACCGTTATTCATTCTCATCTTAATAAAAATTTTCGCGTCGCCTCCATTCATTCTAAAATGTGCAACAGCTTCCCTGCCGACTGGCAATTGGCGGAGCAGACACAAATCGATTCTATTGAATCAATAAGGAAATGCCTGGTGGGAGAAAAAGTAAATTATCCTGCAACAGTAAATGTGAACAACAGGCAGGGTGTAGGCGAAGGAATATTGGTAGGAGGTAATCTTTCTATTTTAGAAAACCTGGCGGGCACGAAATCGGATATAGATACTGATAATAAAATTTTATTTCTTGAAGAAGTGGGTGAGTACTCTTACAATATTGATCGTATGCTTTGGAATTTGAAGCGTACAGGGAAATTCGATAAGTTGAACGGATTAATAATAGGTGGTTTCAAAAATAAACCTGATGACCCCGGCGAAGAATTTGGAGAAAACACTTGCCAGATGGTTTTGGAAAAAGTGAAGGAATACAATTTCCCCGTATGCTTTGATTTCCCTGTGGGCCATCAGAAAGAAAACTACGCATTAAAATGTGGAGTTAAACATAAATTAGCGGTCTCAAAAGACTTGGTTCTTCTCGAAGAAGTTTAAGGTCTTATAAGGCCCCTATCCCCGCCGCGGCGGGGTAATAAGATGGATTGAAAAACTGATTGAAGAAAGTGTTCATTAAAATATAAATAGTAATATAATAACGTAGCCATATGACCACAATACCCCCATACTTAAAACCCGGCGATACCATTGGAATACTTTGCCCGGCCGGTTATATGCCTTATGAAAAGGCATTCACAGCAATTGAAACTTTAAAGGAATGGGGATTCAAAGTTGTCGCAGGCAAGACCCTGGGCAATCAATACAATTATTTTTCCGGGACTGATGAAGAGCGGCTTGCCGACTTGCAGCAGATGCTCGATGATGATCACATTAATGCAATTTTGTGTGCAAGAGGTGGATATGGAATGGGAAGAATAATTGACGCTCTTAATTTTAAAAAATTTAAAAAGCATCCTAAATGGATCATTGGATTTAGTGATATTACAATTCTTCACAACCACCTTTATTCCAATTTTAAAATCGCTTCACTTCATGCACCAATGGCTGCGGCATTTAATGACGGCGAAAATAAAAATCCGTACATACTAAGCCTGCACGATGCGCTTATTGGAAGAAAAGCGACCTATAGTTCCCTGGGCAACGGGTACAATCAAAAAGGGAAAGCGATTGGTATTTTAGTTGGAGGCAATCTTTCTTTGTTAGCCCATATTTGCGGCTCCTCGTCAGACATAAATACCGAGAAGAAGATATTATTTATAGAAGACGTGGGTGAATATATTTATAATGTCGACCGAATGCTTTACCAGTTGAAACGCAGCGGGAAACTGGATGATCTTGCCGGCCTTATCGTGGGTAAGTTTAGTGACATGAAAGACACAACCATTCCGTTTGGCCAATCCACCGAAGAGGTGATCTGCAACATTGTTAAAGATTTTAATTATCCCGTCTGCTTCGGCTTTCCTGTAAGTCACGATAAAGAAAATTATGCTCTTAAAATCGGGATAAAATATGAACTAACTGTTTCGGCTACGAGTGTGCAGTTGGAGGAATTTTGAAAAAGTATATTTGCTGATGAATTTTACTACTATTCGTTTTTTAAAATCAACATTTATCCGCTTAAGGCTTCATGTTTTTTTTTCCTGGCTTACAGGCTTTTCACAACAGCTAATATGGATGACAAGACTTTCAAAATGGGTAAGTGAGAACAGAAATATTTCATTCAACGATTTCCCCTCGAAATGGGATTATACGAAGCGTTATCTCCTGTATAAAAATGTGATTGAGACTGAACAGCTATATCATGAAATAAATTATCTGGAGTTCGGGGTGGCCGATGGGCATTCCTTCAATTGGTGGATGGAGGAGAATAGGGATGAGGGATCACGTTTTTACGGATTTGATACTTTTACAGGATTGCCTGAAGATTTTGGGCCATACAAAAAAGGAACTTTTAATACTGGCAACAATATTCCGTTGATTTGGGACAACCGGGGGCAATTTTTTCAGGGTCTTTTTCAGCAAACATTATCGGTATTTCTAAAATCCTTTGATAACAAAAAGAGAAGTGTGATTATGCTGGACGCGGACCTTTATACTGCGACCTTATTTACCCTTACAAGCCTCGCGCCGTTTCTAAAAAAAGGGGATATCCTTTTTTTCGATGAGTTTGTAGTGCCTACTCATGAGTTTATGGCTTACAGGCATTTTATTGATTCGTATTATTTTGAACTTGAGCTTATCGGAGCGGCAAATAATTATTATTTTGTTGCCTTTAAGGTGGTGTAGAATGAATCGCCCTGTTTCACTTAATATTTAACAACGAATCCAGCTTTTGATGAAACACCGCAAAGTCGTTTAAATTGTTGTGACCTCCATTTTCGATAGTAATAAATTCATCTCCCTGCTTAAATTTTTTTGTGAGTTTATGACTGTTATCGTAAGGGATAACTCCATCGTCGTTTCCATGAAAGATCGTAACCGGGGCCTTTACTTCCTGTAAATACTCAAAGGTTGGCAACTTAAAATGCGCCATTGCCGATGTGGGATATATAGGTGCATAATTACTGAACAAATCGGGCATACTGTAATAGGGAGTTTCGAGTATCAGCCTTTTGCAATTTTTTTTGGACGCGAGCCACGATGCGATGCCAGATCCTAATGATTTACCATAAATGATAATACTATCATCATTAAATTTTGAATGGGCAAGTTTATACACTTCCATTGCCTGCTTGTATAAATTTTCTTCTGAAAGCTTACCGGTTGTTTTGCCATAGCCGGGATAATCTGCCATGAATACTTGGTAGCCATTCCTGGTAAAATTTGCGGCATATTTCGCATACCTGTTGATGTTACCACGGTTACCGTGAAAATATAATACCACGCCTTTTGCCCTTCCCTCCTTTGGAAAAAATTGAACCAGGTTGAGTGTATCCCTCGAATTCATAGGAATATTTATTTCATTAAATGGCACGTTGAATTTAAATACATAATCATGCGGTAAAGGATCGGGATGAAACATCAGTTTTTCCTGCAGGTAGTACAACGCGATACCAATAGAGCAATAAATTATGATCACTGCTTTACTCCAGCCAATAATTTTTTTCCTGATTTTTTTCTTGCGGGTAATGTCGTTTTCAGCCATTCAAAAGCTTATTTAATTTTTTAAAATATCCCTTATGAAATTATGGTATTCAGGGAAGGTGGGGAGGTTATTGTGTCCTCCCCCGTGAATGCGCATAAGCGTTATTTTGTGCGGATTTAATTGTTGCAATTGCTCGCTTTGTTTTATGGGAATTAGCCAGTCTTTTGTTCCATGCAGAATATAAGTATGGCAATTTACTTTGGTGATCCATTTGTGTGTGGTAATGTGATATCGTAATACATACTTCATGGGTAAAATAGGAATAAACCGTTGCACAGCTTTTCTAAAACTATAATAGGGAGCATCCAGTATCAAATACCGGGGTGAATTTTCGCTGGCCAGTTTTGCTGCGAAGCCGCTTCCAAGGCTCCTCCCGTAGACTATAATATGGTGTTCCCGGTAGCGTGCTTTTAACTCGTCATATACAAATTGCATATCATCGTACATTACCTGCTCTCCCCGGGTGCCGGTACTTTTTCCAAAGCCCCGGAGATCTACGAGTACAACATCATACCCATACCGGTAGAAATCTTTTGCATACCTCGCCCATCCTTTAATACTGCGGGTATTTCCATGAAAATATAATATAAGGCCGTTTGGATTTTCTACAAAAAAATGCAGGCCATTTATTCTTACCCCAGGCTCAACATCAAAAAATAATTCTTTAAAAGGAACATCGTATTTATAGAGGAAATCCTGTGTAAGTTTCTCGGGTTTGAAAATTAATTTCTCCTGTATTAGATAAATAATAATGGTTACGATAGCATAGCCGGCAATAATATAAATGATCGTGGGAGACACATCTGGTTTTTGAAGAAATCAATAAGACTTGCAAAAGGTACAATCTTCATAGAAACCCGGTAACTAAAGAAGGGGATCATTCTTCATCAGGAAAAATACGGGTTAATTTTAACTGGCTTACCGGAGCTACTATTAACGGGAATTTTTCAACAGTTACATTGCTTTGGTCCAGGCCGAAACCTCTTTCTTCACTCAGGCTTACTTCTTTTACCCAGAAATGCAATTTCATTATAACCTTTTCAAAGAAAGGTAATTCATTATCACGCGATAGAAACTTTTCCATTACTATAAACTGAAAATCGCCTACTACATTATTTCGCTGTAAGCTTTCGTACCGGCTCGTAATATTTACTTCCCTGTTAGCAACCATCTCTTCCACCACATGCCTGAACATAAGATTGATGTGTGGCTCCATTCTAAAGCCTAAACGGAACTCAATACGTATAACCTCATTGGGAATAATTACATCTACTGTATATTCTGAAGTGAAGGGATCATCCAATGTATCCACATGTACAAACCAGTAAATATCTGCACGCTTAGGCTTCCTGTTTAATATGGAATAGATTATTTTATGCTCTATTTCTTTTGGGTTGTTAGCGCTGGTTAAATATACAAGGTGCGTAGCATATTTGGGAATGGTGGAATCGTTACTTAATTCCTGCAGCATGGGAAGATATTTTTCCAGCCGCACAAATTCCACATACCTGTTTTTAATCTTTCGTGCCCTGTACCATAAATACATTATGGCAAACATGAACAGCGCTATCAGGGTTGTAAAGTAACCTCCGTGTCTGAACTTTAATAAAAGAGCAATCAGGAATGTAATTTCAATAATGCCATACACAATTAGAAACACATATATCCAGATTGATTTTACCCGGTGAATAACCATATAATTCGCATATAGGACCGTAGTGGCCAGCATGGTTATTATGATCGCCAGTCCATAAGCTGCTTCCATGCGTGAGGAAGTTTGGAAATAGAGAACGACTCCCACACAGCCACAAAATATCATGGTATTTATAGCAGGTATAAATAATTGCCCCCGTTCTTCTGATGGATATTTTATTTTAAGCTTCGGCCATAAATTAAGTCGCATTGCCTCGCTTATAAGTGTAAAAGATCCGGAGACCATTGCCTGGCTTGCGATGATGGCAGCGATTGTAGCAATGGCCACCCCTATAATAACAAACCACTGCGGCATAAGGTCAAAAAAGGCATTGATGTGAAGCTGCGATTTTACGGCATCGGTTATGGTTAATCCTTTACGGTTGGCCAGTAAATAAGCTCCCTGGCCTATATAATTTAGCAGAAGGCAACTTTTTACAAATATCCATGACATGCGTATGTTGCCGCGGCCGCAGTGTCCGAGATCACTATACAAAGCCTCTGCCCCCGTAGTACACAAAAACACAGCGCCAAGCAACCAGAAGCCCGCCGGGTACTCTGCTAAAAAATTGATTGCGTAATATGGGTTAAATGCTTTGAACACCGTAATGTCATCCATGATATGCGCTGCGCCGAGTACTGCAAGCATTGAAAACCAGATGAACATTATTGGCCCGAACATTTTGCCAATAGAGGCCGTGCCAAACTGTTGCATGAAGAAAAATAATACGATAATGATAAGTACTATCGCCATGATGCTGCTAGAAGAAATCGAATGCAGCACAGGTAGTTTCCGTAAGCCTTCAATAGCAGATGTGATTGATATTGGTGGCGTAATAATACCATCAGCAAGAAGAGCTGCGCCACCTATCATGGCTGGGTAAACGAGCCATTTGGATCTTCGCCTCACCAATGCATACAATGCAAAGGTACCTCCCTCACCCTTGTTATCTGCACGCAGTATCATTACCACGTACTTAAGTGTGGTTTGCATGGTAATGGTCCAGATGATGCAGGAAAGGCTCCCTATGATCAGAGAATCCGAGATAAGTTTATCATAAATAATAGCATTGAAAACGTATAGGGGTGATGTTCCAATGTCTCCATAAATAATTCCTAAAGCTATAAGTAAACCAGCAGGTGTTACAGAATTGAGATTTTTTCTCACGCCAAAAATTTAAAGGTATTTACAATGCATTTGCTATTATAGATTTTACAGGCATATTAAAATACCAGCAAATGTAGAGTGAATACTAATATTGACAAGTATATTTTGAACATGATGGGGAAAAATCGGTAATAGTAAGCAGTAATAACCAACTGAACAAGTAATGCAAGATGTATTTACACATCGCTTACCCCCTTTTCAAAACGTAACTAAATCATGTATTGTTTATTTTTATAAGAAACATGGTTTAATGACCAAAAGAAAAAAGACTTTTCGATGGGTTCTATTTTGGCTGATACTAATTATTGGCATTTCTGATGGCATCCGGTATCTAAGGCCGGAAGGTAAAAAAGAGAAAATAGAAGTTGGAAAAAATGTTGTTACGACTACCGGGGCTAAAAAAATAATATTAGCATACAATACATGGGGAGGAATCGTTCCTGGCTCAATAGACTTCTTACATAAAGTTTTTATTCCCTCTTCGTACCCCTGTAATTTATGCCGCCTCACTTATGGAATATTTGTAATGAAAAAAGAATGGAAGTATTTTCTGGATCCCCTGCCTTATCAAAAGGTATTTCTTCATAAAGATGAAGTGAGAAAAAAATACGAGCCCGTTGATTTTCCTTTACCGGCTATTTTATTAAGCGATAGTGCACACACAAAAGTATTGATGAGCGCTGCTGAAATTAATAGTGTGCATAGCCTTGATAGTTTAATTTTGATAATGAAAAATAAGCTTGCGGAAAATTAAATCACAAAAAAAATACTTATTAGGAAGATTAAAGTATTTGATGGAATATGGATTCGTGTATCACTGCTATAAGAGTAAATATCCTGAAAAAAAATCCTCTTCAAAAATCTTTTGAAGAGGATTTACCTGGCATAGCGTAAAAGATACTATAAAGCGATTTGCTTCTCTGTAACCATTTTTCTTAAGTTTATAAGACCATACCGCATACGACCTAGAGCAGTGTTGATGCTGCAATCCGTAAGTTTTGCGATTTCTTTAAAACTAAGATCTGCATAATGCCGCATTACAATTACTTCTCTTTGATCTTCAGGAAGTAGATCAAGTAATTTTCTTACCCTGTCGTGGCTTTGAGATTGAATCATTTTTTCTTCCGCGCCTGCCTCAGCGAAATTGATCACTTCAAAGATGTCGCGGTCATCGCTTGTCTTGATTGACGGGCTGCGTTTGATTTTTCTAAAATGATCCACACATAAATTGTGCGCAATTCTCATAACCCATGGTAAAAATTTTCCCTCATCTGTATAGCGTCCTCCCTTAATTGTATCAATTACTTTAATAAAAGTGTCCTGGAAAATATCTTCGGCAAGATATTTGTCTTTCACTAATAAGTAAATCGATGTGTAAATTTTATCCTTGTAACGGCTTACAAGAATTGAGAGGGCATCAGAATCTCCATCGAGGTAAAGATGAATTAATTTCTGGTCAGATAGAGTGTTCAAAGTTTTCATAAAACTGTTTTGATTTTGGTTTAGGATATTGTGCAAGTCATTCCAATTGAAGAGAAATACGAGGGGAAACTTTTTTGCGGATTTGCAATTAAGGTTCTTCATGCTTCAGGACAATTGGAATACCGAAAATAAAACATTCAAAAGAAGTTCCAAATGTTTTCATAATTTTTTTTCGTAAAAACGAAAAATCGAGTGGTATCACTCGATTTTTATTAGTAAAACTACGAATCGTTATTTTTGCACCCCAGAAATGAAAACTACGAAACGTATTCCACGCACTTCTTCAATAAAAAATATAGCCGATAAGAACAATAATATTCTTATTAAAGGAGCAAGGGTTCACAATCTCAAAAATGTAACCGTAGAAATACCACGTAATAAATTTATTGTTGTTACAGGTGTTTCAGGCTCCGGAAAATCTTCATTAACTATTGATACATTATTTGCAGAAGGCCAGCGGCGATATGCTGAAAGCCTGAGTGCGTATGCCAGGCAATTTATGGCACGTATGAATAAGCCTGATGTAGATTATATTAAAGGCCTTTGCCCTGCTATTGCCATAGAGCAGAAAGTGATATCACGTACTCCCAGATCTACGGTGGGAAGCATGACTGAAATTTATGATTATCTGCGCTTATTATTTGCAAGGGTCGGCAAAACAATTTCACCGGTTTCCGGCAGAGAGGTAAAGAAAGACGATGTGCAGGATGTGGTAAAGGCAATTAAAGATTTAAAACAGGGAGATAAGGTTTTATTGCTTGTTATTTTTAAGCAACATCACAGCAGGAATATAAAAGAGGAATTAAATATCCTTATGCAAAAAGGATTTTCCAGGATTTATATGGATGGAGAAATAATAAGGATTGAAGATATCCAGGAGAAAAAGAATCTCTCTTCTTTGTTCACTCATAAAACTCCTTATGTACTTGTTGATCGTTTGCTGATAAAAGACTTTGATGAAGATGACGATCATCGGATGTCGGACTCCGTAACCACTGCTTTCTATGAAGGTGAGGGTGAAGTTATATTGGAGATAAATGGATCTGATACTTTACATTTTTCCAATAAATTTGAGCTTGATGGAATAAAATTTGAAGAGCCTGTTCCTAATTTATTTTCTTTCAATAATCCTTATGGCGCATGCCCTGTCTGCGGCGGCTTTTCATTAGTGCTGGGTATTGATCCCGATCTCGTAATGCCTGACAAAAGACTGAGCGTTTATGAAAATGGAATCGCGCCATGGCGTGGAGAAAAATTGGGCTTGTGGAAAGAAAATCTTATTCGCGTTGCCAGCCGGTTTGATTTCCCGGTGCATAAACCGATCATAGATCTTACAACAGCGCAATACAATTTACTTTGGACAGGCAATGAATATTTCTCAGGCCTCGATGAATTTTTTAAAGAAGTAGAACAGAATTTATATAAGGTACAATACCGGGTTTTATTAAGCCGCTACAGGGGCCGCACCCTGTGCCCCGAGTGTAAAGGCTACCGGCTTCGAAAAGAAGCTTTGTATGTAAAAGTTAATCACAGCAACATCGGCGAGCTTTGCGAGATGCCCGTTAAAGATCTTAAGCAATGGTTTGAAGAAATCCAACTTTCTGACTATGACTTTACGGTAGCGAAACGTATTTTAATAGAAATAAATAATCGCCTGAGTACGCTTCTTGATGTTGGCCTTGGTTACCTCACATTAAACAGGCTTGCTAATTCGCTAAGCGGTGGAGAGAGCCAGCGCATACAGCTTACACGTAGCCTCGGAAGTAATCTTACGAATTCACTATACATTTTAGATGAACCTTCTATTGGCTTGCATGCAAGAGATACAGAACGGCTTATTGCTGTTCTTAAAAACCTGCGTGACATGGGGAATACTGTTGTAGTAGTAGAGCATGATGAAAGCATGATGCGCCACGCGGATCATATAATTGACATGGGCCCCCTTGCAAGCCACCTCGGTGGTGAAGTGGTAGCCGAAGGTGATTACGATGAATTGATAAGTAACCCTGAAAGCTTGACAGGGAGATACCTTAAAGGTGAACTTGCGATTGAACCACCTAAACACATCCGTAAATGGAATCGTTCTATAACAGTGCAGGGTGCCCGCCAGAATAATTTGCGAAACATAGATATAGTATTTCCGCTCAATGTTCTGTGCGTGGTAAGCGGGGTGAGCGGCAGCGGTAAAACAACATTGGTTAAGCAAATCTTATCGCCTGCATTAAAAAAAATTAAGGGTGAATTTGCGGAGAAAGTTGGTTTGAGTAAAGGACTTACCGGCGACATAGATTATATAGCCCAGGTCGAAATGATTGATCAGAATCCCATTGGAAAATCTTCACGAAGCAACCCCGTCACTTATATAAAAGCTTACGATGAAATAAGAGACCTTTTCAGCAAGCAACCTTTAAGTAAAATGCGCGGCTACCAGCCAAAGCATTTTTCATTTAATGTTGATGGCGGCAGGTGCGATGCATGTAAAGGAGAAGGCGAGCAGGTAGTGGAGATGCAGTTTCTTGCTGATGTTCATTTAACATGCGATGTATGTGGCGGCAAAAGATTTAAGCAGGAAGTGCTGGAAGTAACTTATAAAGAAAGAAATATTTACGATGTACTTGAAATGAGTGTGGATGAGGCCATTGAATTTTTCAAGACAAATGAAGGGGGTAAGAAAAAAGAATCGGAAGGAGCGGATGTTGCGAAAAAAATTCAACCGTTGAGTGATGTTGGTTTAGGTTACATAAAGCTTGGCCAGTCATCCGATACACTAAGTGGTGGCGAAGCGCAACGTGTAAAGCTGGCGTCTTTTCTTGGCAAAGGAAACGGGCAAGGCCATTTGCTTTTCATATTTGATGAACCTACCACGGGTCTCCATTTTCATGATATAAAAAAACTACTCGGATCTTTCAACGCATTAATTGAACAAGGCCACTCCATAATAGTTATCGAACACAATACTGATGTAATAAAATCTGCCGATTGGGTGATAGATCTTGGCCCTGAAGCAGGAGATGGCGGCGGTAATCTTGTTTATGCCGGGGTGCCCTCAGGATTGAAAAATGTGAAGGAGAGTTATACGGGGAAATATTTATAAAATCATTTCTATTTATCGCCTTCTTTCTTTATTCCTTTAAATAGCGCAAACAATGCCATGGCATGTCCATGTCCTAATTCATAATCCTCTTTCAGCCATTTTACAATATCTCCGGCTTTTATTCCGTCGGCAAGTTTTCCTTTTTTAAGAAAACCTTTTTGCTCTGCCAGCTTTTTAAATTCTGCCGGGCTTTTACCTGTCTTTGTTTGGATGTTATCCATATACGCCTGGAACGACATACTACTTTTTATTTTAATGAAACACTTTTAGGCGATTTTTTTGTGTTTTGAAACTGAGCCCTTTTTCTTTTAATGCTTTCTGCAGAATTGGTATAGTGGTTTTTCCGATGCCATGAAATTTCAGGATCTCTGCCTCACTATACTTAGCTAATTGCTGTAACGTTCTTATGCTATTGTTTTCAAGCGCTCGCCTTGCCGGTGCCCCAAGTTCGGTAAGAAAAGTTTTTTCTTTTTCAACATTCCCCTGCAGCCGAAATTTTACAATCCTGCTTATTAAATCTAAGGGTATTGGTTCGCCCAAAGGAAACTGGACCGATCCTTTGCCTTGTTTATATTTTGATAACTCTTTTTCAAAAGCGGCGTGGCCTGATGGAGTAGCGTACAACCCGATGTGATTTTCATACCCTGCAAAATAAATAAGAGGTTTTCCATTCAGCTTAAATGTCGGCATTGCATAACTGATGCTTTCTTCAGCTTCCGGCGCGGCTTTCCTGATGGTTTGCCTTACCTGCTCTAAAATTTTTTGAACCTCTTTCGGAAACTTGGCAATGTATTCATTAACGTTGCCGGCCTTTTCAATTTTCATAAAAGAATTTTTAAAATAAATGTTCTTCTTTATTAAGCATTTTCCAATTCTTCGATGTCAAATTTTTTCGACTTCATTGCCACCTCATCACATCATCACTTTTTGCAGGATCAACATTAATTTACCAAGCACAGATGGAACGATTTGCCACGATACAATATACTGTGCAAAGGAAATAAAATAGAGTTTACCGTTGTCATGAAATTTGTATTTTAGGCTCTTAAGTAAATATACAAATCTCTTTTCCGTGCCGGCACAAGCATGGCTAATTCACAAAACCTTTGCTAAAGCTTGCACACACAACTAATTAATACTTGGACGAACAGGGGGCAATAATTTCATAAGCACAGATACGCTAACACCACTGTACCTTTGCTGCATATCTGCGCCAGTGCGGGATAATAGCCTTGTCATATAAACGACTTTCATAAAAAACTAATTAACCGCAAAATAGTAGCTTCCACTTGGTTTTGTTGTATCGGCGCTGTTAGAATTTATGTTTGGATTTAAAAAATAATGTTGATGTGTATTCTGAAAAAATATATTAAACCTTGCCTTTG
The DNA here is from genome assembly GCA_040007435.1 of Ginsengibacter sp. Lineage (GTDB taxonomy): Bacteria > Bacteroidota > Bacteroidia > Chitinophagales > Chitinophagaceae > Ginsengibacter. Next base: position 5,047 of record JBDTUZ010000007.1, on the reverse strand, counting down.
TACATCCATCATTTGCTCTAAAAACATTTGCAGCATTGCTAAAACCAATGCCAAAAATGCCTTTTTCTTTAGGTATAATTCCCAACTTAAATAAATAAAAGTTGTTTTGTTCCATAAATAAATATTCACGGATTTTGGATACAAATGGGTTATTGACATTATAACCCTTTATTAAAAGGTATTCAAAAGAATTAGCCGATTCTCTTACGCTGTCTCTTCCGATGAATTCTCCGAAACCGATGGCTGAACCCAAATTTGCGGCCCCGGCATAATTTACATCATTATTTGAAACAAGATCGGTAAAGGTAGTGGGGGCGTTTATTTCAACCCAAAGCGTATCTCCTATATGAATGCTGTCCCTATCAGGATAAGCTTTTACTCCTATTTCAAAATTATAAACTGTATTTGCACAGCCGCCTTTTTTACATGTACTGAATGTTGTAGTTATAGCGATAAAGAACAATGCGGCTACAACAAAAATTTTAGTAGCCATATTGAGAAAATAAATTTGTTACTGGTGTAGGATTATTATTGTTGTTATTGATTTGAAGAAGCCTTACCCTGTACGCCTGCAGTGTATAAATGGTAGATTGAAATGCATTAAACATTTGAGCATTGGTGTAGCCCATAACTTGATCATTGACTGCTTGAATATTAAATAGGTTATCATTTCTATTATCATTCAAATCATAAAACAATCCTTGCGGTATCCAATGAAATGGATCATTTGTTCTGAACGGGCTAAAATCTTCTAACAGGTTTATATGGCTGCTTAAACCATTAACAGGTCATTATTATCATAGCTTATACCTTGTTCAATACTTGCATCGCTGCTAAAACCATAAGTTCTATTTGCCAAAAAGTGTCCCATATGATACGCCCATCCTTCACCTAAGGCGATTATAGGAGAGTTGGATGTTGTACCATCCCCATCAGGATTTAAAGGCCCGGATGGATGGCTTACAATTTCAGCCAACTCTGCATTTACAAATTGAGTGTACCATCCTGTTCCAACTTTCGTATAATGGCTTGCATGGCTCATTTCATGATAAACGATATTCAAAAATTAATATACTTTAAAACAATAAGAATGAGTTTGTACTATTAATGGAATTGTATTTCCGTAAGGAGAATTTGGATAATATGTTGAATCTAAATAATGTTGATGCTTATTAATATTATTTAAGGTGATTGTTACATAAGCGTCCGAGCATTTTTTATAGGAATTTTCTAAATCAACTTCTGTTATAACATAAACACCTTTTTTAATTGCAATAATTCCAAAAGAGAGTAGATAATTGTCTTTTTCTTCCACATATGTAACAGCCATAGATGCTTGTGGAAAATTTGTGTTTATACTGATTTCTCCTTTTCCTTTTATAAATTTAAATGAATCAATAGATCCAATTGTGGGATCGGTACTATTGGCCGTATTAAAGTTTATTTGAGTACTAACATTGGAGGCACCGCTATAATCTATTATTTGATTGCTTTTGGTATCCAAGTTTTTTATTGAAATAATTGAATTAAACCATATTGTGTCGCCAATATTAATGCCGTCCTTTTCTGGAGAAAATACCGATGTTCCGTTAAAATCGTAGTGATTTTTAGTACATGGTTTTCTGCATCCAAAAAAAATCAAGAATAAACCTATCAATGAACAAATTACTAAAAGTACTCGCTTAGTAGCCATAAGAGGTAAATAAATTATTAATATTGTTAAGCTGCCCATTTCCAATTTGTTGGAGTAACCGTGTCTTATATTGGGACACAGTAGTGACATCACTTTGCAGCGCAGAAAAAATTTGTGAAGTAGTTAATCCTAAAACCAAATCATTTACCTGAGTAAATTGAACCGGTTCACCATTATCAATCAAATCTTCCATCAACCCTTTTGGTATCCAATGAAAGGGATCACTAGAAAGTGTAGGAATATAAAACTCCAAAACATTTGTATGTGGATGTGCAACAAGAGGAGGGGGATTTGAGGGGCAATATTGAAATTGTCCTTCATCAGTGCATGTCGCATTTACTCCATACCGCTGATCCGCTAAAAAATGTCCCATGTGATAAGCCCATCCTTCGCCCAAAGCTATAATTGGAGCATCCGGAGTATTGGACGATCCATAAGGATTTAATGGATCATTAGCCCCTGTGTGAGCTGCAATCTGATTAAGCTCAGCAGTTACAAATTGATTATACCAAGCCGTACCCGCCTTAGTGAAATGGCTCGCATGACTCATTTCATGATAATCGGTTTCTTTCAGCCAATCGGAAGTAAACCGGGCTAACGTTGTATGATAGTCAATTGCCATATCAACATTCACAATCGCAAAAAAGGGTACCAGTTTAGAGGCTGATATTACCTGACTAGCCAGAAAGGTGTTTATAAATGACGTCGGAATATTTTGAATGACTCTTTTATGAAACAATGGCGTTGAGGCCAGACCTTCCAAAGCCGCCCAGTTCGTAATAAAAATATTCATTGCGGAAGGCGCTACAGAAAAACTAAATTGTCCAGCGTAGTCTCGGTGCTCCTGTACTGCATTATGTGTTGTAGCAGCTGCCCAATACCTGTTTGCTTTTGAATTAATAGGGCCTGCCTGGTTATTAAAGAGATTTAAATTATTTTTAGTGCCGCTAAATATTCCCAAGGTCCTTTTTACGGGAAATAACATTTGGTACAGTCTCCAACCCCTTACTCCATAAATTCTTGCATCATCATTTTTGAATCTCTCAAGTATTCTTACCTTATGTTTGAATTTTTTTGTGCACACGAAATGCCCCGCATTATCTGTGTACGTTCTGTCAACCTTAAACCATCTTCTTGCTACCACTCTTACTTTACGAACGCCTATATCGGTGTTTAGGTTAGTATCATGTACATAAATATATCCAGCCGGTATGGCTGCATCAACCGCCGGTGGTGGTGGATTGGTTCCGCAACCGTTGCCAATAGGAACGCACTCTCTTGCTATAGGATCCCACACGAAGCATGGGTCACAGTATGAAGCCGAATTGGGTTGTACGCCACCCTTCAATCCTGACGGAGCGCTGCCGCCGCCATTAAGGCTGTCCTGTAACGATGCAAGTCGTTCTGCTTCGGTTTCTATTGCTGTATAATTATCGCCGGGTATATGTATTTGTGCAAGTATTTCATAGATAATACCTGATGGGAAAACAAAATTTGTCGGCACTACTGCATATTGCCAAGTCGGTAATGAATCGGGTATGGAAGGGTCCTGGTAGTAGTCTCCTTCGTAGGTTACCACATAATCCACAGGCGTATCAAACAATTCAAGTCCCTGCGCATCCATAGTTGAGTCGAGAGCAGCAAGCTGGGCTACGGTAGGTTTAAAGCGTACATACTTATTAGTGATGGTGGCAAGGCTGCTGCTAAGGCCAAGGTTGGTATAAGCCTGTTGCATGTTAGGAATAAGGTAGGGGTTAGTGAGCTTTACACCAAGCGTGGTAATCCTTTCTATTGAGTCGCCATCCTGCGGTATAAAATCAGCGGATGTAAGCTGCGCTTTAGACCAACCAGGCAGCAATGTATTATCAGTTTCAAATGTCCTGTCTTTTTTAAGATCCATTTTAGTACAGGAGAAAATGACCAACAGAATTAAAACAAGGGGGGGATATTTTAGATGGAGCTTTTTCATAAACGTTAGTTGGGGGTGAATTGTTTACTAAAGCTAAGAAGAATAAATAATTCATCGAGGGGGTGTTTTTCACCCTTTTTTTTGTAGATTTTTTTCTAAGTGAGGCGGCAGTAAGTAAAAATCAATTCAGTAAAATGATCACCTCAGCCTGTTACTCTCTTTAATAAGCTTCGAGTCTTTATAAATACCTCTTGCAGCAAATACCAGGAAGACAATTATTAGTATATGCAGCGCAGACCAAAGGCTAAAGTTTCCCGCTGAATATTTATTCGTCTCCCGGATGTAAAGAAATATAAGTATGCATTCTGCCAGCAATGCGAAAAGTATAATTCTAAATTGAATACTTCGGTGTTTAAATAGAAAAATGTTAATAATGACTCCGGTTCCAAGGGCGCTTGTTAAAATAAGAATTAGAAAGTTATCGGTTGCCATCAATACATGATAGACGTTATCTACAGCCAACGTGCCGCTGTAAAATAAAAATTTCATAGTAAGAAAAGTTACTATTGCTGCCAATATCATCCATATAGTTTGTACACGTTGTATCATGAAACTTTTTTTAGTTAAGGTTTGGAATATCAATCTAAGTCAGGATACAGAGGAAATTTTTCCATAAGCTCTTTTACGTCGTTTCTCACTGATGTAATTACTTTTTCATCATCGGCATTCATGAGCACCTTGTCCACCAAATCCACTACCGCTTCCATATCATTTTCTTTAAGCCCTCTTGTGGTTATGGCAGGCACGCCCACTCTCATTCCTGAAGTCACAAAGGGACTTTTGTCATCGAAAGGCACAGCATTTTTGTTCAAAGTTATGCTGGCTTTATCTAAAGTTTCCTGCGCTTTTTTCCCCGTAACATTTTTGTTGCGCAGGTCGATCAGCATAAGATGGTTATCTGTGCCGCTGCTTATAAGATCATAGCCTCTTGCATTAAATGCTTTTGCCATGGCCTGCGCATTTACCTGGATTTGTTTGGCGTATTTAGTAAAATCATCTGTTAGTATTTCTCCAAATGCAACAGCCTTCGCAGCAATAATATGCTCTAGCGGCCCTCCCTGGGTTCCCGGAAAAACGCCCATATCCAATAAGTGACTCATCATTCTTACATTGCCTTTATTATCCTTTACGCCAAAAGGGTTTTCAAAATCTTTCTTCATCAGGATAAGACCGCCACGTGGTCCGCGTAATGTTTTGTGCGTGGTAGAAGTAACAAAATGGCAATGTTCAAATGGAGAATTCAAAAGCCCTTTTGCAATAAGTCCTGCAGGATGCGCCATATCGCAATAAACAAAAGCACCTATTTCATCTGCAACCTTTCTCACCCTTCCATAATCCCAATCACGGCTATATGCCGATGCTCCCACAATTATTAATTTCGGTTT